>CAZLMT010000110.1:0-1383 GCA_964560615.1 uncultured Actinomyces sp.
CGCCATCGGTGCGCAGCAGCCGCGCCCGAGTGTCGATGCGCGGACCGCCCTTGGTGTCGAGCACCCCGGGGACGAGGACCACCGCGTAGTACGGACCTGTCTCCGCGAAGCCGTGCATGGTCGGGTTGGCCATCCCTTCGCGACGCGGCGGTCCCGAGCGCCGTCGCTCCGTGCTGGTCGCACCGCGCCCGAAGTCGCTATCGACACCGCGCTCGGACATCACACTCCATTCCGTCAGCGTCTGCTGCAGGCCCTCGAGGAACGCCTCATCCAGGCGCGCACCGGGCACGACGTGCTGGTACTTCGCGAGCTTCTCGTCGATCCGCTCCGCCACTTCGGCCCACGTCTGGCCCACGATCTCGTGTCCCTCCCCGGGGATGGGGGGTATGGGGTTGCCGCCACCATCGGTCACCGGCGCATCCTCCGGCATGGCGCGACAGCGCCGCGAGACGTCGTCGTCGTACACCATGATCAGCGGAAGATTCGGATAGACGGCGCGACCCGGATCCCACGCGAAGAAGGCCCGTGTCATCTCGTTGTACGTCGTCTTCTCATTGACCACGCGGTGTCCGGCCGTGTTGACCACGATCATGCTGTCGCCCGGCAGTCGGAAGGCACCGCTCACCGGCGCGGGTGCGTGGTCGAGCACCATCGGCACGTGCCAGGCCTCGTTCATGCCGGCGAGGTCGAGTCCGATCTCCCCCGCGATACGCACGAGGTCGCCCGTGCACCCCGCGCCCGCGAGACCTCCCAGCACCGGGCCGCGCAGATGGTTGCGACGTAGGTCGTCGTCGTGTGTGAAGCCACCCGTCGCGAAGATCACGCCTTTGCGGGCCTCGACCAGCACGAGATCCGAGGCGCGTGCGCCCGCCGCCACCCCGATGACCTCGTCGTCGTCATCGACCACAAGTCCCCAGACACCGCTCTCGGTGCGCAGCCCGATGCCGAGGTCTTCGGCCTTCGCGCGCATGGACTCCACGATGTCCGAGCCGAGGCCTTCGGTCCCATCGGGCATGGGGAGGTAGAGCCCGCGGCCATTGGGCGCGGCGTTCTCCGGCAGATCGGCGTAGTAGTCCAGAGTGCCCGCGAGCGAGCGCAGGGGAAGCGCGCCGCAGTCCGCGAGTGCCGCGACCGCCTCCGATCCCCGGTCGTAGAACACCTCCAGCAGTGCGTACTCACCGGGAGGGAGCCCGAGGGTGGGGTGAGCGGGGTCATAGAGCTCCGGACGGGATAGGCGAGCGAAATAGCGCAGGGCTTCCGGGCGCGGGTCGGTGAGGCCGAGTTCGGCCATCCACGGGTGATTGCAGATCCACAGCCACGTGCTCGCGACCTCTCCTCCGTAGCGGCCCCCCGCCTTGGCGGTCGTGCCGCCGATCGTGGCCT
>CAZLMT010000110.1:1393-1906 GCA_964560615.1 uncultured Actinomyces sp.
GCCCCAATGGCAGCCGACCAACCGGCTGCGCCCGAGCCCGCGACGACCACGTCGGTCGCGATGTCCCAGGGCACGTCTTCGCGCTGCGCCCGCAGCACCCGCTCGCCCATGACGAACTAGACGACCATGATCTCGCGGACGATGATGCGCTCGAATCGCGACACGTGGTTGAGCGTGTCGGTGCGTGTCTCTGCAGCGGCAGGCCTGCCGTAGACGTGGTTGAAGTCATCCTCGGTCTCGAACCACTGCTCGGCGACGCCGTCCCACTCGCAGTCGGCCTGCGGCTTGCCCGACCACGTGTCGTCGTCCGAGGTGCGGATGTTGACGACGTAGTGCTTCAGATAGGGCGCCTGGCGCGCAGCGATGAGGTGGAGGTGCTCCTCCCACCATGCGGTGAACTCCTCGAGCGACAGCCCCTCCGCTCGCTTGAGGAACCACATCACCTTGACCACGAAGCGAACCTTTCATTGGGACAAATCCCGCAAGGGACCCGAACGTCTAACATAATATTCT
>CAZLMT010000110.1:2014-2627 GCA_964560615.1 uncultured Actinomyces sp.
GACCACGAGCCTCCTTTCGCCACGCTCGCGGCCATTTCTAGCGCGCACGGACTAGATGTTGCCAATACCAGTATTGGCGATTTTCCATATGCTGTGCATATGCGGCCGTAAGGTTCTGGTGTGGAGATGCGTCAGTACCGGTACTTCGTTGCAGTGGCCGAGGAATTGAGTTTCACCCGTGCTGCACAGCGACTATCGATGGCCCAGCCGCCCCTAAGCCAGCAAATCGCCAAAATGGAGAGGGACCTTGGGGTACGCCTGTTCGACCGTGATCACCGTCGAGTTGCGCTGACGGCGGCAGGGGAGGCGCTTCTGGCGGAGTGCTACGCGCTTCTCGAACAGGAGAAGCGCGCGAGAGAGGCGGTCGCTTCAGTAGCCGACGTGAAGTCCGGTCGACTGCGAATAGCGGCGATGCCCTCACTTCTTCTCGGACTCCTGCCAGCCGTGCTCAAGGACTTCGGTAGACGTCTTCCCGACGTCGAGATTCACGTTGAAGAGCTCGACGACGCGGACCAACTTGAGCGCCTTGCACAGCAACGGATCGACGTTGGTTTGGGTCGGCTAAGTCGACCGGTGGATGGCTTTACCGTCACCGATCTCGGCTCCGAAGCGG
>CAZLMT010000110.1:2658-5369 GCA_964560615.1 uncultured Actinomyces sp.
CCGCTCGCTGAGCGGCGGCTAGTCCGCTTGGCCGATCTCGCTAGCGATGGGTTCATCATGTTCCGCCGGTCGCAGGCACCCGACGTGTACGACGCCTACATTCGGGCCTGCATAGCTGCGGGGTTCCAGATGCGAATCGCCGACGATCGAGCCGTGGGGGATCACAGCATTCTTGGCCTGGTGGCCTGTGGACAAGGTGTCGCCTTGGTTCCCATGACCACGAGCCACGTCCGGGTTCTGGGTGTGACCTACCGGCCCCTGGAACCGCTCCCGGAGGCGACTGTGCATCTGTCCTTGTGCTGGCGAACGCGGGCGGTACCCCGTTTCGCAGGAGAATTCGCCTCTGCGGTGCGTCGCCAGGTGCAGGCATTGCATCAATCGAAGTAGCCGCCTATACGCAACATGTATGGCGATCGGGGCCAATTCATATTGGACACATCGTCTGCGGGCCGGTCCACTGAGCCAAGCGTCCGACGGACGGGCGCACGGGACGCGTTCCCTCGCGAACGCCCGGCCTAGGAGGACCCATTGAGGAAAACCAAAGTGCTCATTCCGCTCGTGGGGTTGTCGGCCCTGGTGCTTACTGCCTGCGGCGGTAGCGGGACCTCGACGACAGAGACCTCGGCGGGAGCATCCACGAGTGAGGCTGCTGCGACGTCAGCCGTCCCTGCCACCTACGGCGAGTGCCAGACCGAAGGCGAGTGGGGATCCATCGAGTTGACCCCAGCTGTCGCTGGCGAGCTCACCGTCGCCGCCATCTTGCCCACTCCCGGCAACTTTCGAGGAGACACGCCAGAGACCATCGATGGAGGATTCGAGTACTGCATCGCGGCTGAGATCGCCTACCGAGCCGGTCTTGAGAAGATCACCGTAAAGAATGTCGACTTCGCAGCCCTAGTCGCTGGCCAACTTGGGGACTACGACTTGGCCATGTCCGGAATCTTCAAGACGCCGGAGCGCGAGGAGAATGTCGACTTCTCATCGACGTACCTTGTGCAGACGAGCGGCGTCCTCGCCAAGGCGGGCTCCGGTCTCACGGCGGAAACGATGAAGGATGCGCTTCTTGGTGTCTACCTTGCTTCGGTTCAGGAGTCCTGGCTCAAGGACACGCTAAAGCCGACTCAGGAGTGGCGCACCTACCAGGGTGTTCCTGAGATGAACGCGGCGGTTGCAGCGGGACAGGTTGAGGCAACCGTTCTCGATCTACCGTTACAACTGCAAGCGGAGAAGGCCTCCAACGGAGCGCTTGTGGTTCTCGGCCAGGTAAATGTCGGCGGAGACACAGCCGCGGTCCTCCCGAAGGGTTCACCGAACAAGGCCGCCATCGACTCCGTCATTGATGATATGTCCGCCAGTGGCCAGATGGACTCCCTGATCGACACATGGCTCGTGCCTGACTTGGGCCGCAACCCGAACGAAGTACCGGTCTGGACCCCGTGACAGAACAGATTCATGCGGGGAGGGGCGACGGCGAGTCGTCGTCCCTCCCCACATCACGTCATAGCCCCCCGCCCGCATCCCTCACTCGCGCGTTCACCAGCCTCACCATTGCCTCACTGGTCGTCATCGCCGGCTGGTACGTCTTCTCCGTCGCTGCAGCTCAGGCGGAGGCCATAGGTTCCGCGGTGCGCTGGCTGTGCCTTGGCGCAGCCGCCCTCAGTCCTGTGCTGATCCTTCCTCCTATCGCCGCATTGCGAGATTCACTTGCAGCACGACGCAAGTGGGCTGCCGGAGACTCGGCGACCTCTCGAATTTTTGCCGCGGCATCGCGCGGGCGATCCCTCGGCACGTTTGGCTACCTCGGCGCCTACCTACCCGTTCTCTTCATTGTCGTCGTCCTGACGGCAAATGACGGTGCTGTCCGCACGGTCTTCCTCTCGTGGGACATGGTCACGTTGACTTTTGGAGGCATCCTCAGAGCTCTGATGCTCAACGTCCAGATCGCCGTGGTGTCCATGCTCATCGTGCTCGTGCTAGGACTCGTGATCGCCATTGGCCGCCTCCTTCCGGGGAAACCCTTCCGGCCGATTCGCGCGCTGGCGATAGCGTGGGTGGATCTCTTCCGCGCGGTTCCGGCGATCATCCTCATCTACCTGATCGGCTTTGGTCTGCCGCTCACCGGGATCCCCGTCGTTGCGGACCAGTCACCTGTTGTCTACGCGATCCTCGCGCTCGCCCTGACGTACAGCGCCTACGTGTCCGAGGTGTACCGGGCCGGGATCGAGACGATCCACCCCAGCCAAGTTGCCGCGGGCCGCTCGCTCGGCCTCTCCGCCTCGAAGACGCTGCGCATAGTCGTGCTGCCTCAGGCCATCCGACGCATCGTCCCTGCACTGCTGACCTTCTTCGTCGGCATGCAGAAGGACACCGCCCTCGTGGGCATTCTCGGCCTCGTCGACGCGTTCGCTCAGGCACGCATCTACTCAGCCAACTACTTCAACCTCACACCTGTGGTCGTGGTTTGCGCCCTCTTCATCATCCTGACAATCCCGCAGACTCGACTCGTTGATGGGCTCCTCGCCCGTGACCGGCGACGCAAGGAGAGTTAGCCATGGCCCTTATCGAGATTCGCGACGTCCGCAAGAGGTACGGCGCCCACGAGGTACTCAAGGGCATCCACCTCGATGTCGATCGCCACGAGGTCGTATCCCTCATTGGCGCTTCGGGCTCCGGCAAGTCGACGCTGCTTCGCTGCGTGAATGCCCTAGAAG
>CAZLMT010000110.1:5379-6924 GCA_964560615.1 uncultured Actinomyces sp.
TTTCCTCACATGACTGTGAAGGCGAACATTGAGGTCGGTCCGGTGCACTCGGGAGGAGTCGCGAGGCCAGAAGCCGCGCAACTTGCCATCGACCTCCTCGACCGCGTTGGTTTGGCGGACAAGGCGGATAAGTACCCAGACCAACTGTCCGGCGGTCAGCAACAGCGAGTAGCGATTGCCCGTGCACTCGCGATGCGCCCGGAAGCAATCCTTCTGGACGAGATCACGTCGGCGCTTGATCCCGAATTGGTCGCGGAGGTATTGGACATGGTTCGCGAACTTGCGCTGTCGGGCATGACGATGATTCTGGCCACGCATGAGATGTCCTTCGCACGAGAGGTGTCACACCGGGTGTGCTTCCTCAGCGAGGGAGTGCTTCTAGAGCAAGGACCGCCGGACATCATCTTCTCCGACCCCAGAGAGCCCCGCACGCGAGACTTCCTCCAGCGCGTCATCAGCGCGGGCCGACTGTAGGCGTCGCGTAGGACCGGAGATTCTCGAACCGTTGGCTGCCGGGTACACCGCCCTGCCCCCCTACGAAGACGGTCAGCACATCGACGACCAGCGTCGGCCGCTCCACGCGATGCTGGCGTCGGTCCGCGAGCAGGTGACGCCCTACCTGACCGTCGATGTCGAGGACGTCAGCGTGCCCGGGCCCGCCGGCGACCTCACGCTGCGCATCTATCGACCACGCACCCCGAGCACGAGCAGGCCCGGCATCTACCTCATCCACGGCGGCGCCATGGTTCTGGGCAATCTGGACTTCGACCACCTCCCGGCGCTGATGCTGTGCGAGATCACCGGGGCCGTGATCGTGTCCGTTGACTATCGGCTCGCTCCCGAGCACCCCTACCCCGCGGCACTGGATGATTGCATTGCAGGCCTGCGATGGATGGGGCTCAACACGACAGCTCTCGACATCGACGCCGATCGCCTCGCGATGTTCGGCCTCAGCGCCGGTGGCGGGCTCGCCCTTGCTTCCGCGCTGCGCGTGCGCGATGAGGGTGGACCCGATCTGTGCTTCGTCATGGCCCCCTATCCGATGATCGACGACCGTCCGCACCTCGCCGCCCAGGACTTGATCGCCCTGGCCTGGGAGCCGTATCTCGGGGTCGAGAGGCCGACCGGTACGCCGCCCCATCGCGCGAAGTCGACCTCGCCGGACTCCCCCCGACCTTCATCGACGTCGGCGACCAGGACCTGTTCCTGCACGAGGCGGTCGATTTCGCGGCTAGGTTGGTGCAGGCGGGTGTGTCTACCGAGCTGCACGTCTACCCAGGGGCCGACCACGCGTCGGAGATCTTCGATTATTCCTCCGCGCTGAGCAGACAGATCTGGGATGCACGCTTCAGCGCACTCGCTCGGGCACTCTCGTAAGGGTGGCGACGCGTCGCCCACAGGATCGACTACGGCGCCTCGCGTAGCGCTTCGGAAAGCGGCTTCCGGGTGAGGTCCGGGACCGTGCACTCACTCGCCGGATAGCCCACCGGAAAGAGGATGTAGGGCCGCTCCGTCGACGGGCGTTCGAGGATCTCGTTGAGGAAG
>CAZLMT010000111.1:0-6883 GCA_964560615.1 uncultured Actinomyces sp.
CTGCCTGACTCGGTCACGATCGGCAGTGCATCGACCGCGTGGCGCGCCATCCGACTCGCGGCCTCCTGCGTGGAGGTGTCGTCAGTGATGTAGCCCGGCGATGACATCACGTCGCAGACATGCCGACCCACGAGGTGCTTCTCGGTCATGGGCAGATCCGTGAGGATGGCCCGGTCACTGAGGATCCCGATGCTCCCACCGCGCTCGTCGACCACGGCGAGATGGCGCATCCCCGAGACAAACATCAACTGCCACGCATCCCAGAGTGTGTCGTCCGCGCCGATGGTCATGACGGGGGAGTGGCGGACATCGGCTACTGCGATGGTTGAGCGATCGATGTGCACGCCGTTCATGTCCTAGCTTCGATCCCCCGCGCTGATGACGGCGACGGGCACCTTGGCGCGATGGAGCACGCCCTGGCTCACCGATCCGAGTACCGCACCGAGGAACTCACCGCGGCCACGCGTGCCCAAGACGATGAGGGCAGCATCGTCACTGGCGTCGAGAATCGCGCGCACGGACTGCCCCTTGATGACGCGCTGCTCCACCTCGACACTCGGGTAGCGCTCGCGCAGTCCGGCGAGGGACTCAGCGAAGGCTCGCTCCTCGCCGGCGGCGAAGTCTTCGAGGTCAACGGGCGGGGGCCCGCTGGGGGCAGCGAGGACGTCGTATGCCGGGATCTCCCACGCGTGGACAGCGAGCACGCGCCAGCCGCGCCGATCGGCCATCGCGAAGGCGAAATCCAGCGCGGCGAGTGACAACTCTGAGCCATCGACGCCCACCACCACGGTCGAGGCGGTCGGTGCGGGCTCCTTGCGCACGACGACTGCCGGGCACGTGGAGTTGCTCGCGACCTGCACGCCGACGGATCCGACGAGCAACCCGCGGAAGCCGCCCATGCCGCGACTGCCCACGACGATCAGGTCGGCGGTGGCACTGGCCTCGATGAGGACCGAGGCGGGACTGCCCAAGGCGACCTTGACGACGACCTCGAGCCCGGGATGTGCCTGGCGTGTTTCTTCGGCACGCGTCTGTGCCGCAGCCTGCAGCCGCTCGAGAAGGGCGTCGATCGCGTCGGGTGAGAGCAGGGAGCCTCCGAAGCGCATGCCCTCAAGGGGCACGGTCGTCGCGGCCGAGACGGTGAGCGGCACCCCCCGGGACACCGCCTCGGCGGCAGCCCAATCGACCGCGATGCCTGCATGCTCGGACCCGTCGTACCCGACCACTACGCCTGTGCTCACGAGCGACCTCCTTCTGCTTCAGGGTCCAGCATGCGCCACTCTCCGGCAGCATGAGGGGGGTCGGAGGTCCGGGGGGCGAGGACCAAGGTCCCGAGTCGGGGAAGGCGAGGAAGGTCCCGAGTCCGGGACCTCATGAGGCAACCTCCCCTAGGGTGTTGGGATGAGTGCTGACGCCCCCCTGTCGGCTGAGGATGCGGCCCGATTCGCTGCCAACGCCGAGGCCATCATCGACAACGTCGCGGGCTTCATCCAGGGCAAGCGGGAGGTCATATCCCTCGCCGTGACCTGCCTCCTGGCCGAGGGCCACCTCCTCCTCGAGGACGTGCCGGGCGTGGGCAAGACATCGCTGGCGCGCAGCATCGCGGCGACCCTGGGCATGTCGTGGCACCGCATCCAGTTCACGCCCGACCTGCTCCCCAGTGATGTCACGGGCGTGTCGATCTTCCACCAGGGCTCCGCCACCTTCGAATTCCATCCCGGGCCGGTCTTCGCCCACGTCGTGCTCGCCGACGAGATCAACCGCGCCTCGCCGCGCACCCAGTCGGCCCTGCTCGAGGTGATGGAGGAGCGCACCGTCACCGTTGATGGAGTCACTCATCAGGTGCCGCGGCCCTTCCTCGTGCTCGCGACGCAGAATCCCATCGAGATGGACGGCACCTTCCCGCTTCCCGAGGCACAGCTCGACCGATTCCTCATGTCCGTCTCCATCGGCTACCCCGACCTGGAGTCGGAGGTGCAGGTGCTGGCCAACAGTCACCGTGGGTTGAGTGTCGATGAGCTGACGCCGGTCGGCAGTGCAGAGGACGTGCGCCGCATGGTGGCGCTCGCGCGCAGCGTGCACGTGGATCACTCCGTCATGGAGTACGTCGTGCGCCTGGTCTCGGCCACGCGCACCACCCCGGGGGTCCGTCTGGGCGCGAGCCCCCGCGGCAGCGTCGGCCTGCTGCGCGCGGCCCAGGCTGCCGCGGCCATGACAGGGCGCACCTATGTCTCACCGGTCGACGTGCAGCGCCTTGCCGTGCCCGTCCTGGCTCACCGCCTCGTGCTCGCCGATGTCGAGGCGGATGCGAGCGTGCGGGCTCAGGCCATCGAGCAGGTTGTCGCGGGAGTGCCGGTCGGGTGAGCGCTCGGCTCACGGCCCGTGGCTGGGGTGTCCTCGCCGTCGTCGTCGCGTCGGCAGGGCTGGGACTCGCCCTGGGCTATCCCGAGGGCGTCGGGCTTGCCGTCGGGGCGTTGCTCCTCCTCGTCGTCTCCTTCTTCCTCGTTTCGGGCGGGGGGCCGGCCTTCGCCCTTGCCCTGGCGCCTCCTCGGGTCGAACGCCTCTCGGACACGGTCGTGCGTGTCGACGTCGAGGCGACGCGCGCGCATCGACGAGGCCTGCGGCTGCGCTCCGCTGACACCTCGCATCCCGTGGTGTGGGACGCCACCGGTGTGCACGCGGATATCCCCGTGCCCACGCATCGCCGCGGCCCGGTGAGTCTCGGTCCCTGGGTGCTTGAGCGCGTCGACCCCTGGGGCCTCATGCATCGCCGCGTGGGTGAGGTCGAGGGTGTGGCACTGCTCGTCGTGCCGCGCGTGCGTCCCGTGTCGCTCGCGGCGCTGCCCTCGGCGCTGGCTGACTTCGGTGGATCGGCCGAGATGGGCACGACGACCTTTGCCACGCTGCGCGAGTACGTCATCGGCGACGAGCTCCGTCACGTGCACTGGCGCTCCTCGGCCAAGACCGGCAAGCTCATGATGCGGCAGTACGTCGATGTCACTCGCCCGCGCATCACGCTCGTGCTCGTCGCCGAGGAGCGGGCCTATACCTCCGCTGACGAGTTCGAGGAAGCCGTCGACTTCATCGCCTCACTCGCCGCCGTCGCATCGTCGTCGGGACTCGATGTCGAGGTGGTGACGACCTCGGGGGAGCGGGCTTCCCACGGAGGGGGTCGCTCGACCGCCGTGCTCGACCTGCTCGCGCTCGTTGAGCGCGGGGCGTCCGGAGTCGACGCGCGCCTGCTGCGGGCCAACCGGGCGACCACCATCGTCGTGCGTGGCCAGGGCGTCCTGGGCTGGTGGGATCGCATCCCGGCGATTTCGGTGATGCGGCCATGAGTACTGCCCGCGTGCACGCTCGCCCACGTGATCAGGTTGTGCCCGCCCGGCCGGCGGGCCAGCGATGGGGTCTCGGAGTCGTCGCGGCACTGCCCGCGCTCCTTGTGGCGCTCGCGATGCCGCTCATCGTCGAGGGCAGCCTCACCGGCTTCGTCTACGCCCCGCTCGTCATTGCCGTCATGGCCGCATCGATCGCTCTCGGGCGCTGGGCAGGCCTCGGCGTTGCGATCCTCGGCGTCATCATCGGAGTCCTCATCGGGCCTGGTGGCTACGCACCCCAGTCCGTGCTCGTGAGCCTGATGCTGAGCGGTTCGATCCTTATCGGCACGTGGCTCGGTCAGGTGCTCGTGCTCGGACCGCGCCCGGCATCGGCGGCACTGCCCGCGCTGGGTCTGCTCTCCGGTGCCCTGGCCGCGGGCATGACGGGTTCGATCGAGGCCGGCGTGCTCACCGCCTTCACCGGCCTGGCGCTTGCCCTTCTCCTCATCCTCCTCGGCCCCTGGAACGGCGACGGTGCCGTGCGACCCGCTCGGTGGGCTGAGGTGCTCACCGTGCTCACCATCACGGTGGCCGCGCTCGCGACCTACGCCGTTTCCGTTTCCCTGCCGCACCAGGTGCCCCGCACGCTTGACCTCTTCGGATCGACCACTCCCGAGTCGCGCACCGACGGCGGTGTCCCTGATCCCTTCCTCATCGCGGCGCGGTGGCAACTCGATCCGGCCGAGGCAGGCCGGGTGCTCTTCACCGCGTCGACCAGCCCCGACTCACCGCTCAACCGGCCGACCTGGGCGAGCTTCGCGACGTACAACGGCATCGCCTGGATCTCCCTGCCGACCTACGGCGTCCCCGGTGACGACATCCCACCCGAAGAGACGGGTGCCCCTGAGGAGACCTACTCCGCGAGCACGCGCGTGACCGTCGGTGTCGGACTACCCGGCCAGTGGGTGCCGGTGCCGCAGCGCGTCGACCAGGTCCTGTCGCCCGTCGCCACGCGAGCCGATCCCGCGACGGGGATCGTCGCTTCGGTCTCCTCTCCCATCGACTACACCTTCGACATCCGCTACTCCCTTGCGGTCGCCGATCGCGAGACCGTGCGCGCGGCGGAGCCCGGGCTCAGCACCGAGCTCGATCCGTCGGTAGCGATCCCCGGTCCGCTCACGGGCACCATGGCCGCACTCGCCGAGCTCGTGGCCGAGGAGGCCGACGGCACCTGGCAGCGCCTCACCCTGCTCAGCGAGAGGTTGCGCGACCCCCGCTACGCCGCCGCGCCGCCCCAGGCGCTCGCCGCGGGGCCGCCGGATCGCTCCTACTCGGGGCTCAATCAGGTGCTGGCCGAAGGCGTGGGATTCCAGGAGCAATACGCCGCGATCTGGGCGCTCATCGGGCGGTCGTGGGGTGTGCCGACGCGCCTGGCCATCGGATTCCCGCCCGCGACCGAGGATTCCGAGGAGGGCGTGCGCACCGTGCTTGCCTCCGAGGTGAGCATCTGGCCCGAGGCCCGACTCGAGGGTCTCGGCTGGGTCGCCTTCCAGCCCAGCCCGCAGGACGTGGCCGCGGGTCGCTCCGCAGTTGTGCGACCGCTCACGCCCGAGGAGGTGCCCCAGCAACCCCAACCGGAGCCGACACCCTCGCCATCGGGCAGTTCCTCGGGCGGAGAGTCGGGCAGCGATGCTGCGGGAGGGAGCGCCGAGGCTGAGGAGAGTGCGTCGATCCCGTGGGCTCTCGTGGTGCCTGTGGTCGTCCTCATCTTGGCGATCGCCTGGATTGCGTACGTCGCCCTGCGCCGACGCAGCATCCGTCGGCGACTGCGTGGTAGCTCTGACACTCGCGCCGATGTCGCTGGCGCCTGGCGCTGGACGCGATTGCTCCTCGCGGAGTCATGGCTGCCCCTGCCCCTGTCCTACGCACCTGCGCCCGACGCCGACTATCCCGCCGACCTCCCCGATGACGTGCAGTGGCACGTGGTCACCCTGGCGCGGCTCGCGGGACCTGCCCTCTACGGGCCGGGCCCGGTCGAGGCCGCCGTGGCCGCCGAAGCATGGCGTGCCGCCGACCAGGTCGATCGCGCCATTCGCAAGGCGACCGGGTGGCGCGGCACCCTGCGCAGGCTCATCACTCCCCTCGACGATCAGCGCACCGCGGCCTTGGGGCTGGCGAGCCGAAGCCCGAGCAGGCGGTGAGCCCTCTCGGGGGTGGCGCGTAGCCTCCGGGCATGACCTCGGATCCGGCACCCATGACGACATTCGCCTTCGGCACCTACCTCACGCCCGACGAGCGCAGGGCCCGAGGCAAGGCCGCACGCGACGCGCTCCCGCGCAAGGCTCAGGGCATCTGGGAGCCAGCATCGGACCGCCCCGACCCCATCTCCCTCCTGGAGGAGCAGGAGAAGTCGCGGGTTCCGGCCCTGCTACCCCTGCGCCACGATCGCATGGGCGCGAGTGCCTTCACCTTCTATCGCGGCACGGCCATCATCATGGCGAGTGACCTCGGTGCACAGCCGTCGAGTGGGCTTCAGGTCCAGCTCTGCGGCGACGCCCACCTGTCGAACTTCGGTCTCTTCGCCGCACCGGATCGCGTGCCCGTCTTCGATGTCAACGACTTCGATGAGACCAATCCCGGTCCCTTCGAGTGGGATGTCAAGCGGCTGGCCGCATCCTTCGTGCTCGCGGCCCGCGACAACGGGTTTGCCGACGACGTGATTGCTGACGCGGCGCTGGCCAGTGCACGTCAGTACCGACTCTCCATGGCGGAGTACGCAGCCATGAAGGAGATCGACATCTGGTACGACCGCGTCGACGCCTCCGTGATGGAGTCGTGGGGCCAGCGCACGCGCGGCAAGATCGGTGAAAAGGCCGTGCGCCGCACGGTCGCCAAGGCGCAGGCCCGCACCGCATGGACCGCTGTGCGCAAGCTCACCACGGTCGTGGACGGCCGCCGTGAATTCGTCGATGAGCCACCACTCATCGTGCGGGTGCCCGAAGACACTATGGCGCGGACCCTCATCACCAGCTCCCTGGCGGGCTATCTCGAGAGCCTGGCGCCGGATCGTCGTGCCCTGTTCGAGCGCTACGAGGTCATCGATCTGGGTCACAAGGTGGTCGGCGTGGGCAGTGTGGGTCTGCTCGCTTGGGTGCTCCTGCTGCAGGGCCGCGATTCTGACGACGTCCTCACCCTCCAGTTGAAGCAGGCGCAGCACTCTGTGTTGGAGCCCTACAGCGTGCCATCGGCGTACGCACAGATGGGTGAGCGCGTCGTCGAAGGACAGCGGCTCATGCAGGCGGCAAGTGACTCCTTCCTCGGCTGGGTGACGGGCAAGTTGGGGCGGGAGTACTACGTCCGACAGTTGCGTGACATGAAGTGGTCGCCGGATCCGTCCGGGTTCGTCCCGGCGAGCATGTCGTCGTACGCCGAACTGTGTGGTCATGTGCTCGCACGTGCCCACGCGCGAACCGGCGATGCGATCGCTATCTCCGCCTATCTCGGCCAATCCGCGGTCTTCGACGAGGCTATTCGCAGCTTTGCCCTGCTCTACGCCGATCAGGTCT
>CAZLMT010000112.1:0-2634 GCA_964560615.1 uncultured Actinomyces sp.
CGCATCCCCGGCGGATCCGGCGGCGGCTCGGCTGCGGCCATCGCGTCCTTCGAGGCTCCACTCGCGATTGGGACCGACACGGGCGGCTCGATCCGTCAGCCCGCGGCCGTCACCGGGACCGTGGGCGTCAAGCCGACGTACGGCGGAGTCTCGCGCTATGGCCTCGTCGCACTTGCCTCGAGCCTCGTCCAGGCCGGGCCGTGCACTCGGACGGTCATGGATGCCGCGCTCCTGCACTCCGTCATCGGCGGCCACGATCCGCGCGACTCCACCTCGATCCCGGACCCCATGCCCGATGTGGTCGCTGCTGCCGCCCGCGCCGATGTGCGCGGGATGCGCATCGGTCTCGTCCGCGAGCTCACCGGCGAGGGCTATCAGGCCGGTGTCGAGCAGCGCTTCCGCGAGGCCGTGGAAATCCTCGAGCATCTCGGCGCGGAGGTCGTCGAGGTGTCGTGTCCGCACTTCGAGTACGCCCTCGGCGCGTACTACCTCATCCTGCCGAGCGAGTGCTCCTCCAATCTCGCGCGATTCGACGGCATGCGCTACGGCCTGCGCGTCGGCGACGACGGTGACCGGTCGGTCGAAGAGGTGATGTCGCTCACGCGCGAGGCAGGCTTCGGTCCCGAGGTGAAGCGACGCATCATGCTCGGCACCTACGCCCTGTCGAGCGGGTACTACGACGCCTACTACGGCCAGGCGCAGAAGGTCCGCACCCTCATCCAGCGCGATTTCGAGGCCGCCTTTGCCCAGTGCGACGTACTCGTCTCTCCCACTGCGCCGACGACCGCCTTCCGCATTGGTCAGAAGGTCGACGATCCTCTCGCGATGTACCTCAACGACGTCGCCACGATTCCGGTCAACATGGCCGGCAACTGCGCGATGTCGCTCCCTGTCGGCCTCGCGCCCGAGGATTCCCTTCCGGTCGGGATGCAGATCATGGCTCCGGCTATGGCCGACGACCGTCTCTACCTCGTCGGCGGTGCGCTCGAAGGGGCGCTGCTCGACCGATGGGGACACCTGCTGATCGAGGAGGTGCCGTCGCTGTGAGTGCACCCATTCCCTACGTCGACGCTGTCGCGGAGTTCGAGCCGGTCATCGGCATGGAGGTCCACGTCGAGCTCGGCACGGAGTCGAAGATCTTCTGCGGCTGCCCGACCGGCTTCGGCGCCCCACCCAATACCCAGGTGTGCCCGGTCTGCCTGGGCCTGCCCGGATCGATGCCGGTGATGAATGCCATGGCGATCGAGTCGACGATCCGCATCGGCCTGGCGCTGAACTGCTCCATCGTCGAGTGGTGCCGGATGGCACGCAAGAACTACTTCTACCCCGATATGCCCAAGGACTACCAGGTCAGCCAGTACGACGAGCCGCTCTGCGTCGACGGCTATCTCGACGTCACCGTGCCGACCGATGACGGCCCCATGGTGGTGCGCGTCGGCATCGAGCGGGTGCATCTCGAAGAGGACACCGGCAAGCTCACGCACGCTGGTGGTGCGACCGGGCGCATTCACGGGGCGGACTACTCCCTCGTCGACTACAACCGCGCGGGCATCCCGCTCGTCGAGATCGTCACCAAGCCGGTGACGGGCACCGGTGCCCTGGCCCCCGAGGTGGCACGCGCCTACGTCACGGAGTTGCGCGACATCATGCGCGGCCTCGGCGTCTCCGACGTCAAGATGGAGGAGGGCTCACTGCGCTGCGACGCCAACCTCTCGCTCAACCTGCCGGGCGATCCGTGGGGCACGCGCTCGGAGACCAAGAACGTCAACTCCCTGCGCTCGGTCGAGCGAGCGGTGCGCTCGGAGATCGAGCGGCAGGCAGGGGTCCTGAAGTCCGGCGGTCGGGTGGTGCAGGAGACGCGCCACTTCCACGAAGACACCGGCGTCACCACGCCGGGCCGCTCCAAGGAGCACGCGGAGGACTACCGCTACTTCCCCGAGCCGGATCTCGTGCCCATCGCGCCCGCGCGCGAGTGGGTGGAGGAGTTGCGCCGCACGCAGCCGGAGCAGCCGTCGGTGCATCGTGCGCGCCTCGCGCAGGCCTGGGGGATCGGTGACTTCGAGATGGCCACGCTGGTCAATGCCGGTGTGCTCGAGCTAGTCGAGGAGTCCGTCGCCGCGGGCGTGGCGCCTGATGCCGCGCGCAAGTGGTGGGCCGGGGAGTTCACGCGTATCGCCAACGAGTCCGGCGTGGAGCCGGCCTCGCTCGCGGTGACCTCGGCGGACATCGCGCGCGTGGAGCAGCTCATCGCCTCGGGCGCACTCAACGACAAGTTGGCGCGTCAGGTCTTCGAAGGCGTGATCGCGGGGGAGGGCACACCCGACGAGGTCGTCGCCGCCCGCGGACTGGCCGTCGTATCCGACGATGGTGCTTTGCTCGCGGCCATTGACGAGGCTTTGGCCGCTCAGCCTGATGTCGCGGAGAAGATCCGGGCCGGGAAGGTGCAGGCGGCAGGTGCCATCGTGGGCGCGGTCATGAAGTCGACGCGAGGCCAGGCGGATGCGGGCAAGGTGCGCGCGCTGCTGCTCGAGCGGCTCGGCGTCAGCGAGAGTTGACGCGCACCCCCATCCTCACTTTTCGCCAGTTATCGCGACTTTCACGCGACGCAAAGTCGCGATAACGGGCGAAAACCGG
>CAZLMT010000112.1:2644-3427 GCA_964560615.1 uncultured Actinomyces sp.
ATCAGGCGGACAGCTTCAGCACGAGGATGCGATCATCGGCAGCCCGCGGATCCCCTCGACCGTCCGTGTTGGACGTCATGAGCCATAGCGAGCCGTCGGGGAGTGCCTCCACGGTGCGGAGGCGGCCGAGATCGCCGAGGTCGAGCGCAATCGGTGTGGCGGCGCGACCGTCTACCAGCGGCACCTGCCAGAGGACCTCGCCGCGCAGTGACGCGACGTAGGCCACGTCGTCGACGATTGCCAGGCCGCTCGGCGAGGCGAGGGAAGTGGGAGACCACTGCGCCTGCGGGTTGGTGTACGCCGGATCGTCGCCCATGCCCTCCACCAGGGGCCAGCCGTAGTTGGCGCCGGGCTCGATGAGATTGAGTTCATCGGCATCCTTCGAGCCGAACTCCGTCGCCCACAGTCGGCCCGCAGAATCGAAGGCGAGGCCCTGCACATTGCGGTGGCCCAGGCTCCACACGGGCGACGCAGGGAAGGGGTTGTCCTCGGGTACGCCGCCCTCGGGATCCACGCGCAGAATCTTGCCGGCGAGAGAGGCCGGGTCCTGAGCGAGTTCGGGCTGGCCTGCGTCGCCCGTAGCGACGTAGAGATCACCGTCGGCGGCGAAGGCGATGCGGCCGCCGTTGTGGATCCCGGCCTTGGGGATGCCGGTGAGAATGTCCTCGGGGCTGGCGGCGGGATCATCGATCGGCATCCGGACGACGCGGTTGTCCGATGCGGTGGTGACGTAGGCGTAGAGCCAAGTGCCGGTGGAATCGATCGCAATCCCGAGCAGGCCAC
>CAZLMT010000112.1:3437-4723 GCA_964560615.1 uncultured Actinomyces sp.
AGTCTCCTCGCCTCACTCGTCCCAGCGGATCCGCGCCGCGTACTCCTCGGCGACGCGGCGCATCTCCGCGCCAAAGGCGCCGATCTCATGGTCGCTCACGGAGCCGTCGGCCGCCACCTGGACGATGCGGCCCGTGTCCCTCTCGCTCACGAGTGCGGATCCGTCCTCGAGTCGCGCCAGGCCCCAGGGTGAGACGAGGTCCGAGCCGAGGTCAGCGGCCACGCTCACCCCGGGCGGCTCCGCGGAGGGAGTCGCCGGTGTCGGTCCCGCCACGGGTGTCCCGGAGGAGCACGCCACGAGGACGAGTGGGGTGAGCGCCCAGGCTGCGATGGCCGACAGAGTTCGCATACCTCCACTATGCGTCGGCTCCGTGCGTGGCGCGACCTGGGCGCGGGCCCGCTTGCCAAATGTGGTGGGGTAGGCGCGTGATCGTCCTCCCGCGCGAGATCGCCGACCATGTCGGGCGCGACGACGTGGTCATCTGGGATGGCGAGCCCGCTGAGCCCCCCGCGGGGACGCGCTTCTATGTGCCCTCCTATATGGCGGGGGATTGGGCCTTCGAGGTCATGGGAAGCATGGCCGAGCTCGAGGTGTGCCAGCTCCCCACGGCTGGATACGAGCACGCCCTCGCCCATCTGCCACGTGGCGTCACGCTGTGCAACGCCTCGGGCGTGCACGACGCCAGCACAGCCGAACTCGCCGTCGGCCTCATCCTGGCGAGGCTACGCCGCATCGACGACATGGCCCGCGCGATGCCCTCCGGGGAATTCATGCACGATCGCTACGACGCGCTCGCCGACAGGCGCGTGCTCATCATCGGCGCCGGCGGGATCGGCCAGGCGCTTGCGCGCAGACTCGAGGGCTTCGAGTGCGACGTCGCACTCGTGGGGCGTTCTGCACGAGACGGCGTTCACGCTCGGGAGGAACTCGCATCGCTCGTGCCCTCGGCCGATGTCATCGTCATCGCCGCGCCGTTAGACGACAGCACGCGGGGGATGGTGGACGCGGAGTTCCTCGGGAGGATGCACGACGGCGCACTCCTGGTCAATGTCGCCCGCGGTCCCATCGTCGACACCGAGGCGATGCTCGCGGAGGCTGGGCGCACAATGGGATTCCGTGTGCAGTGGCTCACGCTTCCGGTGCCGCTTGCGCCCGGCCGCAAGTCGTGGACGCAGATTTCCTTCACATCGCTCGATGCGCCTGCTGAGGGCGACCTTGCGGTGCGGGAGGTTCGGGACCCCGCGGACATCTTCACTGCGCAGATCCCCTACGGCGAGGCGGATCTC
>CAZLMT010000112.1:4733-6807 GCA_964560615.1 uncultured Actinomyces sp.
CTCGCCAGGAGGCTCGCCGGCTTCGAGTGCGAGGTCACCCTCGTGGGGCGCACGACTCGCCCAGGGGTGCACGCACGCGAGGACATCGACATCCTGATCCCCGATGCCGATGTGATCGTGCTCGCCGTACCGCTCGATGACTCGACTCGGATGTTGGTGGACGCAGAGTTCCTCGCCCGCATGCGCGATGGCGCCCTGCTCGTCAATGTCGCGCGCGGTCCCATCGTCGAGACAGAAGCGATCCTTGCCGAGGCGGGCCGACTTTCCTTCGCCCTCGATGTCACCGATCCCGAGCCGCTACCGGCGGACCATCCGCTGTGGCGCGCCCCCGGAGTGCTCATCTCGCCGCACGTCGGCGGCAACACGACGGCCTTCCTTCCGCGCATCGGCCGCCTGGTGCGCGAGCAGCTCGATCGGTGGGAGTCGGGGTCCCCGCTGTCCCACGTCATCGTGTCCTAGAGTGAACGTCATGTCCGATATGAAGCCCCGCAGCCGAGACGTCACGGATGGCCTCGAGCGCGCTCCTGCTCGAGGCATGCTCCGCGCCGTCGGCATGGGCGACGAGGACTTCGTCAAACCTCAGATCGGCATTGCCTCCTCCTGGAACGAGATCACCCCCTGCAACCTCTCGCTCGCGCGCCTGGCCACCGCGGCCAAGGAGGGCGTCTTCTCCGCCGGCGGCTTCCCGATGCAGTTCGGCACCATCTCGGTTTCGGATGGCATCTCCATGGGACACGAGGGCATGCACTTCTCGCTCGTGAGCCGCGAGATCATCGCCGACTCGGTCGAGGCCGTGATGCAGGCCGAGCGACTCGACGGCATGGTCACCTTCGCGGGCTGCGACAAGAGCCTTCCCGGCATGCTCATGGCGGCGGCACGCCTGGATCTCGCCAGTGTCTTCGTCTACGCCGGATCCATCCTCCCGGGCTTCGCCAAGATGTCGGACGGCTCGGAGAAGGAAGTCACCATCATCGATGCCTTCGAGGCCGTCGGAGCGTGCGCGCGCGGGCTCATGTCGCGCGAGGACGTCGACGCCATTGAGCGCGCTATCTGCCCGGGCGAGGGTGCGGCATGTCGCTGCCCGGCTCTGCTGCGCCGCCCGCCGTCGATCGTCGACGTGATGGCTACTCTCGCAAGTCCGGGGAGGCCGTCGTCGATCTCATTCGGCAGGGCATCACCGCTCGCGACATCATCACGCGCCAGTCGCTGGAAAACGCGATCGCCGTACTCATGGCCTTCGGTGGTTCCACCAATGCTGTGCTCCACCTCCTCGCGATCGCGCACGAGGCGAACGTCGAGTTGGAGATGGAGGACTTCCATCGCATTGGCTCGAAGGTGCCGCTCCTCGGCAATCTCAAGCCCTTCGGCCGCTACGTCATGAGCGATGTGGATCGCGTCGGCGGAGTCCCTGTCGTCATGCGCGCTCTCCTCGACGCCGGCCTGATCCACGGCGACTGCCTCACGGTGACGGGCAAGACGGTCGCGGAGAACCTTGCCGATATCTCCCCGCCGGATCCCGATGGCGAGATCCTGCGCGCCACGCGCGATCCGCTCGCGCCGACCGGGGGGATCACCATCCTGCGCGGTTCGCTGGTTCCCGAGGGCGCCGTGGTCAAGAACGCGGGCGTCCCCGTGACGTCGTTCGAGGGCACGGCACGCGTCTTCGAGCGAGAGCAGGCCGCGATGGCAGCGCTCGAGGACGGCACGATCCAGGCCGGCGACGTGATCGTCATCCGCTACGAGGGCCCCAAGGGTGGTCCGGGCATGCGCGAGATGCTCATGATCACCGGCGCGATCAAGGGTGCGGGACTGGGCAAGGATGTGCTGCTCATCACGGACGGGCGCTTCTCGGGTGGCACGACCGGCCTGTGCGTGGGCCACGTCTCTCCCGAGGCGGTCGATGGCGGCCCGATCGGGCTCGTGCAGACAGGGGACCGCATCCGCATCGATATCCCGTCGCGGAGTCTCGACCTTCTGGTGGATGACGCTGAGCTCGAGCGCCGGAGAGCGGACTTTGCGCCGCTGCCGCCGCGCTACACCCGGGGGGTCCTGGCGAAGTACGCCAAGCTGGTCG
>CAZLMT010000113.1:0-6765 GCA_964560615.1 uncultured Actinomyces sp.
CCCCACGACATGTACCGCTGTCGAGCGCCTGCTGCGCGCCCGCGAGGTAGTTGTGTCCACATCGGGCCAGCATGTCCTCGGGCGCAGACTGACTGCCGAGTTCCTCGGCACGGGCCTCCTCGTCGCGGCCGTTGTCGGGTCCGGGATCATGGGCACTCTGCTCTCCGACGATCTCGCCGTCGTCCTGCTCGTGAATGCCGTGTCCACTGTCGCCGCTTTGGGCGTTCTCATCTGGATGCTCGGACCCATTTCGGGTGCGCACTTCAATCCGTGCGTCACCGGCGTCGAAATGGTGCGTCGCGAGATGCGGGTGAGCGAGGGAATGCTCTACATCGTGGCTCAGATCGGTGGTGCAGTCTCCGGAGTCGCCCTGGCCAATCTGATGTTCGAGCTCCCCGCGTGGGAGCCATCGACGCGCCAGCGCGAGGGCGGACCGATCTGGCTCGGTGAGATCGTGGCGACGGCCGGCCTGCTGTTGCTCATCGGGGCTCTCACGCGCACAGGAAACGGGCGGCTGGGGGCCATCTTGGTTCCGGCCTGGATCGGGTCGGCGTACTTCTTCACGTCATCGACGTCATTCGCCAACCCTGCCGTGACCATCGGACGCAGCCTCACCGACACGTTTGCGGGGATCTCGCCAGCCTCCGTCCCCTATTTCATCGCCTTCCAGATCGTGGGTGCGGCGGTGGGTGCCGCGCTCACCGAGGTGCTCTATCCCCGGCGTGGTGTCACTCCGGAGCCTCTCGATCTGCCCTATCCCGTCCACGGAGATGGGCCGATCCCTCCCGAAAGGAAATCGTCATGAGCGACAGGCCCACGGTGCTCTTCGTCTGCGTCCACAACGCGGGACGGTCCCAGATGGCCGCCGGCTTCCTTCGTGCTCTCGGCGGTGATCAGGTGCAGGTGCTCTCGGCGGGGTCGGCTCCCGGAGATGCTGTCAATCCGGCAGCGGTCGAGGCGATGACCGAGGAGGGGATCGATATCTCTGGCGCCATTCCCTCGCTCCTCACCACCGAGTCGGTGCGAGAGTCCGACGTGGTCATCACCATGGGGTGCGGTGATGCCTGCCCGATCTTCCCCGGCAAGAGATACGAGGACTGGGTGCTCGAGGACCCCGCTGGTCAGGGCATCGATGTCGTACGCCGCATCCGCGATGACATTCGCGGTCGGGTCCTCACGCTCCTTGATGAGCTGGGGCTCGAGCCGCGATAAGGGCCGCATTGACTCGGTCCACAGCGCGCCGCAGTCGTCGCTCGCGCTCCGCACGGTCTCGTGCAGTCATGCGCAGCGAAGCCGGAAGATCCTTGGCGGCGAGCCGCACGCAACCCTCAGGATCAGGCTCCTCGTCATCGGGGAGTGCCATGACGATGGAGTAGTCCAGGATGTCGCTGGGCCAGCCCTGGATGCGCTCGAAGAGTGCCAGTCGCTCCGTGGCATCGAAGGATGGCGCGATGAGTCTCGCCTGGCCCTGGTGCGCCACGAGGTTGACCACCGGTGTGGGCCATCCCTCGGCAAGCAGATGTACGGCGCCATCGACCGGTGCGAAGCCCGTGCTGCGGATCGAGGGCGACTGACCCACCGCGTGCAACCAAGCCGCCGCCACGATGACTTCACCGCGGGGGCGATCGAGTGCCCTCACAGCGGCGGTCGCCTGATGTGCGGCCCTCTGGCTCCGAGCCCATGCCGGGGAGGCGTGCGACCCGAGCATGGTCTGGGCGCAGTCTTGGGCGTAACGGAGGAGCTGAGTGTCCACCGCTGCATGGCACACGCTTCAGGTAGCGCCCGCGAGCCCGCAGGATGAACTTCCGATGAAGGGTGGCTGTCGCTCTCGGCTAGAGAGCTGCCTCAACTCTGGCGTGCGCGGCCCTCAGTCCCGCGTACCGAGCCTCGCGCACATCAACGGGCACGAGGTCGACTTCCTCGTCGGCTATGCGCATTCGGGCCAGGCGCTCATCCACGGTGGGGGCGGGCTCACCCGAGCCGCCGTCAAGGTCTGCGCTGACGAGGATGTCAGCGTCCGGCCCGGTGACTGCCTCGATCACCCCCAGGTGGTGTCCGACGCCGTAGAAGGGAGCCTCGAGCGAGGCCAGCGAGTGGTGTGCGACAAGGCGGATCACACGCTCGGGCCAGTCCCCGGCCATGAGGAAGAGGGCGCCGTCCAGCGGGTGGAAGCCCGTCCGCTGGATCTGCGGTGCGTAGCCGATGTCGTGAAGCCATGCCGCGGCGACGACTTCGGAGCCGCGGCTGTGCGGGATCCTGCGCGCGAGTTCAGCCGCCCGTGCGGCGCTCCGGGCACTGTGCTGAAGCAGGACAGCATCGTCGCGCAGGGCGTCCGCAGCGACGACGCGAGCGCGTGCGATGAGGGCGTTGTCGGCGTGAGGCACGCGGACAGTGTGCTGCCTCGTGACGCCGCATGCGCGCCACATTGCCGACATGGTGATGACTTTCACAGGACAGGAGATGTTCACCTTTAGCTCGCCGACGTGGGGCGTTCACCTTTTCGTCACCATCGACAGCCGTTCACTTAGCCGACCGGGTGAGTTAATCGCGCCGCCGCCGGGGTGTTGATCGCAGTGGCAAGAGTCTGCGCGTGGCCACGACCTTCCTTCCGCCTCGTCCGGAAGACGTCGCGGCTGTCGAGGCCGAACCCCGTGAACTCACCACGACGCGAAGCGGCAGCGACCGGGTCTTCCGCGGAGGCGTGACTGCCAGCGGGATTGCCGTCCTCGTCATCATGGCGCTTGTCGGAGTGTTCCTGACGATTCGTGCGCTCCAGGCCTTGAGCCAAGCGGGCTTTTCCTTCATCACGACCCAGGCCTGGGAGCCGGATGGTGGCAACTTCGGCATCGCCGCGGTCTTGAGCGGGACCATGCTCATCGCGCTCACCGCGATCTTCTTTGCCGTGCCGCTCTCCACGGGGGTTGCTCTCTACATTTCGGAGTACAGCCCACGCCGTATCCGGCAGACGCTCATCAGCCTCGTCGACCTCATGGCAGCGGTGCCCAGCGTGGTATTCGGCCTCTGGGGGTTCTTCTTCCTTCAGGGCCAGATCATCGGCATTGCGCGATGGATCTCCACCTACTTCAGCTGGATCCCCATCTTCGCTGTCGACGGCAGCGACCCGGACGATCCGCTCTCCACGGCCACGGTCTTCACGTCCTCCACCTTCATCGCGGGCATCGTCGTCGCGCTGATGGTGGCCCCCATCACGACGTCGGTCATGCGCGAGGTCTTCTCCCAGGCGCCCGTGGGGGAGCGTGAAGGTGCCTACGCGCTTGGTGCCACCAAGTGGGGGATGATCCGCTCCGTCGTCCTGCCCTTCGGCAAGGGCGGCATGATTGGCGGGACGATGCTCGGCCTCGGCCGCGCGCTCGGCGAGACCATCGCGGTGTTCATGATCATCTCGCCTGTCTTCATCTTCCAGCCGCACATCCTGCAGAACGGCACCAACTCCGTCTCGGCGCTCATCGCATTGCGCTACGGCGAGGCCACGCCCTTCGGCACCTCAGCGTTGATGGCGGCCGGACTCGCGCTCTTCATCATCACCCTCATCGTCAACTTCATCGCATCCTCCATCGTGGCGAGGTCACGATCCGGCGCAGCGACGGACGGCTGACATGACCGCATCCATCGACGATCTCGACAAGCTGGCCTCGGGCACATCCGGCCGGCGCACCACGCTGCCTCAGCGCACCTCGACGCCTCCAGACCTGAAGCCGCGGCGAATCGGGGGCTTCCGCCGCTCCGATGTGCTGTCTCTGGCGGGAGCCGCCGTCGCTGGGGTGGGTGTTGCGGCCCTTCTCTTCACGCTGCTGCCCTTCAGCGGATGGCTCGGCTTTATCGCGGTCTCCTACGTGGCCTTCGTCGCGCTCTATGCGGTCCTGGTCTCTCTCGACGAGAACTTCTCCGCGGTGAAGGACCGTCTCGCCGCGGTGCTCATCCAGAGCCTGGCCTTCACCCTGCTCCTTGCCCTCGTCTTCGTCGTCACCTTCACGGTGATCCGGGGCTGGGAAGCGCTGACCAACCTCAACTTCTTCACGCAAGACATGCAAAACGCCGGACCTCTGGATCCCCTCACGTCCGGTGGAATTCTCCACGCTGTCGCCGGCACGCTGATCATGATCACGATCGCCCTGGCGATCGTGATTCCGCTGGGTGTGGCTTGCGCCGTCTACATGAACGAGATTCCGGGGCCCTTCGCTCGCTTCGTGCGGACCATCTCGGAGGCGATGACGGCGCTGCCGTCCATCGTTGCCGGCCTGTTCATCTACGCGTCACTCATCCTCATCCTCGGGTTCGACAAGTCGGGATTGGCTGCTGCTATGGCGATCAGCGTGATGATGCTCCCCATCATCATCCGCGCCTCCGACGTCGTCCTCCGACTCGTGCCGGGCAACCTCAAGGAAGCCGCCTATGCCCTCGGGGCCGGACAGTGGCGCACGGTGTGGCACGTCACGCTGCCCACGGCGCGATCGGGCCTGATGACGGCGATCATCCTCGGCACGGCTCGAGGCATCGGTGAGACCTCGCCGGTACTGCTGACCGCGGGGTTCACCGCTGCGCTCAACCTGAATCCGACCACGGGTCCGATGGTCTCGCTGCCGCTGGCGACCTTTGAGTTCGTGAAGTCCCCTGAGCCGACGATGATCGCCCGCGGCTTCGGCACCGCCGCCGTCCTGATGTTCGTCGTCCTCATCCTCTTCATCATCGCGCGCATCATCGGTGGGCGCGGGCCTGGCAACCTGTCGAAGTCCCAGCAGAAGCGTCGAGCGAAGCGTTCACGTGAGGATTCCCAAAGGTTCACCAAGAGGGAGTCGTCTCGAGTCGCATCACAGGAGGCTCTCGCGACACCGTCGTCTAGCCCCCGATCCCTCGACTTCGGAGACTCCTCATGAAGCGCGTGCTTAGTGCCGCCATCCTCACCCTGGCTGCTGTGCTCGTCGGCCCCCTCGTGCCAGCGTCTGCCGCGAGCTATGTGCCCGTGTCCGGCTCTGGCTCCACGTGGAGCGCCAACGCCATGGACCAGTGGCGGCGCAACGTCAACCAGTACGGCATGCGTATCGACTACCAGGCATCGGGATCCTCCGATGGCCGCAACCAGTTCCGCAATGGGACTGTCGACTTTGCTGTCTCAGAGATCCCCTATGGGCTCAAGGACGGTAACGTCGTCGACCCGCTGCCCTCGCGTCCCTTCGCCTACATGCCGATCGTTGCCGGCGGCACGGCGTTCATGTACAACCTCAAGATCGGCCCCAACCGGGTGACGCAGCTGCGTCTCTCGGGTGAGACGATCGCGAAGATCTTCACCGGTGTCATCACCAAGTGGGATGACCCGGCGATCAAGGTCGACAACCCCGGGCTGACGCTGCCGCCCATCAAGGTTGTCCCGGTTGTGCGCTCAGACGGTTCCGGCACGACGGCGCAGTTCACCACGTGGCTCGCGGCGGAGTACCCCAGCATCTGGAATGCCTACTGCCAGAAGGTAGGCCGCGGCACACCCTGCGGGTTCACCTCGAACTTCCCGAGCAGCGCGGGCTTCGTGGCCCAGAGTGGTTCGCTCGGCGTCTCCGGCTATGTCAAGCAGGACCAGAGCGTCGGGGCGATCACCTACGTCGAGTACTCCTACGCCAAATCCGCCGGCTTCCCCGCGGCGAAACTGCTCAACAAGGCCGGCTTCTATGTCCTGCCGACAGCTGAAGCGGTCGCCGTAGGGCTGCTCGGGGCGCGGATCAACCCGGATCTCTCCTCGAATCTCACCGGGGTCTTCGGCAGCACCGACAAGCGTGCCTATCCGCTGTCGTCCTACAGCTACATGGTCATCCCGACGACCAACGACAACGGATTCAGCAACGAGAAGGGCAACACCCTCGCCGACTTCGCCAACTACTTCCTCTGCCAGGGGCAGCAACAGGCTGACGCACTCGGCTACTCCCCGCTCCCGCTGAACCTTGTCAAGGCCGGCTTCGACCAGATCCGGCGCATTCCAGGAGCCGTGCCGGAGAACATCAATTTGGCCAAGTGCAATAACCCGACCTTCTCGGCCGATGGCAGCAACACTCTCGCCAAGACGGCGCCCCAGCCCCCGGCATGCGACGCCAAGGGCCCGACTCAGTGCGGGACGGCGGCGGAGACGGCAGGCGGCGGAGGCTCCGGCGGCGGAGGCTCCGGCGGTGGTGGCGCGAGCGGTGGCACGACGTCCGGTGGAGGCGCCGCATCAGGCGGTACGACGTCCGGCGGGGGCACCGCATCGGGCGGGGGTGTCGCAGATGTCGCCGTGACCGACGTCAGTGTCGACACCGGCGCGACGGTCGTCGTCGATCCCGAGACGGGCCAGGTCATTGCTGCTGAGACGACCACGGTTGATGCCACGACCGGCGAGGTCATCGTCGATCCAGCCGCTGCGGCGAGCGCAGGAGGCACCGGAGGTGCCTACGTCGCAGGGATCCCCGTCTCCACGGAGGCGAGTTCGGGCTGGGGGCCCTACACCGGTCTGCTCGTGGCAACTTTCATTGTCGTCCTCGCACTGCTCTTCGCCCCGCCGCTCGTGGCTCGCTACATGGCGGCTCGCCGGGTCGGGAGTGACGCATGAAGCGCGTACTCGCCGCGGTGAGCGGCCTTGCGCTCATCGCCTCGGGAGCTCTCCTGGCGGTGCCTGCATCGGCGGCTCCCCAAGATCTAGAGCCCCGGATCGAAGGCAGTGCACTGACGAAGTCGGGTTCCGGGGAGTTCAAGGACCTCGAGGTCACGGTCAGCCAGACCAAGAAC
>CAZLMT010000114.1:0-1050 GCA_964560615.1 uncultured Actinomyces sp.
GATCGCCCGGGCGGCGATATCCGAGGGGCGGGGCAATCAGTACCCCCCGGTGCATGGCCTCCCCGATCTGCGAGCAGCGATCGCTGAGCACCACGAGCGCTTCTACGGGATCGTCCTCGACCCCGCCTCGGATGTCGTCGTCACCACCGGTGCCACCGAGGCCATCCAGTCCGTGATCCTGGCGCTGTGCGACCGGGGCGACGAGGTCGCCGTCTTCGAACCGTGGTTCGACATCTACGCCGTGGGGATCGCACTCGCCGATGCCCGCCGCGTATCCGTGCCGATGCGGCCGCCCGCTTTCCGGCCCGACATCGATGCGCTGCGTGATGCCATCACCGAGCGCACCCGACTCCTCATCGTCAACTCACCCCACAACCCGACCGGAGTTGTCTTCACTCGCGAGGAGCTTCAGGCGATCACCGACATTGCCATCGAGCGCGACCTCATCGTGCTGTCGGACGAGGTCTACGAGCACCTCTGGTACGACGGGCATCCCCACATCCCCATCGCGACCCTTCCGGGCATGGCCGAGCGGACGATCACGCTCGGCAGCGCCGGCAAGAGCTTCTCGTTCACCGGGTGGAAGGTGGGCTGGGCAACCGGACCGACCGATCTCATCCGCGCTGTCCGCTCCGTGCGCCAGCACCTGTCCTTCGTCTCCGGTGGCCCCTTCCAGTATGCGATTGCCCACGGCCTGCGCATGCCCGACTCCTACTTCGATTCGTTCCGTCACGGACTCCAGGCCCAGCGCGATCTCTTCACCGCTGGAGTGCGCGAGCTCGGCTTCACGGCGACCGAGTCGGAGGGCACGTACTTCCTCACGACCGACCTCGGTCCGCTCAGTGACTACCCCGATGCACTCGCCGCCGCGCGGGATCTGCCCCGACGAGCCGGAGTCGTCGCGATCCCGCAGCAGGAACTCTGCGATGACAAGGCCGTCGGAGCCCAGGCTCTGCGTTGGGCCTACTGCAAGCGGCCGCAGGTCTTGATGGAAGCCCTGGATCGACTCGCGACCCTAGGCACCTAGCGACCCATTACCCCTTGTCGGGC
>CAZLMT010000114.1:1060-6218 GCA_964560615.1 uncultured Actinomyces sp.
ATCCATAGACTAACAAAATGACAACCCAGGATCGCTCCTACGCCATCGCATGCATCCCAGGCGATGGCATCGGCCCCGAGACGGTTGCGGCAGCACGTCGGGTGCTGGACGTCGTCGCCGACGATGCGGGATTCCGATTCGAATGGCAGGAGTACCCCTGGGGATGCGACTACTACCTGGCGACCGGATCGATGATGGACGAGGACGGCTTGAGTGCACTCTCGAGCGCCGACGCGATCCTGCTCGGGGCGGTGGGGCGTCCGGATGTCCCCGACCACATCTCACTGTGGGGACTGCTCATCCCCATTCGACGCGGCTTTGACCAGTACGTATCTTTGCGGCCCGTCCGCCTCCTCGACGGAGTTGACAGTCCCCTCGCAGCCGGACGGGATCGACTTGACGTCGTCATCGTCCGCGAAAATACAGAGGGTGAGTACTCCGAGATCGGAGGACGGATGTTCTGTGGCCGTCCCGATGAAATGGCCATTCAGGAGGCGGTCTTCACTCGGATTGGCATCGAGCGGATCACGCGCTACGCCTTCGATGTGGCCCGCACACGCACGGGGAAAGTCGCCTCGGCGACCAAGTCCAACGGCATCATCCACACGATGCCCTTCTGGGATGAAGTGGTCAGTGAGATTGCGGCCGAATACCCCGATGTCGAACTCACGCGCTACCACGTCGACGCACTCGCGGCACTACTCGTCTTGAATCCAGAGCGATTCGATGTCGTGCTGGGGTCCAACCTCTTCGGCGACATCCTGTCTGACTTGACCGCTGCCCTCGCAGGAAGCATCGGCATCGCTCCCTGCGGCAACATCGATCCCAGCCGGCGGTTCCCCTCGATGTTCGAGCCCATTCATGGCTCGGCACCGGACATCGTCGGCCGCGGGGTGGCAAATCCCATCGGCCAGATCTGGAGCTCCGTCCTCATGCTCGAGCACCTCGGTGAGGAGCTGGCCGCGAAACGGCTCGAGCGCGCCATCGAGTCGGTCCTAGCGTCAGGTGTCCGCACTCCGGACCTTGGCGGAAGTCATGGGACCAGCCAAGTAACCGACGCCATCATCTCCGCCTATGCGACGGCGGAGATGAAGTAATGAGTCGACCCTTCGCCGATTTTGATCGCGTCGACGTCGACATCGATGGCGTCAGCATCCATGCGCGTGTCGCCGGTTCGGGTCCCCCTCTCCTGCTCCTGCACGGCTATCCACAGTCGTCGTACATGTGGCGCCATGTCGCACCCCTCCTCACCGCACGCTTCACGGTCATTGCCTCGGACCTTCGGGGCTACGGAGACAGCTCCGCTCCGGAGGACGACGACGCCCACGTGACGTACAGCCGCAGAACTCTGGCGGCAGACCAGGTGGCGCTCATGTCCAGCCTTGGCCATGAGCGGTTCGCCGTGGCCGGCCATGATCGGGGCGGGCGGGTCGCCCACCGCATGACCCTCGACTTCCCCGAGCATGTCGAGCGACTCGCCGTCCTCGACATCGTCCCGACCCTGCACATGTTCGAGAACGTCGACCGCGCAATGGCGCAGACGTACTTCCACTGGTTCTTCTTAAGTCAGCCTGGAGATCTGCCCGAACGTCTGATCACGGCCGATCCCGAAGGCTGGATCGCGAGTCGCTTCAGGAGTAGGACATCCGGGGCCTGGCGCCAGGATCAGGACGCTCTGGACGAATACACAAGGGTCTTCCGAGATCCCGCTCACGTCGCGGCTACGTGCGCCGACTATCGAGCTGCCGCCTCAATCGACCTTGAGCACGACCGGCACGACCGCGAGCTCGGGCACCGCATTGCTTCCCCCCTCCTGGTCATGTGGGGTGAGTCCAGTTACGTCGGGCGCAACTTCGACGTTGCGGATGTCTGGCAGACCTACGCCGAGGACGTCACAGCGATGCCCATGGCCAGCGACCACTACATTCCAGAAGAAGCTCCAGAGGGCACCGCCCGCGCGCTCATGAGTTTCTTCAGGGCGGAGTCGTCGCCGTGATGCCGGATGATGATGCCCTGGTCGCGTGGCTGAGGGACCTCGTGGAAGTCGAGACTCCGTCTGGCGACATCGAGGCGCTCGATGAGGCATTCGCCGTCCTGGGTGCTCAGGTAGAAGGCGCCTTCGGGCGACGGCCGATCATCTCCCGGGTGAACGGGACGCCGTACCTCTACGTGCCCGCCGTCGCGCAGCCCTCGGTGCTGGTCATCGGGCACCTCGACACGGTCTGGCCGCGTGGCACTCTCGCGGAGATCCCCTTCACCGTGATCGACGACGTCGCGCGAGGGCCCGGGGTATTGGACATGAAGGCGGGGCTCGTGATCGCGAACGCCGCCGCAGCCCACTGCGAGATCCCCGAGCACATCGGACTGCTCGTCACGGGCGATGAGGAGATTGGGTCTCCGATCGGTCGAGGGCTGGTCGAGAGCCACGCACCCGGGCACCTCGCCGTGTTCGTCCCCGAAGCTGCTGCACCTGGCGGTGCCGTCAAGATCGCGCGCAAAGGGGTGAGCATCTACCAACTGGCCATCAACGGCAGAGAAGCCCACGCAGGACTAGAGCCTGAGCGTGGGTTGAACGCCACGGTCGAGATGGGCGCGCTGATCGGCGACCTTGTGGCACTTCAGGACGCGGACCTTGGGACGACCGTGACACCCACAAAGGCCAGCTCAGGCGTGACCGGCAACACAATTCCGTCTGAGGCTCTGCTGCACGTCGACGTGCGCGCCTGGTCCCATGACGAACTGGACCGCGTCGATGACGCCATTCGCGCCAGAGTTCCCCACATCGTTGGCACCGAGTTGATCGTGCATGGCGGAATCAATCGACCACCCCTCGACGCCCACACATCAACGAGACTGGTCGAACTGGCCAGGGAGGCGGCCGTTGAGGTCGGCATGAGCCCACTCGTCACAGCGAGCGTGGGCGGAGGATCGGATGCCAACTTCTGTGGAGCACTCGGGATTCCCACCCTCGATGGAGTTGGCGCTTGCGGAGAAGGGGCCCACGCCCGCCACGAGTGGGTCGACGTACCCAGCCTGAGCCTGCGCGCGCGTTGGCTCGCACGCACCTGGGAGTTGGTCGTCGAGAGAGGGCTGGACGGCTGACGGTGCTTCACGCCCCAGCGGGGCTGTTGCTCTCTCCGAGTCGTTCGCCGGCATCGAGAATGGCGTTCAGGCCCACCGTGAATGGTTGCGGATCATCGAACATGAGCAGCAGTGGGGCCGCCTCGACGAGATGCGGGAACTCTTGAGGATCCAAGACCATGGAGCCTGACTTCATCTCGATGTAGTCCTTGGCCCTCAGATTCACGTCTAGGCAACTCATGGCCGCCTCAAAACTCGACATGGCGCGGATGTAGTTGCCGATGACCCTCAGGTAGAGCACTGCTTGCTCTGTCGTGAGACCCGCTTGGCTCAGGGCTGCCAGGGTGAACTCGACGTTGACAAACTCCCTCGTACGATGAGTTGAACGCACAGACATGTCATGGGCGAAGGGGGCATATCTCAGGTAGTGCTCGCGGACGCGCGTGGCAAGAAGCACCAGGTCCGCTCTCCAGTTGCCTGACGAGACGACCTCCGCCGAATAGGACCGAGCGCGAAGGGTGTCGATGATCTCAAGGAGCAACTCGTCCTTGTCGCGAAAGTGGCGATAGACGGATGTGGCATGCGAGCCCAGCTCGTCACCGAGGGCCTGGAAGGTGAGGCCGTCCAGCCCATCACGCTCCACGATGGCAATGCCCGCCTCGATGATGACGGACTTGTTGAGGGTGTCCCTGGGTATGCGCGTGCGCCCTGGGGTCGGCTTCCCCTTGCTCGGGCTCCGGCGCGCGACCGTCGCACTGGGCTCTTTCGCCGCTCGGTCCTGGGTAGGCACGGTCGAGACTCCCCTCGTGGCTAGCCCCACAGTGTAGGCCCGGGGCTGCAACGAGAAAGTCAATCTCCAAGACTACGAATTTGTCAATCTTGCTTGCATTGTCTCTCGGGCCACCCTACGGTCGGACTATTCGTGCATCGCCGCCTGTCGGCCCAAGGGAGGACCCCATGACGGCAACTCGTTCACTAGGGCGGAGCCGCCTTGCCATCGTGCTGCTCGCTGGCGGCGCGGCCGCAAGCCTCGCGCTCTCCGCTTGCTCTTCGAGCTCTTCGGGAGGCTCGTCATCCTCGCCAGCTGCCCCTACCTCCGCCTCGTCTGCTAGTGCGACGACGGCCCCGGTACTGCAGCAGGGAGGCACCATCGTCATCGGCGCAGAGCAAGAGCCTGACTGCATGGACTGGATTGCCAGTTGTGCGGGCTCCATCTGGGGCTCCTACATGGCCCAGGTGACAACGATCCCGGTGGTGTTCAACGTGCGTGAGAGCGGTGAAGACTGGCTGCCGCAGGCGTCAAGCATCATGGCAGCCGAGCCGGAGGTCAGCGCGGGGCCGCCTCAGACGGTCACCTACACGCTCAATCCGGAAGCGGTGTGGTCGGATGGCGTGCCGATTTCCTCTGCAGACCTGAAGTACACGGCCCTGCAGATCCGCGATGGCAAGGACATTCTCGATAAGACCGGATACAACTTCATCGCCGATATCGAGACGCCCGACCCTCAGACGGCAGTTGTCACCTTCACCGAGCCCTACGCGGGCTGGAAGGTCCTGTTCAGCGGAAGTTCTGGAGTCCTGCCCAGCCACATCCTGGAGGGCAAGGACCGAGCCGCCCTCATGGTGGACGGGTATTCGTGGAGTGGCGGCCCGTGGATCATCGAGTCGTGGGAGAAGGGCCAGTCGATCACGCTCGTGCCCAATGACAACTACTGGGGCGAGAAGCCGAAGCTTGACAAGGTTGTCTTCCAATTCACCGCGGACACGGCTGCAGCCTTCCAGGCGTTCAAGAGCGGTCAGCTCGACGCGCTCTACCCCACACCGCAGCTCGACGCGATTGACCAAATCAAGGCGGGTCTGCCCGGAGCACGCGTGCAGGTCCAGACAGCCTCGGGCAACCTGGAAGCCATCTGGATGAACAACGAGCGCCCCGGACTCGACAGCCAGGCTGTCCGCCAGGCGCTGAGCTACTCGATCGATCGCGCGGCCATCGTCGCGCGCGTCTACGGACCGCTCGATGTCAGCGAGCCAGCTCAGAGCTTCTATCCCCCGATCCTGTCTGCCTTCGGAGGTCAGG
>CAZLMT010000114.1:6228-6751 GCA_964560615.1 uncultured Actinomyces sp.
CACACTGGATCTCGCCAAGGTCGACGAACTGATGACAGGCGACGGCTGGGCCAAAGACGGCGAGGGAATCTGGGCGAAGGACGGTACCCAGGCGGCGTTCACGATCACGACCATCGCGGGCAATCTGCGTCGCGAGCTCATGCAGCAAGTCCTCCAGCAGCAGCTCAAGGCCGCCGGCTTCAAGCTCACCATCGAGAATGCCGACGCGCCTGAACTCTTCGGGGTCATCCTGCCGGACGGCACCTTCGACCTGGGGCTCTGGACGCTCGTGACGACGTTCCCGGATCCTGGGCTGAGCTTTGCCTTCGATTCGAACAACATCCCGAGCGAAGCAAACGAATTCTCGGGGCTCAACTACAGTCGGACCAACGTGCCAGGACTGAACGAGGTCCTGATCACGGTCGACGTGGCAACAGATGAGGCAGCGCGCCTGGCGGCAACGCAGGAGGGTGACAAGATTCTCGCCGACTCGGCGACGTCTTTGCCTCTCGCGGCAATCCCGAACGTGCTGCTGACCCTGGAG
>CAZLMT010000115.1:0-6673 GCA_964560615.1 uncultured Actinomyces sp.
CCCACGTCATCGCCTACTTCACCAACAGCTCCGACCGCGAGTTGTACTTCCTGACCTTCTCTGGTGACGGCCGCAACTGGGAGCGCGGCGAGATTCTGAGTCCGGGCGCACGGACGTCCTTCTGGGGCAACTCCAACTCCGGCAAGGACATCACCGGCTGGGTAACCTGGTGCGCCGACCAGGCGGAGTACTCCTCCTCCTGCAAGGAGCAGGTCACCCTCCGGCTCGAGTGGAAGAACCCCTTCATCGGCTGGCCGTGGATGAAGGTCGGCGACGACGAACACGGCTTCAAGTCCATGGAGCGCTACACCTTCGAGTCGGCGCACGGCTCGGGTGCTTCGAAGGGGGTCGCCAAGTTCAAGGCGCAGCGCCTGACCGACAAAACTAGCGGCACCAAGCGCTACCAGGTCGACTTCACCTTCGCCCGAGGCTGATTCCGCTCACCTACCTGCTTCTGCTCCAGGTCCGCCAGGAGTCAGTTCGTGACCTTGGGGTCGCGCCAGCCGCCCAGATTGCGCACAAACTTGTCTGCCTCACGCGGACCCCAGGTGCCGGGTGCATACGGCAGCACGGGCGGCGGATCACTGAGCAGCGGCTCGACGATCTCCCACGTGGCCTCCACCGAGTCCCATCGGGGGAAGAGCGTGTGGTCCCCCACCATCGCGTCGTGCAGGAGACGCTCATAGGGGCTCGGGAAGACGCCGAGGGTGTCGCCGAAGTCGAGGGAGAGGAACTCCGGCTCGACCGCGTCCACACCCGGGGTCTTGACGCGAATGCCGATGTCGATTCCCGAGGGCTGCCCGATCCGCAGCACGACGTCGTCATGGCCGACCACCCGTTGCATATGGTCGCCGAGGCGGAAGGCGGGTGCCTTCTTGAAGCGCACGACGACCTCGGTGGCCGTGGTGGGCATCTCCTTGCCCGCACGGATGATGATGGGGACTCCCGCCCAGCGCCAGGTATCGCAGTGCAGCCGCACCGCGACGTAGGTCTCGGTATCGGAGTCGCCGGCCACACCGGGGATGGATCGGTAGCCGTCGTACTGGCCGCGTACGACGTCCGCGTCGTCGAGCGGGCGCAGCGCGCGGAAAATGTCGAGGCGTCGGTCACCGATGGGGTCCTTGCTTGCACCGGGTGGCTCCATGAGGACGAGCGCAAGCACCTGCAGGAGGTGGTTCTGCACGACGTCGCGCAGGGTGCCGACCTTGTCGTAGAACGAGCCGCGGTCCTCGACCCCGAAGCTTTCGGCCATCGTGATCTGGATGGACTCGACGTACTCACGCCGCCACAGCGGCTCCAGCCACGCATTGGAGAAGCGCACGTAGACGATGTCCTGCACCGGCTCCTTGCCCAGGTAGTGGTCGATGCGCAGGATCTGGTCCTCCCGCAGGACCGCATGCAGCCGCTCATTGAGTTCGCGCGCGGTCTCAAGGCTCGTGCCAAAGGGCTTCTCGACGGCGACTCGGCAACCTGACGTGAGATCAGCTGCACCGAGTTGCTCCACGACGGGGCCGAAGAGGCTCGGCGGGATCTCGAGGTAGAACAGCGGGTTCTTCGAACCCGTCATGCGGGCGGCCAGTCGTGTGTAGAGCCCAGCGTCGGTGAAGTCGCCACCGAGGTAGGTCATGCGGCTGGTCAGTCGCGCAAGCACCGTGTCATCTACCTGCTCGCCCGACTTCTCGAGGACCGCGTGCACGGACTCTCGCGTCATCCGCCAGAGGTCCTCGTCACCCATGTCATTGGCTGCGACGCCGATGACCGGCACGGAGAGCAATCCGCGCTTCTCCAGGTGGTAAAGCGATGGCAGCGTCATCTTGTGCGCGAGGTCACCGGTGACACCGAAGATCACGAGTGCATCGGACTGGACGCTTCCTGCAGAGCGAGACATGAATCCCCTAGAGGTAGAGGCCGGTGTGGTCATCCGTATGGCGTGAAGATGCGACTGCGTGCACATCGCGTTCGCGGAGCAGGACGTATTCGAGTCCGTGCAACTCGACGGATCCGCGATCCTCCGGCTCGAAGAGCACGCGGTCACCGATCTCGATCGTGCGCACCGTCGGCCCAATGGCGACGACGCGCGCCCAGGAGAGTTTGCGTCCCACCTGCGCGGTAGCAGGGATCACGATGCCGCCGGTCGAGCGCCGCTCGCCTTCGTCGGCGCCGGGGCGGACGAGGACACGATCATGGAGGAGGCGAATCGGGACGGAGCCGTCCGGCCGAGGTGTGGTGTCGGGAGCGTCCAGGATGCTCGTCATGCCTACGACGCGCCGACTCAGTGGCAGTGGCAGCGGCGGCTGCGGCGCCAGCGGCGGAAGACGACAAGGGTGACGACAACACCCGCGGCGATGGCGACGCGCTCCGGGCGGATGCCGCCGTACTCGTCGGTGAACACGCCCTTGACCTTGGCCACGCCGCGGTGCACCAGCGCCTGCGGGGTGGTCTCGGCCTTGAGCTGCTCGATGGTGGAGGCGAGGTTGCTGCGCGCCGCGGCGATCTCCGCCTCGAGCTGGGCGGCCGAGGGCGGGGGGCCCTGCTCCGGGGTCTGGGTCACGGCGGGAGCCTACGCCGTGCCAAGCCCCTCCTGAAGCCCTGGGGCTACTTGCAAAGACTTTGCATTAGAGGGCCTATTCCGCCTAGGGTCGAGTCATGACACGCACTCGACGCTCCCTCACGGCCTCCCTGTCCCTCGCCGCAGCCGCGACCCTCGTGCTCAGCGGCTGCGGTGGCAGCTCCGACACCGCGTCCTCGGAGTCGGCGAGTGCGTCCGCAGGATGCGGGCTGGTCGTCGCTACGACGGTCTCACCGCTCACGTCGATTGTCGCGGCTGTGGCGGGCGACACCGTCACGATCGAGGGCATCGTCCCTGAGGGCACCAACTCGCACACCTTCGAGCCCGAGCCCCAGACAGCCGAGCTGCTCAACAAGGCCGATCTCATCTTCATCAATGGCCTCAAGCTCGAGGATCCGACGTTGCAGCTTGCCGAGGCCAACAAGAAGGACGGTGCAGAGATCGTCGAGCTCGGCACGATCTCCCTGCCCGAGTCCGATTACATCTACGACTTCTCCTTCCCCAAGGAAGACGGCAAGCCCAATCCGCACCTGTGGACCGACCCCGGCTACGCCGTCGCTTACGCCGACATCGTGCGCCAGAAGCTCACCGAGCGCTGTCCTGACAACGCCGCGGAGTACCAGGCCAACTTCGAGGCGTTCAAGGCCGAGGCCGACAAACTCGCCGAGGCCGTGCGTGCCGATCAGGTCACTGTGCCCGAGGGACAACTGAAGCTCGTCACCTACCACGACGCCTACGCCTACTTCGCGAAGAACTTCGGTTGGGAGGTGGTGGGCGCCATCCAGCCGAGCAGCTTCGACGACCCGACCCCCGCCGAGGTCGCCGGCCTCATCGAGCAGATCCGCACCTCCGGGGTGCCGACGATCTTCGGCTCCGAGGTCTTCCCCTCAGCGGTGCTTGAGGCGATCGCGGCCGAGACCGGGGTGCGCTACGAGGACTCCCTGCGCGATGACGACCTTCCCGGCGCCCCCGGGGAGGCCCAGCACTCGCTGCTGGAGCTGCTGCGGTACAACTACCGCACCATGATCCTTGGACTCGGCGGCCAGCCCACGCAGCTCGACGCGCTCGTCATCGAGCGCACCGTCCCTGACACCGCCTTCTATCCGCAGTGACGTCGGCCGGACTGATCGACCTCGCCTCCGTCTCCGCGGGATACGGGCGGACGACAGTCCTGCACGACGTCAACCTCAGCATCGACTCGACCGCCTTCTCCGGCATCGTCGGACCCTCGGGGGCCGGCAAGACGACGCTGCTGCGGGTGCTGCTCGGCCTCATCAAGCCCAGCGCCGGCAGTCGCACCACAGCACCCGGGCTGCGCGTCGCCTACGTGCCTCAGCTGGAGACCGTCGACTGGAAGTTCCCGGTCACCGTCTTTGAGTGCGTCCTCATGGCGCGTACCGAGCACCGGATCTGGCCCTGGCCCTCCGCTCAGGAGCGCCAGGCCGTCGCCGCGGTGCTCGACCGCTTGGGCATCGCCGATCTCGCCGACCGGCATATCCGCGAACTCTCCGGCGGCCAGCAGCAGCGCATGTTCCTCGCCCGGGCACTGCTGCGCGAGCCCCAGGTGCTCCTCCTCGACGAGCCCACAAGTGGGGTGGACATCAATACGCGGCACGACGTACTCCACCTGCTCGGCGACCTGCACGACGATGGCATGGCCATCATCCTCACTACGCATGACCTCAACGGGATGGCAGCGCACCTCCCCCACCTCGTCTGCGTCAACGGTCATGTCGTGGCCGAGGGGGCGCCGCGCGACGTCATCGTCCCGAGCGTGCTCGAGGAGACCTTCGGGGCACGCCTCGAAGTGCTCCAGCACCTCGGCATGCCGATCGTGGTCGACGGTGCCTACTCCACGCGCGAGGCAACCTGACATGGAAACCCTCATCGAGCCGCTGAGCTTCGCCTTCTTCCAGAAGGGCCTGCTCGTCGCCACCCTCTCCGGCGCGCTGCTGGGCTTCATCGGCGTCTACATCGTGCTCCGCGGCATGAGCTATATCGGCCACGGCCTCTCGCACGCCATCTTCGGCGGGTACGCCGCCATGCAGCTCTTCGCCGTGCAGTTCTACGTCCTCGGGGCCGGCCTCTGGGGCATCGCGTCCGCAATCGCCATCACCTCCGTCGCTCGACGCGGACGCGTCGGCGCCGATGCGGCCATCGGTGTCATCACCACGGCGTCGTTCGCCCTGGGTGTGGCGCTCTTCAGCAAGTTTGGCTCCACGGGACCGGCGTTCGACCAGGCACTCTTCGGCAGCATCCTGGGCATCACCAATAGCCAGATCGTGTGGCTTGTCGTCGTCATGGCCATCGCGGGTGCCTTCGTGCTGCTGCGCTATCGCGAGCTCCTCTTCACGACCTTCGATCCGGAGGTCGCCCAAGCGTCGGGCATCCGTGTCGCCCGCGTGGAGGCGATGCTCATGGTCGTGCTGTCCCTGTCGATCCTGGTCACCCTCACGGTCATCGGCGTCACCCTCGTCGCAGCCATGCTCGTCATCCCCGCGGTCATCGCGCGCATGCTCACCGACTCCTTCGGTCGCATGCTCGGCATCTCGACCGTCGTGGGCCTCGCCTGCGGCCTCATCGGGATGTATCTCAGCTACTACGCCGGGGTGCCGTCGGGCACGATGATCGTCCTCGTGGGCGCTGCCGCCTTCCTCGTGGTCTTCGCCGTCACCGGAGTCCGCGGGCGGGAGCGTGCCGCGGGGGTCGACGAGCACTCCGGGCCACGCGCCACAATCTCCGCATGACCCGACTCGAGCCCGGCGATCTCGCCCCCGCCTTCACCCTTCGCGACGACCGCGGCGACAAGGTCGCTCTGCGATCGTTCAAGGGCACCCCGGTGATCCTCTACGCCTACCCCGCCGCGATGACGCCCGGCTGCACGACCCAGGCCTGCGACTTCCGTGACTCGCTCGCGTCCCTGACAAAGGCCGGTTACGCCGTCCTCGGCATCTCGCCCGATCCGGTCGAGAAGTTGGCGGAATTCCGCGACCTCGACCGACTCACATTTCCGCTGCTATCGGATCCCGATCACAAGGTCCTCGAAAAGTACGGTGCCTACGGCGAGAAGAAGCTCTATGGCAAGACCGTCGTCGGCGTGATCCGCTCGACATTCGTCATCGACGCAGCGCAGCGGATCGAGCGGGCGATGTACGCCGTCAAGGCGACCGGGCACGTGGCCAAACTGCGGCGTGATCTCGGCCTGGATTAGGCGGCCGGTAAGCAATGCGTAGGCGAGTGCGGAAGGCGGGACTCGAACCCGCAAGCCCGGAGGCACTGCGTCCTAAGCGCAGCGTGTCTGCCAATTCCACCACTTCCGCGTGCGAACCAACTCTACGGCTTATCCTCCGCCTGCCGCGACGACACCTTCCGACAGTAGGTAGACGTCTGGCTGTGGCAGTTGGGGCATAGCAGCCGAAGGTTGTCCTTGAGGTTGTTGGCCGCGTCACCGTCGATGTGATCCACATGCAGGACAAGGGGGCGCCCCATCCAGATATCACTCACCCCGCAGGTTGAGCAAGACCTCGGTACACCGATGTCGGAAAGCGCTCTCCTCAAGAGATCCGGCTTAGTTCGCGTCTGTGGGTCCTGGCGTCTCACCAGAATCTCTTCAGCCGACAGGCGAGGTCGACGTTCTCCACGTAGAGCCGCCTGCCCTCGAAAGTGCGAGGTGTCTAAGCCACTTCGCCGAATTCTCTTGCTGATGTGGAAGTGAGAACCTCCCGCCTGCCTAATGCCAAGCTTGCGGAGGACCTCGGCTACCGAGATAGACGCAGCCACCGCTTCAGCAAGATCCTCTTCGGAATATCTCGGCGACTTAGGCACAGTCGAAGATAAGTCGGGGGTCCGACAGTCATCGACGCACTCAGTGGCCGTGCCGGGCACCCCACCAGCCGTGGAAATGCGTGTTGATGGGCGCGGTCAGGCAATTAAGGATGGTGAGGTCCACGCGGTCGCCGGGCGATACCCGCAGGCACCGGCCGACGAAGGAACCGTCGTAGGTCAACAGACCCGCTGTCGTGGTGCCGTCAATGGGCGCCGGACCTGCCGACGCAGCGAAAGCAGCCCGGAGCAGTCCCTTGCGCGAGTTGAGGACCTTGATGC
>CAZLMT010000116.1:0-6645 GCA_964560615.1 uncultured Actinomyces sp.
TCAACCCGGCGGCGCGCTCGGACAAGTCGGCCCCGATCTACGGCATGCCGATCCTCGATGTCGACAACGCGCAGCAGGTGGTCTTCCTCAAGCGGTCGATGCGTCCCGGCTTTGCCGGCATCGAGAACGAGCTTCTCTACGACCCCAAGACGACCCTGCTCTTCGGCGACGCCAAGGACTCCCTCACCAAGGTCGTCACCTCACTCAAGGCCCTCTAGCCCACCGAACATTTCTCCCGCTTAGCGGGACAAGCGGTCACTTCCGGGGTGTGCCAGAGGCGGAATCGTCTATTTCTCCCGCTAAGCGGGAGAAGTGGGGAGTGGGCTAGACGACGCCGTAGAGGCGGTCGCCTGCGTCGCCGAGGCCGGGCACGATGTAGCCCTTCTCGTTGAGGCGCAGGTCGAGGCCGGCGGTGACGACGGTGACGTCGACCGGCTTGCCGGCGTAGGACTCCTCGACATGGCGCAGTCCCTCGGGTGCTGCGAGGAGTGCGATCGCGGTCACGTCACTCGCGCCGCGGTCGAGGAGAAGGTCAATGGCGGTGACGAGTGTGCCGCCGGTTGCCAGCATCGGGTCCAGGACAAAGACCTGCCGACCATCCAGATCGTGGGGGATCCGGTCGGCGTACGTCGAGGCGATGAGCGAGTCGTCGTCGCGCACCATGCCGAGGAAGCCGACCTCGGCGGTGGGCATGAGGCGCATCATCCCCTCGAGCATGCCGAGCCCGGCGCGCAAGATCGGCACGACGAGCGGCCGCGGACGTGCGAGGTGCACGCCGGTGGTCTCGGTGACCGGCGTCTGGATGGTCACCGGCGTGGTGCGCAGGGAGTGGGTGGCCTCATAGGCGAGCAACGTCACGAGTTCCTCGACGAGCAGCCGGAAGGTCGCGGAGTCGGTGGTCTCGTCGCGAAGGGTGGTCAGCTTGTGAGCAACGAGTGGATGCTGGACGACGATGGTTCGCACGCGGGCAGCGTATCGGGGCCAAGGTGCGGCGCGAGGCCGGTCCCGCATGCCACGATGGGGGCGCACCCACGAGGGGGCAGGGAGAGGGGCGCAGGCCATGGACGACGACGCAGGCTATGCCGTCGCTGCCTGGCGCGAAGAGGGCCGCTGGTCTGTCGCTGCGCTGCCCCCGCGCGCGACGGAATCACTCGATTCCTTCCTCGCCGCACTGCGCCAACTCATCGCGGAGGGTGGGGCCCTGGGATTCCTCGTCGTGGACGAGGACTTCTTCCTCGGCGTACGCATGATGCCCGACGGTGCCGCGCGACTGCTGCTCTCGGACATTGGCGCGGCACTGGAGTACCCCCTGGCCGAGGAAGTCGCGGACATGCTCGAGGCGGACCTGCCCGAGGATGACGAAGAACTCGATGAGGTCGAGCCGATCGGAGACTTCACCTTCGCAGCCGACATGGGCATGCCCGTGAGCGAGCTCGAGCTGATCCTCGACGATCCCGAGCTCTACCCCGACGAGCAGGTCGTCGCCATCGCGACACGTCTCGGCTTCGATGACCAGCTCGCGGCGGCACTCGAGCGCGACTGACGCATGAGGCACGCCGAGTCCGACACCACCGCGATGTGCCAGGCCCTCGAACTGGCCAGGCAGTCGCTCCTGACCGGTGATGAGGACGTGCCTGTCGGAGCGTTGGTGCTCGGGCCCGATGGCGCAGTGCTTTCCGCTTCGGCCAATAGGCGCGAGGCGCTCACCGATCCCACTGCCCACGCCGAGGTGGTCGTGCTGCGCGAGGCGGCTCTCAAGCTCGATGACACCCACCTCGTCGGCTGCACCCTCGTCGTGACCCTCGAGCCGTGCCCCATGTGCGCGGGTGCGGCCCAGCTTGCGCGCGTGGACCGGGTGGTCTTCGGCGCGTGGAACGACGAGTACGGCGCTGCGGGATCTGCGTGGGATCTGCTGCGCGACCGTCGCCTCTCGCATCGGCCAGAAGTGGTCGGAGGAGTGCTGGCCGAAGAGTGTGGGGCCGTCGTGCGGGAGTTCTTCGCCCGCCGGCGCTAGGGGCCTGGCGCGCTGTGTACCCTTTCCGGCGGTGGCGTGTCCGAGCGGCCAAAGGAGCACGCCTCGAAAGCGTGTGTGGGGGCAACTCCACCGTGGGTTCAAATCCCACCGCCACCGCCATGCAGATGGGGACACCCCGAGGGGTGTCCCCATCTGCATGTTGACGATGCGTGAGCTTGGGCAGGACGGCAGCGGCGCCTCCCACCGCCTTCGTGCAATTCTCCGTCATTGGCTCTCGCGTGACCCCTAGTGTTTGCGACATGCGTCGAGTCGTTGCCGTCACCCTTGTCCTGATGTTGTCCCTGGTCGGCGTACCCGCGGTGGCGGCGACCGACCCGGCACCCGGCCCCGTGGCTCAGGCCAAGGCGGACCCTGCCCTCAAGTGGAAGAAGTGTCAGGGTGGCAACCTTGAGGGCGCAGATTGCGCCTTCCTCACAGTGCCGCGTGACTGGGCGCGATCCGACTCAGGGACCTATCGGATCGCGGTCGCTCGCGTCCGGGCTGGAGTGGCACCCACGCGTGGCGTCCTCATCTTCAACCCCGGAGGTCCGGGTGCGGCGGGTCTGGACTTTCTTGACTTCGTCCAGCGCCGGCTGCCGAAGGAGGTGCGTGACTCCTTCGACATCGTGGCTTTTGATCCGCGGGGCATCGGGGCTTCGCAGCCCAAGTTGACGAACTGTCGTACCCCTGGGCCCGAATTTCCAGCGACCGGACCCGTCGACTGGCAGGCGGCGACTTCCGCATACGTCGATGTGATGTCAGCGGCACTCCAGGAGTGCCTCGCGGTGAACGAGGCCGATGCGCAGTTTGTCGGCAGTTGGCAGGTCATCCGTGACATCGACGCACTGCGCCGCGCCCTCGGGGCCGACAAGATCTCGTTCTGGGGGTTGAGCTACGGCACGACCCTCGGCCGCGCCTATGCGCAGCAGTTCCCGCAGAGACTGCGGGCGCTGGTCCTGGACGGCGCGATCACGCCGACCCCCTCGATCGGCGACTACGCACGCGAGCACATCTGGGACGACGCCACAGCGATCGAGACCATGCTCGGTGCCTTCGGCGCCAAGACCACACGCGGGTACCGCACCGTCATGAAATACCTCGACAACAGCGTATTGACCACCAAAGACGGTGACGAGCTCACGAGGTGGGACGTGTCCGGTGTTCTGGTGAATTACGCCGCGTATCAGGAGCGGTGGAAGAAGTCCAAGGAATACATCAATGAGTTGTACGACGTGATTCGCAGCTCGCGCACCATCACGCGAGAGCAGTTTGTGCGCCTGAAGGCGGACTCGATCAGGCCGCGCGAGGAGGGCGGATCGAATCCGGCGTACCACTTCGTCAATTGCTCCGACATGCATGATCGCCCGTCGGTGCAGATCATCGCCGCGGCTGCCGAGCAGGCCGCCAAGGTCGGAGGTACGGCACTCGGAGCCACTCCACTGGGAGAGGGCGGGCAGTGCGCGGGCCTGCCCCCGCTGGGCATGTCCGTGCCACCTCTGACCGGCACTCTGCGCCTGCCTACGCCACCGGTCATTGTGAACTCTGTAGGCGACAACCGGACCCCGTGGCTCGGAGCGCGTGAAACGGCCAACGGCTTCACGGGGTCGTCGATGGTTACCTACGCGGGCACGCAGCACGTCACCTATGGAGGGCCGTCGGCGTGCGTGGATGCGGCAGTAACGCCGTACCTGCTCTATCGCACGTTGCCGCCACGGTCGGTGGCCTGTCCGGTGGTCTACCCCTAGAAGCTCGCCGCCTGCCAACTTCGGGAATTCCGGCGAGCTGAGTCCCGGGTAACTTCGCCGGAGCACCGACGGCGTGCGTCGTCGAGCGAGGAGGAGCCGTGACGGGCGAGCCGCGCTGGTTCAGCGAAACTGAGGAGGGGCACTCCCAGGAGTACGCCGCGAGCCTTCACCAGATGGCGCTGGACGGCCAAGACCTCGAGGGCGAGGCCCGCTTGCTCGACGCGATTATCGCGCCGGGCGCCCGTGTATTGGATGCCGGATGCGGTCAGGGCAGGATCGCCGCGGCCTTGCATCGCCGCGGCCACGTGGTCATTGGTGTGGATATCGATTCGGTCCTCATGTCCGAAGCGCAGCAGGTGAATCCCGGTCCGACGTACCTCCTGGCGGACCTCAGTGCCCTCGACCTGGAGTCGCACGGTCACGCCGACCCGATGGATGCGGTCGTCTGCGCGGGCAACGTCATCACGTTCGTGGCCTCCGGCAGCGAGGTGGCCGTGCTGCGTGCGCTCGTGCGGCACCTCACGCCCGAGGGCATATGCGTGGTGGGCTTCCAGGTGGAGCGGTACGCCCTGGTTGACTTCGACCGGGACCTGGTCGAGGCGGGCTTCATGCTTGAGCAGCGCTTCGCGACATGGGATCTGCGGCCCTGGAGTGACGAGGCCGATTTTGCCGTGTCATTCCTGCGGCCCGACCCGGTCGCCAGCTAGCAGTCGATGCGGGCCGCTGGGTCCCCTCCTCAGATTGCCGACCGGCGCTGAACTCGAGCGCAGACCGCCCGAATCAGGCGGTTTCCGCTGGGATGAGGGGGCCCTGGAGCGGCCTGCACTTGTGTGACCTGCGTCACCCCGACACGCCGTGGCGACACGCCGGTCCCTAGGGGGAGTGACCCCGACACGCCCGAGTCAAGGAGGCGCGAGGCGGGTGGGACGGATGTGACGAGTCCGTGACCTTCCTGTTACGTTCCTATGCCTATGTGGAGTGACCTGCCTGACCAGTCAGACATCGAGGACCGTCGCGCTGCCCGAGCGGAGCGCCAGTCCCGGGCTCGGCGCAGCCGTCTGCAGCGCCTCTCGGTCACCGTCACGACCCTGACCCTGATCGCCGTCGGAGGCGTGGTCGTCCTCGCCCGCCCGGCCGCCGAGGTCGCTCCCATCGCGGCCGCAGCCCCGGCCAGCAATCCCTCCCCATCTGCCAGCGCCTCCGAGAAGGTCGTTGAGGACAAGCTCCGCGACGCTCTCGCCGCAGGCTCGGGTGAGCCGCCCGCTGTCACCGCTGAGCCCCCCGCTGTCGAGGCGACGGTCACGGCCGCCGCTCCCGAAGCTGAGGAGGCCCCCGCCCCCAAGGCACGCACGGCCAAGGCCGCTGAGCAGCCTTCGGCCCTCCCTGCGGAAGAACTCCCCGTCGCCAGCGAAGGTGACTACGGCACCGTCGTCGAGGTCGCGCAGCGCGCGCTTGATGTCGAGCCCACCGGCTACTTCGGCCCCAAGACCAAGGCCGCCGTCGCGGAGTACCAGGAGGCCATCGGTCTGCCTGCGACCGGCCAGATCGCGACCTTCACGTGGTCGGCCCTCGGCGAGGAGACGGTGACTGCCGCCCTTGGTGCTGCGGCGACTGCCGACGGCTTCGTCGACGGCGAGCCCGCGGAGATCCAGGAGACACCGGCACCCAAGTCGGAGCCGCGCAACACCGACGCGGGTGATCCCCCGGTGCTCGAGGAGACCGATAGCGGCGAGTCCGTCGCGGTCGTGCAGCGCGCGCTCGGCGTCAAGCCCGCCACCGGCTACTTCGGCCCCATCACCGTCAAGGCCGTCAAGGCCTTCCAGTCCGACAACGGCATTCCCACGACCGGCGTCATCGCGACCTACACCTGGGGCGCGCTCGGCAAGCAGGCCGCCCGCGACGCCGCGATCGCGCACGCCACCTACGGCACAGCCTTCGGGCCCGGTGCACCCAAGAGCAATAGTGGCGGCGGGAACTCCGGCAGCAATGGCGGCGGCAACTCCGGCAACGGGGGCGGCGGCAGCAGCAACGGCGGTGCCGGTGGAAACGGCAATCTCTTCTGCCCGGTGAAGGACTTCTACTACGGCGATGGCCTAGGTGCTCCCCGCCCAGGTGGTCGCACCCACGCGGGCCTGGACCTCATGGGCAGCCGCGGCGAGCCGATCTACGCGATCGACTCGGGCACGGTCACCCGCTCGGGCTACCAGAGCAATGGATCGCTCATTCTTGATATCACTGGACCGCGCGGAATGTACTTCTACGGCCACTTCGACAAGATCCTCTTGGGGTACGGCGACAAGGTGCAGGCCGGCCAGCTCATCGGCTACATGGGCGACACCGGCTCACCCGGAGCGGTCCACCTGCATCTCGAGGTGCGGCCCAATGGCTGGTCCGGTGGCTATGAGGATCCGGTGCCGCTGATCAAGTCGCTCTGCGGCTGAGAATCAGGCGCAGCATCAGAACTGCGGCTGAGAATCAGGCGCAGCATCAGAACTCGGTCGTCGCGATGACGAAGCCGAGGTAGATCCACACGACGATGCCCAGCACGACCGACAGGATCACGAAGAGCCGGGCGGTCTTGGCCTGCTGTGCGGCCGCCGCCATGTCGCCACGCTTCTTGGAGCCATTTGCCTTGATGGCGAAGACCAACGCCGGAATCCCCAGCGGCCAGGCGCAGAAGATGATCGACATGATCGACGGGATCAGCCAGTCGAAGACCTTGGGCGCGTCGGTTGCCGCTGCCGCCATCGGCGGCGGCACGGCGGGGTACGCCGGTGGGGGCTCGACGGCGCCCGGCCGTGGGCGGGTCTCCTTCGTCCACGAGTCGCCCGTCCAGTAGCGCTGCAGGTGGTCGGTGAAGGGGTCGTTGTACCACCCGGCGGGCAT
>CAZLMT010000117.1:0-2176 GCA_964560615.1 uncultured Actinomyces sp.
GCTTCTACACCGTCGTCTCCCGTGACACGGTGGATGCCGACTTCGCCCAGAATCGTCAGCGCTTCCTCGCCGAGCAGGGCTACGCCTATCGGATCGTCGATGCTGATGAGATCGACACCGCCGAGGAGATGGGATGAGCAAGGGTCCCGTCGTCACTGAGCGTCAGCAGCTCAGCGAACTCACGCTCGCCATCTATGCCGCGATCACATTGCTCGGCGTCATCGCCGCTGCGAGCTGGAAGGGTCTCTTCGTCGACGAGGCCGAGCTCACCGTCATCATCATCGCCACGACGGTGACGGTGGCGGTCGCTCACCTATGGGCATCGGTCGCAGCGCACCGCCTGGTCCACCGCAAGCCACCTTCGCGCGCCGAATGGCGGGAGGAGCTGCGGAATGCGGCCGCCGTATTCGTGGTCGGCGGGCTCGCCATCGGGGCGTTCCTCATCTCAGGAATGTTCGGCCTGGACCTCGCCGGCGAGGTCGTCGTCACCCTGCTGATGCTCGTCGCCGTGCTCTTCGTCGTCGGCCTCGTGGGTGCCCGCCGCGAAGGGCGCACGTGGCCGCGCGCCCTGGGAATCGGCCTGCTCGACGCGTCGATCGGTTTCGCGGTCCTGCTCGCCAAGGTGATCTTCGGAGCCTGAGGCACCTCAACCAGCGCGCAGACCCACGGAGCCGGCGAGGCTGAAGGTGACGCTCGAGATCCCGCTCAGGCCAGGGATGGGAATCGAGAGGTCGTTCATCGTCACTGATCCCCCGAGGAGGAGTGTGCTCGGATCACTACCCGGCTGGGGAGTGGCCTCGACCGACATGGGCACATCGACCTGACCGGCCTTGGCATTGCCCGACACGGTCCAGGGGTGATCCGCTGCCGATCCCTCTGCCTCGAAGATGAGCAGGTCGCCATCGAACCGCTTGATGAGCGCGCGCGCAGCACCCTGCATGAGGAAGTTGGACGCCTTGAGCTTCTCCAGGGACATCTCGATGCGCAAGCGCACGGTGGACTTCGCCACGTGCAGTCCCCCGCCCGTCACCGGAGCACTCACCTCGAGCGAGGTGGGGAAGTCATGGGTCTGCAGCGTGATCGGGCTGCCGGGCTCGATGGTCCAACTGCCGGTGGAGTCACTCATGGGGAAAGCCTGCCACGAGTGGTGCCGCCATCCGTCACTACCCGCGGACTCGGGCGCCCGCGGGATCGTAGAAGGGGGACCGACTCCCGCGCGCCACGTGGTCGACGCCGCGCACGCGCACACTCAGTCGTGCGTCGTCAGGGTCGACATCCACACCCACCATGGCCAGGCCGATGGGACTCCCGACCGTGTATCCGAAGGCCCCGCTCGTGAGGCGTCCCACCGGCTCGCCGTCGATGCACACCGTCTCCTCGCCCCACAGGCGCACACCCGGATCCTCCAAGGCCACGTGAATCACGCGCGTGGACGGGCCCTGGGAACGCTGCTCGAGTGCGCGCCGGCCCGCGAAGTCGGCTTCTTTGCTCCAGGCCACCGCGAAGCCCAGCCCGGCCGATACGGGATCGTCGTACGGCCCCATGTCATGACCGAGGTGCCGGTAGCCCTTCTCCAGCCGCAGCGAATCCAGCGCGAGGTAGCCCACCATCCCGAGCCCCAGATCAGCCCCGGCCTCCGATAGCGCGTCAAGCACATTGACCGACAGATCCGCATCGCAGTAGATCTCGAAGCCGAGCTCGCCGGTGAAACTGACACGGAGGGCATAGGCGAATCCGTCTGCGATCTCGACGCGACGCCCGCCGAAGTAGGGATGCGCCTCGGCGGACCAGTCGTCAGGCGACACGCGCGTCAACAGGTCGCGGCTGCGAGGACCGAAGACACCGAGGACGGCTGTCCCCGAGGTCAGGTCGGTCACCGTGGCCGCGTGGCCCCGTGACCGCCGCCTGAGGAGCCACAGCATGCGGTGCCGGCTCGAGGACGGCGTCACCACGAGGAAGCGGTCCGCGGCCACGCGTGTGACCGTGCCGTCCGCCTCGATACCGCCGCCGTCGTTGAGGAAGAGGGTGTAGGTCGCTCGATCGACCGGCAGATCTACATCTGCGCTGGCGGCGAACTGAAGGGCCTCGAGCGCTCCCGCACCCGCGACCTCGAACTTCGCAAACCCACTGAGGTCGATCACCCCCACCGCCTCGCGCACCGTCGCGTGCTCTCGGC
>CAZLMT010000117.1:2186-6567 GCA_964560615.1 uncultured Actinomyces sp.
ACGTCATGCCATCCGGGGCGACGGAAGTCGTAGGCATCGACGAGTGAGGGAGGGCCAAACCACAGGGGACGCTCGAGTCCGTTCAGCTCCCCCATCACCGCACCGGCTTCGACGTGGCGCTGATAGAGCGGAGTGCGCCGAACACCCCGCGGGGTCTCGGACTGGTATCCGGGCCAGTGCATGGCATAGAGGCGGCCGAGGCTCTCACGCGTGCGGTCGTGGAGGTAGCGACGATTGGCCTGGTGGGGCGAGAACCGCTGCACGTCGACGGCACTGGAGTCGAAGCATGGCGACCCGGACACGATCCAGCGCGCGAGTTCGCGACCGACGCCCGGCGCATAGATGATGCCCTGCGAATTCATGCCCGCGGCGACGAAGAGCCCCGCGACCTCGGCCGTCTCCCCCATGATCAGGGTCGTGTCGGGGGTGAAGCTCTCGGGGGCGTTGATGAACCTGTCGTAGCCAGCCGTGACCAGCGCGGGCACGGCCGTCTCGGCGGCAACCCGGATGTCCTCGATGTGCGGCCAGTCCGGTGTGAAGGTCGCGTGCCCTCCCACGGGGATATCTGCGACAGGGCGAGGGATTCCTCGTGGCTCGAACGCACCGAGGAGTAGGGCATCACCCTCCGGTCGGATGTAGTAGCTGTTGTCGACATCGCGCAGCACAGGCAGGCCGCCGACCTCGGCACCGATGGGGCCGGATTTCACGTGTACATGCTCGGCGGCATACAGCGGCACCGAGACACCGACTAGCGCGGCAAGATCGCGGGTCCAGAGGCCGCCGGCGAGGACGACCGTCGGCGCAGCGATAGAACCCCGGCTGGTGTGCACACCGACGACGCGACCCTCCTCGATGTCGATGCCCGTGACGGCACAGTGCTCACGAACAGACACACCCAGGGCATGGGCCGCCTTGGCCAGCCCGAGTGCGGCGTAGCCGGGATTGACGTAGCCGTCGCCGGGGAAGTGCAGGCCCGCGACGATGCCGGCCGGATCCAGCAGAGGCCACAGTCGTCGGATCTGCGCGAGATCGACCATGTGCGCCTCTATGCCGCAGTGGTCCGCCACATCCCGGGCGTAAGCGAGCTCGTCCGCGCGTTCGGGTCGGCGTGCCAGGCTGAGGGATCCCGGGGCGGTGAATCCGACATCGACACCGCTGAGGGCACCGAGCGTCGCGTAGAACTCACGGCCGTAGGCGGCAAGCTCCGTCAGAGTGTGCGTGCCTCGCGCGCCGGCGACCAGGCCGGCGGCATGCCAGGTTGTCCCGCTCGTCAGGGTGTCGCGCTCGCACACGACGACATCGGTGACGCCCTCACGAGCAAGGTGGTAGGCGATGCTCGCACCGATGATGCCGCCTCCCACGATGACGACCTCGGCCTGCGCCGGTGGGTCATCGGATGCCTCCGGGGCGAAGCTCGCGGCCGTGAGGCTCCGATCGGCAAGGCGGTCCATGTGATCAGTCTGCCCTGCCCGGGCCTGCGTCCACCCTCTTGTCGCCACTACGGCACCAGACGGGGGGCCAGGAGCAGGACGAGTGTCTCGTCGTGGACTGGCGACTCGTCTCGCAACAATGGGTGTTGGTGTTCCCATCGGGTTTGGCGCGCACGATGGAAGAGGAGGAGTCGTGTTGGCCTAGGCTCCGACCCGAGGAGGGGTAGTGGTAGCCGTGTCCAGTGGCGAGCGGTGTCCGGGATGCGGGATCGTCCTGCCAGCGCTTCCCGGAACTCCACACCGTTACATGACCGCCTCGGCAGCTTGCTGGGCTGGGTACGGGGAGCTGCTCGCGGTTCAGTACGCCGAGCCTTCTCGCATGGGTTACCACCAGCTAGTCGTGGACGCGTACGCGGTTCAGCACCCGGGTGGAGTCCTGCCGCAGCAGGTTCATTCCGTCGGCATCCACCTGATGACCTTGGCGCTGTTCCTTGAAGACGGTACAGATCCCGTCTTGGGTACCAGCTTGCATCGGGCGATGGTGGCCCGCCCGGTGTTCCATTACCTGCCGCCCCCCGTGTCATGCGGTGAGTTGACGTACGCCGATGTTCCTCTGAGCGGTCCCGTCGATGCAGCGCGGTCGGCGGCGTACGCCTGGGCGGGCAGCGTGTGGTCGGCTTGGGGGGAACACCACTCAACGGTGCACTCGTGGCTCAAGGAGTCCGGGCTTCGAGAGTGACGTACGCGGTCGGTGCGTCGCACCGCCGTGCTCGGACATACCGTTCCCCGAACGAGCCCCCATCACCCTTATCGGTGAGACACGACTGGCGGCAAGCTCCGCCGGATCGAGCAGGCGCGTGCCGCCGCGGAACGGAGCCGCGGCTTCGCGGTCCCGTGAAGTGGCGCGCCGGTGACCCACTCCATGCCTAGGATCCAGCCAGCCTTCGTCTCGTGCCCGATACGCGTAGTGGCGCTAGCGCACGCGCTTGCGCTCGGGGTCGTAGAAGGGTGCAAACTGCAGTGTCGCCGGGTAGGACTCACCGTTGACGACGACCTCGAAGCCACCGCTGGCGAGCCAGTCCGCGGTCACGCCATCAGCATTGTCCACCGTGGCGAGGCCAACACAGGTGCCTAGGGTGTGCCCGAATCCGCCCACCTGGACGTAGCCGACCCAGGTGCCGTCCTTATAGACCGGCTCGCTGCCGTGCAATAGCGGAGCCGGGTCGTCGACGCGAAGTGGTACGAGTCGGCTGGTCCGATCCGCACGCAACGCCTCAAGGGCGGCTCGCCCACGGAAGTTGACCGGCTTGTCCCACGCGACGGCGAAGGACAGGCCGGCCGAGACCGGAGTGTCGGTGACGTCGATGTCGACGGCGTAGTCGCGGTAGGCCTTCTCCAGGCGCAGGCCGTGCATGGCGGCAAGGCCCACGGGGCGGAAGCCGAGATCTTCTCCGGCGGCGGCGAGCGTCTGCCACACCGATACTGCTTGATCGCTCGGGATGAGGAGCTCGAAGCCCAACTCGCCGACGTAGGTGACGCGCAGCGCCGTGAGCCGCGAGTAGCCAATCTCGATCTCACGAGCAGTGAGATAGGGGAAGGCCTCCTCGGAGAGGTCGTCAGGGCTCACCCGCTGCAAGAGCTCCCGCGACTTCGGCCCCTGGATGGTGAGCAGGCAGTACGCCGCGGTCATGTCGGTGATGGCGGCGAACTCCCCTGGTTGCAGCTCATCGCGCATCATGCGTTCGACCCGGCGGTGCGTGACGTCGGAGACGATGACCATGAAGCGGTCCTCGGCGAGGCGCGTCACGGTGAGGTCAGCCTCGATTCCCCCGCGGTCATTGCACCACTGCGTGTAGGTCACGGCACCGACGGCGCCCGCGACGGCATTGGCGCTGAGGCGGTCGAGGACTGCCGCGGCATCTGGGCCCTGGACGAGGAACTTCGACATCAACGTCATGTCCATCGCGCCCACAGCTTCGCGCACCGTGCGATGCTCCTCGGCCACCCACGGTCCCCAGAACCCGCGCCCCCATGTCCAGGGGATCTCACGCTCGGGCTCGCCCTCGGGATAGAACCATTCGACGAACTCCCAGCCGGCGGAATCGGCGAAGTGGGCGCGATGGGAGACCCAGACATCGTGCAGCGGTGAACGTCGGATGCTGCGCGCCGTGTGGTTGTGGAATGTCGGGTAGCCACCGTCGCCGAAGAGCACGCCGAGCTGTTCCACGATCCGCTCGGCCCGGAAGCGATGGGAGTTCTGGAAGGGCAGGCCGCGCTCGATGGTGTAGCCGGCGATGTCCATCGGGCAGGTCCCCGTGGTGATCCAGCGCGCCATCAGGCTGCCGACCCCGCCACCGAGCAGGATGCCCACGGAGTTGAGACCCGCGGCGATCCAGAGGCCCTCGACCTCGGGCGCTGGGCCGAGCATCGGCGCCGCATCGGCGGTGAAGCTCTCCGGACCGCAGAAGAACGTGCGGACTCCCGCTTCCGACAGAGACGGAATCCGCTCCATAGCCTTTTCCAGGAACGGCGTCATGCGCTCCCAGTCGGGCGGGATCGTGCCGAAGGCGAAGTCCTCTGGGGCGCCCTCGGGATGCCAACCGGCGGCCTCGGGCTCGAAGAGGCCCACGAGCATGCCGCCACCCTCCTCGCGGAAGTAGCCGTAGCAGTCGAGGTCCTCGATGATCGGCAGATCGCGATGCACGCCCTCCATCGGCTCCGTGAGCAGGTAATAGTGCTCTGCAGCCTGCAAGGGCACGTCGACGCCTGCCTTGGCGGCGAGTTGGCGAGTCCACAGTCCCGCGGCAAGCACGACGGTGTCGGCGTGCACATCGCCGTGGTCGGTGGTGACGCCCGTGATGCGATCGCCGTCGCGGAGGAATCCGGTGACGAGAATGCCCTCGGCGATCGTTGCTCCACGCGATTTGGCGCCCTTGGCCATCGCCGTGGCG
>CAZLMT010000118.1:0-2412 GCA_964560615.1 uncultured Actinomyces sp.
TCCGTCGAGCGTCACATCGGCGCACGAGTAGAACGCCTCGGGGGAGTCGCTGCGCTGCCAGACGGTGTAGAGGATGTGCCGACCCTGGCGTGCCGGGAGGTCTATCCGCAGCGTCGCGGTGGCCTCACGTGCACGGGGGCCGGAGTCGTGCACGAGTTCGAGGTCGGCCCAGCGCAGCGGCTTGGTCGGGTCGAAGCCTGCGCGCGTGATGAAGACCTGGTAGTACGCCGTGGCGTGCGGTGCCGACGACGTCCACGTGAGGGTGTACTTGCCGTCCGTATCGGGTCTGAGGTTCGTCGCCTTCCACTGCGTGGACGGCCTATCGAAGATCGCGTACTTCTCGCGACCGGCGGAGCACAGCTGGCCATCGGGAATGATCTGGCGGTGCTGACCAGCGGCTGCGCCCTGGTTGATCTCATTCCAGTCGTAGAGCGCCTGCGGGCTCGTGCGCCAGGCCTCAGCGCACAGAGGCGATGTGCGATCGCCGTAGAAGCATTCCCAGATGCGAGAAGAGGGATTCGACATGGAGCCGTGTGCCTGCGCCGGTCCTGCGCCGACCCCGACGGCGGTGAGCATCGCCGCGACGATGCTGAACGATCCGATGAGGGCGGTGCTGGCGCGCCTGGTGCGCAGGGAGGGCTTCACGAGGATCTCCTGTCCTAATTCAGCACGCACGCGCGTGCACGATGACCTGGACTGCGAGCGTCCTATCCCGGTTCCCCGGGATGCCATTCGAGGGACCTCTTCCCAGGGATTTCACACGCAAAGCCTGGGCAAGCCCATCCGTTCGGCTGACCCGTCGTGTCCTCTATTGGGTCATTCCTGCCCCTGCATAGACTCATCCCGTGGCGCGCGGTGACGGCAGGCTCACGCACGATCTGGACCCGCAGGAGCGGGGACCTCAGGATGCCTGCGGCGTCTTCGGTGTCTGGGCCCCTGGTGAGGACGTCGCCAAGCTGACCTATTTCGGCCTCTACGCGCTCCAGCATCGCGGCCAGGAGTCAGCGGGGATCGCCGTGAGCGATGGTCATCGCATCGTCGTCTACAAGGACATGGGCCTGGTGTCGCAGGTCTTCACCGAGGCAAGCCTGGAGTCATTGCAGGGGCACCTCGCGATCGGTCACACGCGCTACTCCACGACCGGCGCGAGCTGCTGGGAGAACGCCCAGCCGACCTTCCGCGCCACCGCGACCGGTCATCTCGCCATCGCGCACAACGGCAACCTGACCAACACCCCCGAACTCGCCGAGCGCGTCGCCGCACTCGAGGACGGCCGCGGTGAGCTTCCCCTCGGTACGCCGAAGCCGACGCGAGCGACCTCCGACACCGAGCTCGTCACGGCACTCATCGCCGCGCATCCCGACGTGTCTCTCGAGGTGGCCGCGATGGCTGAGCTGCCCAAGCTCCAGGGCGCCTACTCACTCGTCTTCATGGACGACACCACGCTCTACGCCGCCCGCGATCCGCAGGGCATCCGCCCGCTCGTGCTCGGTCGTCTCGAGCGCGGGTGGGTGGTCGCCAGCGAGACCGCGGCACTCGACATCGTCGGTGCGTCGTACGTCCGGGAGATCGAGCCCGGCGAGCTTGTCGCCATCGATGAGCACGGTCTGCGTGCGCATTGCTTCGCCAAGCCGGAGCCCAAGGGCTGCCTCTTCGAGTTCGTCTACCTCGCGCGACCTGACACGACGATCTCGGACCGCAGCGTGCAGGCCACGCGCGTCGATATCGGCAAGCGCCTCGCGCGCGAGCACCCCGCCGACGCCGACCTGGTCATCCCTGTGCCGGAGTCGGGTCGATACGGCGCGATCGGCTACGCGCAGGAGTCGGGCATTCCCTTCGCCGAGGGCCTGGTCAAGAACGCCTACGTCGGTCGCACCTTCATCCAGCCCTCTCAGACGATCCGCCAACTCGGCATCCGTCTCAAGCTCAATCCGCTGCGCGAGGTGATCGCTGATCAGCGGCTGGTCGTCGTTGACGACTCCATCGTGCGCGGCAACACCCAGCGCGCGCTCGTGCGCATGCTGCGCGAGGCCGGCGCCCGCGAGGTGCACGTGCGCATCGCCTCACCGCCCGTGAAGTGGCCCTGCTTCTACGGCATTGACTTCGCCTCGCGCGCCGAGCTCATCGCCAATGGCCTCTCGGTCGAGGAGATCTGCCGCTCGATCGGTGCCGACTCCCTCGGCTATGTCTCCCTCGACGCCCTGGTCGAGGCGACCACCCTGCCCAAGCAGGACTTCTGCCGCGCGTGCTTCGACGGTGTCTATCCCGTGCCGATCCCCGAGCCCGAGGTCATGGGCAAGCACCTGCTCGAGGGCCTGGAGAAGCGGGTGGCCTCGACCACGCACATCGACGCCCTGCAGCACCCCTGATGGTCTATCGCTTCGCCTTTTGCTTGATCACGATCGTGGGCTT
>CAZLMT010000118.1:2422-5801 GCA_964560615.1 uncultured Actinomyces sp.
GGTCAGCTACTCCGACGCCGGCGTCGACGTCGAGGCGGGCGAGCGCGCGGTCGCCCTCATGCGCGATGCGATCGCACGCGCCACACGCCCCGAGGTCGTCGGCGGCTTCGGCGGATTCGCGGGTCTCTTCGACGCGAGTGCTTTCAAGGGGTACGCGCGGCCCCTGCTCGCCACTTCCACCGACGGCGTCGGCACCAAGGTCGCGGTCGCTCAGGCGATGGATATCCACGACACCATCGGCCAGGACCTTGTCGCGATGGTGATCGATGACATCGTCGTGTGCGGTGCGGAGCCCCTCTTCATGACCGACTACATCGCCACCGGCAAGGTCGTGCCCGAGCGCATCGCCGCGATCGTCGCCGGCATCGCCCGCGGCTGCGAGATCGCCGGTTGCGCCCTGGTCGGCGGCGAGACCGCCGAGCATCCGGGCCTGCTCGAGCCGGATGAGTACGACGTCGCCGGTGCCGGCACGGGTGTGGTGGAGGCCGATCGCCTCCTCGGTGCCGAGCGTGTGCGCTCAGGCGATGTCGCGATCGCGATGGCGTCGTCGGGCCTGCACTCCAACGGCTACTCCCTCGCTCGCCGGGTGCTGCTCGGTGACGGCGGGCCGGGCCTCACGGCGTACATCGACGATCTGGGCCGCACGGTGGGCGAGGAGATGCTGGAGCCCACGCGCATCTACGCCCAGGACTGCCTCGATCTCGTCGACAACGTCGACGTGCATGCCTTCAGTCACATCACGGGCGGGGGCATCGCGGCCAATCTCGCGCGCGTGCTGCCCGCGCATCTCGCGATCGAGGTCGATCGCTCCACCTGGACCCCGCCCGCGGTCTTCCATGTCATCGCCGGCCACGGCGTTGAGCGCGCCGAGATGGAGCGCACCTTCAACATGGGCCTGGGCATGGTCGCGATCGTCGATGCGACGGCGGCGGGCGACACCATGGCGCGCCTGCGCGATCGTGGTGTGCCGTCGTGGCCCTGCGGCGTGGTGCGCGAACGCCGTGACGGTGAGATCGGCGATGCCGAGGCTAAAGGTGGCGGCGGTGGCGCAGCCTTCGTGCGGGGAGAGCATCCGGCCTAGGTATCACTACTGATACCATCCGTGCGGGGCCATGACCCTGCGCCTCACCGACGCCCAGGCCGAGGCACTCCGCTCGCGTGCGGAGTTCGAGGGGCGTTCCATGCAGGAGGTCGCGAAGGCCGCGATCGAGGAGTATCTCGAGGTGCACTCGCGCACCGACCTCATCGACCGGATCCTCGACGAAGAGATGCCCCGCTACGCCGAGGCCATGCGCCGCCTCGCTGAGTAGCCATGCTCTTCCTCACCTCCGACGACGTACTCCACATCGCTCATCGCACGATCGGAACTGTCGACGTGCGCGACGCAGGAATGATCGAGGCCGCAGTCGCTCGACCCCAGGCCACCGTGGCTGGTGCACCCGCTTACCCGGACCTGGATGCGATGGCAGCAGCACTCACGCACTCGCTCGTATGCAACCACGCACTCGTCGACGGCAACAAGCGCCTGGGCCTCGCCTGCCTGGTTGTTTTCCTCGGCATGAACGGTCGCCGCCTGACGATGGGCAACGATGAGGCCTACGACTTCATCTACGGAATTGCCGCGGGCGACCTGCGGGACGTGTCAGACATTGCCCGGCGTATCGCCAGGGGAAGCACCTAGCGGGACTCGTCCTCATCGGATTCGTCGTCCTCATCGGAATCGTCGGCGTAGCGGTCCACGACGGGCACGTCGACCTCGACCTCTTCGGCACCGTCGACATCGTGATGCTCGCCCGTGGCGAGCTCTGCCTGGAGGCGCTCGAAATCGGTTTGCGGCCCGCTGTACTTCAATGCACGCGCGACCTTCGTCTGCTTCGCCTTGGCGCGACCGCGACCCATGATCGGACTCCTAGACGTCCCTGCGCGGCATCCATAGGGCCGCGCTGACCCACGGAAGCGTACCCCGGCGGCCCCCTCTCGCGCATGGGGAGGGGCCTGAGGCCTCAGCGGCCCACGTCAAAGCGCTCGAAGGCGGGCCCACCGGCCGCAATCCGCTCCTCGGCCTCCCAGGCGGCGGCCACCACGGGCAGGACCCCCTCGGCCTCAGCCCGGCCCAGCACCCGCAGGGTCGTGTCGTAGACGCCCCCGACCCGCGCCCGGGCCCGCTCCATGTCAAACCAGCCCGCCAAGCGGGGCGGCTCCGCCGCTCCGACGGCGGGCCCCAGCTCCTCGGCCGCCTGGACCACGCCCCCGCAATTCACGAGGTAGTCCGGCGCGTAGAGGATCCCCCGCCCCGCGAGCATCTCCGCGACCTCCGGCGTCGCGAGCTGGTTGTTGGCCGCCCCGCACACGGCGACGCATCGCAGCGTCTCGGCTACCTGCGGTGTGAGCGCATGACCGAGGGCGTTGGGGGAGTAGATGTCGACCTCGCGTGCGATCAAGTCCTCGGTCGAGCCCACGACCTCGACCTCAACCCCGATCGATGCGATCGCCTCGGGTGATGGGTCGGTGATGATCACACGCGCCCCCTCTTCGGCCACCAGGTGCTCCGCGAGGCGACGGCCCACTTTGCCCGCGCCCGAGATGCCCACGACCTTGCCCTCGAGCGAGTCGCTGCCCCATAGATGCTGCGCCACCGCTCGCATCGCCTGCTGCATGCCGTACGCCGTGAGGATGCCCGTGTCGCCTGAGCCGCCCCTTTCCGGCGACCGCCCCGTCGTCCACGGATTCGTCTCGTGGATGAGGTCGAGGTCGGCCACGGTCGTGCCGACGTCGCCCGCGGTGATGTAGCGACCGCCGAGGGTCGCGATGAATCGCCCCATCGCGTGGAAGAGCTCCGGTGATTTGTCACGCGCGGGGTCACCCCAGATGACGGCCTTGCCGCCCCCGTGATCGAGCCCGGCGAGCGCGTTCTTGTAGCTCATCGCCTCCGAGAGCAGCAGCGCGTCAGCGACCATCGCGTCTTCATCGGCGTAGGGACGCATGCGACAACCACCGAGCGAAGGCCCCAGGGCCGTGGAGTGGATCGCCACCATCGCGCGCAGCCCTGTCGCTGGGTCGTGGCCAAAGACCACCTGCTCGTGCCTTTGCGAGATCACTCGCCCACCGTAGCGATCCAGCCCCTCTTCCCCGCTAGTCTGACGCGATGAGACCACTCCCCCGCCTGCTCTCGGTATCGACTCTCGGCGGGGCGCTCATTGCATCGCTCCTTGTCGGCCCCTCGCTCGTCGCGCCCGCGCTCGCCGCCGATCCAGCAGTCACCAACCCGGCCGTCACCGATCCCAAGCGCGGCACCATCGCCTGGGGCGAGTGCCCGGCGGAGGGTTTCGATGGTTTCGAGTGCGGCGTACTGACCGTGCCGCTGGACTGGGATGACCTG
>CAZLMT010000118.1:5888-6531 GCA_964560615.1 uncultured Actinomyces sp.
AGGCCGCGGCCCGGGCGGCGGCCTACGAGCCCCCCGCCACCGGTCCGGTGGACTGGCAGGCCTACACCGAGACGTACGTCGCTGCCATGGCACCGGGGCTGGCCGGGTGCCTCGAGATCAACAAGGACGTCGCCCCCTATCTCGGCACCTACTACGTCGTCCGCGACCTCGAGGCGATGCGCGCGGCGCTGGGCGCACCCCGGTGGAACTTCTGGGGCATGAGCTACGGCACGCGCATCGGCTACCGCTACGCGCGCGAATACCCCGACAGGGTGCGCACCCTGATCCTCGACGGCGCATGGTCGCCCAACATGACGGTCTCCTCCTGGATGGGGGCCTCCACGTGGAGTTGGACCACGGTGCAGCAGGTCTTCGGCTCGCTCTTCGGCAAGCACATGGCCGCCCGGCTGCAGCGCGTCATCGACGGACTCGACGAGCGCACGATCGAGGTAGATGGAGACGAGCTCACCCGCTGGCAGATCCTCCCGCTGATCTTCACCAACATCTCGTATCAGAAGGCCTACCCCGACATCGTCGAGGTGATCATCGGGGTCGATGAGGCACTCAGGGGAGATGTGAGCGCTGCCGACAGGATCGCCAAGCCACTGAGCGCTCTGCAGAAGCGCAGCGCACAGGACTTGAG
>CAZLMT010000119.1:0-1133 GCA_964560615.1 uncultured Actinomyces sp.
GCGCCAGGTGGTCGACGACCTCGCCGACACTGCCGGCGTCCCGCATGTGAAGGTCTCGTCCATGCCCCCCGCGCTGCTCAAGGTGCTCGGGGTCTTCTCCCCCACCATCAGGGAGCTCGCCGAGACCTCCTACCAGCGCGACCGTCCCTTCGTCGTGGACGACAGCGCGGCACGCGTGACCTTCGGCCTCGAGCCCACCCCCTGGCCTGACATCCTGAGCGAGATCATCGAGGAGTACCGACGTGGCAACTAGCACCCAGAGCCCGGCCCAGCCTGCATCGCAGAAGAGGCCGCCCTTCGCCAGGCTCGGCGCCTTCGTGGCGCGCCACCGCTGGCCGGTGCTCATCGGCTACGTCATCAGCGCCGTGATCTTCGGCATCTTCGGCGTGCAGGTCTTCGCCAACATGAAGAGCGAGGGCTTTGCGGATCCCGGGGGCGAGGCCGCGCGCGCGGCCGCGTACGTCCAGGACGAGTTCGGTGCCAGCGACCCGGCCGTCGTCCTGGTAATCCAGTCCCCGACCGACGTCGACACCGATGCTGCAGCGGCTACGGCCCTGCTCGACGATGTCGCCGCCGTGCCCGGCGTCGAGAGCATCGTGTCCTACTGGTCTACCGGCGCACCGCAGCTGCGCAGCGACGACGGGCGCACGGCACAAGCCTTCGTCTACGCCGACTCCGGCGCGGATCTCGAGCAGCTGTCCGCTGACATCGTCGATACCTACGCGGGCCAGCAGGGCGACCTCACCGTCTACGCATTCGGCGGAGAGGTGATCGGCAATGCCTTCACCGAGACGATCTCCGGTGACATCGCGCGGGCCGAGGGCGTCGCGGTCCCCCTGACAGCGATCCTGCTCATCTTCGTGCTCGGCTCGGTCGTGGCCGCCGGCCTGCCCTTCCTCGTCGCCATCGGCACGATCCTGGGCAGCTTCCTCACCCTCTACGTCATTTCGCTCGCGACCGACGTCTCGATCTTCTCCCTCAACCTCGTCACGGGCCTGGGCCTGGCGCTCGGCATCGACTACTCCCTACTCATCATCAATCGCTTCAGAGAGGAACTCGGTGCGGGCAAATCGGTGCCCGATGCCGTCGCAGCGACGATCAACTCGGCCGGCAAGACGGTGTTCGTCTCGGGG
>CAZLMT010000119.1:1143-1716 GCA_964560615.1 uncultured Actinomyces sp.
CGCCGTTGCCCTGTCCGCGCTGCTGTTCTTCCCGCAGTACTTCCTGCGCTCCTTTGGCTACGCCGGCATCGCGGTGAGCGTCTTCGCGGTGCTCGGCGCACTCACCGCCATGCCCGCACTACTCGCGATCCTCGGACCACGCATCAACAAGCTCAAGGTGCGCCGCGGTGATCTCACTCCCAAGGAGGACGGTGGCTGGGCGCGGCTGGCGCGCTTCGTCATGCGCCGACCCTGGCCGGTGCTCATCGCCTCCGTCGCCGTCCTCCTCGTGCTCGCCGCACCTGCGCTCGGCGCCGTCTTCGGCCAGGTCGACGAGCGTGCCCTGCCGGCCGACAACCCTGTCGCGCAGGCGGGCCAGGTGCTCCGCGAGGAGTTCCCGGGCAATGAGGGCTCGCCGTACGAGATCGTGCTCATCGATGCCGGCTCGGCCGAGGAGATCCGCACCTACGCCGAGCAGATCTCGCAGTTGGACGACGTCGAGCGGGTCACGACGCCCGCGGACGTCATCGTCGACGGCCAGGTCGTCGCACCCAACCCCGACCCGAGCACCTGGACCTCCGGCAGCGATGTGCG
>CAZLMT010000119.1:1726-3028 GCA_964560615.1 uncultured Actinomyces sp.
CTGTCGGGCGGCGTGTTGCCCCACGGGTAGAGGCGCCCATCGACCCCGCGGGCGAGCAGCTCCTCGCCGACATCAGGGGCATCGCCGCACCGGCATCCGAGGCACTTGTCGGCGGTGTCGCGGCCGACTGGGCCGATGCGACGCAGAGCATCCTCGACCGCTTCTGGTGGGTGATCCTGTGGCTCGCACTCACCACGCTCGTCATCCTCTTCCTCTACACGGGCAGCCTGCTCATCCCGGTCAAGGCCTTCGTGCTCAACCTGCTCAGCCTGTCGGCGGCTCTCGGCGTGCTGGTGTGGGTCTTCCAGGACGGTCGACTGTCGTGGCTCACCGGTGACTACACCGTCACCGGCACCGTCGACATGTCCACGCTAGTGCTCATCGGTGTCATCGCGTTCGCGTTGTCGATGGACTATGAGCTCTTCATGCTCTCCCGCATCACCGAAGAGCACGCGGCAGGCAAGGACACCACGGATGCGGTCGCCTTTGGCCTGCAGAGGACCGGTCGGATCGTCACGGCTGCAGCACTACTCATCGCCATCGTCTTCGCGGCGTTCATGACCAGTGGGGCCACCAACATCAAGCAGCTCGGCTTCGGTGTGACGGTCGCAATCCTGCTCGACGCGACCATCGTGCGAGCGCTGCTGGTGCCGTCATTCATGCGCATCGCGGGCAAGGCGAACTGGTGGGCACCGGCGTGGCTGAAGCGGGTGCATGCTCGCGTGGGGCTCCAGGAAGGCTGACCGGAGAGTCAGCGGGAAAGGGGGTCACAGGTGAGCGATGCAACACGATGGATGATCGCACTGTCTTTCATTTCGCTGCCGACGATCGCGTTCGGCGGATACTTCCTCCTCTCCATCCTGCGCCGTAAGGCCGGGACGGAAGGAATCACTGAGATCCAGCGCACCTACTTCAGAGCCGGACACGCGCATGCTGGTGTCCTCGTGATCCTGGCCATCATCGGCCTGTTCATCCTGGACTACGCCCGGCTATCCGAGCCCGCCCTGTGGGCGCTGCGCATCGGCCTCGTCGCTGCGCCGCTCCTCATCTCCGGCGGCTTCTTCGGCGGGGCGCCACGCACTCCGGACGGCCCGTCGACGGCGCTGATCAAACTGGTGCCGATCGGCGCCGTGGTCCTGGCCGTGACGACCCTGGGTGTCGGGATAGGCCTGCTCCTTCCCGAATGACGATGACGCGGCCCCGGGCGGACTCCGCGCGTCCGCGCCTACACCCTCATGATCGTCACGGCGAGCAGTACGCCGACCGGAGCGACGACCCACCCCAGGCGCGAGGCTGCCGCGA
>CAZLMT010000119.1:3038-6505 GCA_964560615.1 uncultured Actinomyces sp.
TCCGCGTAGCCGTAGAGGACGGACAGCTGCGGTGGATAGAACGCCGGGATGCTGAAGGCGCACAGCACCAGCACGGCGGCAATGGCGGCATTGGGCGCGAAGAACGCCAGGGGCACCAGGAGCGCGATGCGCATCGCGATGAGCACGAGCCACACGCGAATGCCGGGACGCCACGGGATCTGCTGCGACGGATGCAGCACGGATCCCACGAACATCGCCGCGCCGATCGCCGCCAGGAGCGGGGCAGCCCACTCGAGCGCCACGGACGTCCACGCGGGTGGCTGGGTGAAGGCGTTCAGCACCAGGCCGATGAGAAGCGCAATCAGGGGTGCCTGGTCGATCCACGAAGTCCGGATCTGCTGCTTGATGGGGGCCTGGCGGCGCAGGATCCAGACGAAGAAGCCGAAGAAGAAGATCATCACCCGGTCGATGAACACGGCAACGATGAGTCCGACCGGGCCCGCGATTGCGGCGGCCAAGGGCACGACCCAGAAGCCGGGATTGGGAATGGCGGACCATCCGCGCAGGACGGCGCGTCCGGCCCGCTCCGATGACTTCGGCGTCAGCAGGTAGGCCACACCCACCAGGGCGACGGCGATGACCGTTACGAGAGCGGGCCAGATCAGGTCGGCGGCCTTAGGCAGGCGCCATGCGGCGAGCAGGGACAGGACGGCGCTGACGCACAGGAGCTGCACGCGGATGAGGCGCCGCCACTGGCCCGCGACCCGATTGCCCCGGGAGGCGGCATAGCCCGCGAGCGCACCCACGAGATATCCCGCGATGATGGCGAACGCCACGTTGGCCACGACCCTTCAGCATCACCGATCGGGAGCAGAAGGGCCTTCGCGTGAACCCCTGTGCCTGGAGCACGTACGCGGCGCAACCTACCGTGTCCAACATCGCTCAGCGGGCGAAGGCGCACCGTGCCCGATCAGGAACGACACAGGACAGCAGTGACGTCGGTGTCAGCGCGGCTGGTGGGCGCGCTCCGCTGCGAAGAAGGAACTCGGTCCCACAGCGGATGGGTCCCGTTCGGTGTCACCCAATGCGGTGAAGAGAGCTGAGTTGAGCGCGAAGACGCGCTTCGATTCGTCGATGAACTCCGCGCGTTCGACATCGGACCACGGCACGAGGTCGAGGAGGTCCCTATAGCGCCTGCGATAGTGCACGAGATCGCCAAGGTCACTGAAGTCGTACAGCGTGAGCGCGTCTGACTCAAGCCCGTAGTGCGTGCGCAACCTAGCGGCAATCGCCTGCCCTCCGGCCATGTCGCCGAGGTAGCGCGTGTAGTGATGGGCCAGGAGCCGCTGCGGCATGCGCGCGGCATCGTGCACCGCGGTGACATAGGTGTCGACAGCGCCAGGGACGGGGCGTGAACCCGGTCGCTGCCCGAGCGCCGCGAGGTCGTGGACGAGACGTGCGTGCCGATCGAGGCGGCGATGATCGAAGAGCGCGATAGACGATTCGTCAGCGTGCGCGCGGAACTGCTGCTCCATCGCGCCATAGACCGGCTCCAGGCTCAGCAGCAGGTCGGCGTACTGCCGCACCTGCAGAGAGCCGGCCATGAGTTGCTGAATGAAGGGGGCGGCCTCGGCGTTGTCGTGCGCCTCGCGGGTGGCCTCTCGAAGTGTGGTGGCGAACACGGATGCCTCTAGGAGGGGGCGGACCCGGAGTCGATCTGCTGGGCGAGGTACGCCGAGATACCAATGGTCCCAATGGCCTCGATCTGCGATTCGAACCAGTCGGCGTGCTCCTCCTCCTCTCGCACCGCAGCATCGAAGATCGTCGCGGTGCCGTTGTCACCGAGTGAGCGGCACTCATCGGCCGACGCGTTGAACTGCGCGATGGCTGTCACCTCCGACTCGTACGAGAGCGTGAGGATTTCCTCCGGGGTCTCACCGATCGTGATCGGAAGGAGTCTTTGGACGTTGGGATGACCCTCGAACATGAGGATCCGCTGGATGAGCGCATCCGCATCACGCATCTCATCGATGGACAGGTCGTAGAAGACCTTGCCGAGCTTCGGGAAGCCCCAGTTGTCGAGCATCCGCGAGCGCAGGAAATAGGTATTGGTGATCGTGAGCTCGAGGGTGAGCGCGTCGTTGAGCAGCTCGACGATGCGGGGGCTACGCGGTTGCACGAAGGACCTCCTGGGACTGGGGCTGGCGCATGGAATCGAGCATCTCGCGGAGCTGGCGCACGCAGCAGCCGCAGTCGCGCCCCGCGCCGGTCTCGGCGCAGAGTTCGCGCAGGCTGGAACAGCCTTTGCTCACGCAGGAGGCGACCTTGCGGTCGCTCACCCGCTTGCACTGGCAGACGATCACGCTTCTCCTCGTCGTAATTAGGTAATCCTAAGTTAGGGAAGCCTCACCTACCCTGTCAACTCCGCTGTCCCCCGACGAGCCGTGGGGAGACCCGTAGGGATCGGTAGGGTTCTGGAATGTCCACGGAGACGCCGCGTCCCGGCTGGCCGGTGAGCCCCGGATTCATCTGGCGGGCCGGCTTCATCGTGATGGCCCTGGTCTTCATCTTCATCTTCATCCGCTTCCTCCTCGAGGACGGCGGCGGTGTCATCTTCACCGTGCTCATGTCGTGGTTCTTCGCCCTCGCCATGGCACCCGCGGTCAACGTCCTCAGCAAGCGGATGCGCCGCGGCCTCGCCACGCTCATCGTGATGGGCGGAGTCGCGCTCTTCCTCGTCGCCTTCCTCGCGGCGTTCGGCGCGCTGCTCGTCGACCAGATCATCGAGATCGTCGAGAGCGTGCCGGCCCTTGCCGCGCAGGGACTCGAATGGTTCAACCAGACCTTCGGCCAGTCCTACACCGCCGAGGAGTTGCTCGCCCAGGTCAACCTCGACCAGGAAGCGCTCAAGCAGATCGCGGCCGACGCGGCCAAGGGCATCTTCGGGTTCGCGGTGTCGCTCATCGGCGGCATCTTCGGACTCTTCACCTTCGCGCTCATCGCCTTCTATCTGTCGGCCGACGGCCCGCGCCTGCGTCGCTACATCGCCAGCATGCTTCCCACCCAGTCGCAGTCGGTCTTCCTCAACGTCTGGGACATCACGGCCGACAAGACCGGGCGCTACGTCGCCGCCCGCGCCATCCTGGCCGCGGTCAACTCCTTCTGCAGCGGAGTCGTCTTCGCCATCATCGGGCTGCCCTACTGGCTGCCGCTCGCGCTGTGGACCGGCATCGTCGCGCAGTTCGTTCCGACCATCGGCACCTACATCTCGATCATCCTGCCGGTCATCGTCGGCCTGCTCAGCGGCAATCCGTGGCTCGGCGTCATCGTCTTGGTCTACGCCCTGATCTACCAGCAGATCGAGAACCTCACGATCGAGCCGCGGATCAGCGCAAAGGCGGTGGACGTCCACCCGGCGTACGGCTTCGTCGCCGTGCTGCTCGGCGCCGCTCTCTTCGGGGTCTCCGGCGCGCTCCTCGCCGTGCCCGTTGGCGCGATGGTGCTGG
>CAZLMT010000120.1:0-4270 GCA_964560615.1 uncultured Actinomyces sp.
CAGGCATATCGTCCTCCCATCACTGCGACTTCAGATTTCACTACACGTCCTCATGCGGGGGCCGCTCCCCCGTGGGCACCTCGCGGACCTTCCACGAACGATCGACGGTCGGCAATCGGAGGGGGACGCTCTCACCGGGGTCGTACACCTTCCCCCCATGACTACGCCGCTCCGCCACCACCATGAGCTCGACGGCCATGGCACTGAGGTCGTGCAGGCTCTGGTGCCGATGCGCACGTCGTCCGAGGTCGACCTGCGCGATCGACTCGAGGCCAAACCTGTCGTGGATATCGAGCAGCGTCGAGAGCTCGACCCCGTAGCCCATGGGCACAGAGAGCCGCTCGAAGGCACTCCGCCGGATCGCCCACTCTCCCGCGAGGGGCTGGATCACTCCCGCGAGCTCAGGCCGGTGCAGTGCCAGCCACGGCCGGGCGACAAGCTCGGTGACGCGACCCCCTTCGAGTGAGGGTGACGACCCGACGTTGAGCACGCGGTCGTAGAAGCCGCGCACCAGCATCACCCGGGGGTCCGCCAGCAGGGGTCCGACAAGACCGGTGACGAAATGGGGTCCCCAGTCGGTCAGGTCCGCATCGATGAAGACCAGTACGTCGGCATCGGTCACGAAGAGGGACTTCCAGAGCGCCTCGCCTTTGCCCGCATGAACGCCGAGGTCGGGACGCACATCGGCCACGGAGTGCACCTGCGCCCCGGCATCAGCGGCGATAGCGCCGGTCGCATCCGAGGAGAGTGAATCCATGACGATGACGTCATCCGCCAGGCCACCCAGACTCGATCTGATGATCTGGACGACGCTCGCGATCGTCTGCTGCTCATTGCGCGCAGGAATGACAACAGCGATCCGATGACTGCCCTTCAACTCCATGACCCTGGTGAGATCCCACTCGGCTGCCTCAGACCAGCCGATGGCGGCCTCACTCACGGGGCTTCTCGTATCGAAGCGAGTCAGGAAGCACGTAGTCGGGCTCGATATTGCGTCGACCCACGAGCACGTCAATGGTCGCAATGACGTCGACAGCGGCAGCGACGTCGTGGACGCGGACGATGTTGCCAGGCGTGACGGCCAGGTGCGCGATCGCTGCCGCCGTCGCAGCATCGCGTTGCCGTGGCGTGCGGTGAGTGATCGCGCCGAGGAAGTCCTTGCGGGACAGGGCAAGCAGCAGTGGCCTGCCGAAAGCCCGGAACTCGTCGATGCGACGCAGGATCTCCACGGTCTGGTACGGCGTCTTGGTGAAATCAGGGCCGGGATCCAGGATCAGCGACTCGCGAGGGACACCTGCTTCGATCGCCACCTGCATGCGCTCCTGCAGGTAGCCCACGACATCCGCCGTGACATCCGCGTACAGCGCAGGGTCCTGGAGGCGGACCTTCGGAGGCGCCGCCGTGTGCATGACGACCAGGGCAGCCCCGTGCTCCGCGCAGCTGGACGCGACCTCCGGGAAGCGCAGCCCACTCACGTCATTGATGATGTGCGCACCTGCCTGGAGCACGGCATCGACCACACGCGGCTTGTACGTGTCGACGCTCACCAGCACATCGGGGAACTCCCGGACAAGCCATTCGACAATGGGCAGCACCCTCTCGACTTCGAGGCCCTCCTCGACCGGAGGCTGGTTCGTGACCGCGGACTGCCCTCCGACGTCGATGATGTCCGCACCCGCCTCGATCAGCGAAGCCGCGAGGCCGACCTGTGCGTCGAAGGAGGCATGACGACCTCCATCGGAGAAGGACTCGGGGCTGGCGTTGACGACGCCCATGACGAGCGTGGAGTCAATGGTCCGAGCGCTCCCCTTGATGAGGAGCGTCGGCGACGGACCGTTGTTCATCCATGCCCCCGACGGACGAAGCGCGTGAATACGAAGGAGTCTTCGGTGCGCACGGCGACGGGCGTGAACTCAGACGCACCAGCACGCCCCGACAAGGTGAGCGCCCACTCATCGATGGCACCAGCGCGGGCGAAGTCGTCCAGCAGGGACCTACCCCCCTCGCAGACGATGCGTTCCAGGCCACGCTCGATCAGTTGGGCGCGCAACCACACGGGGTCGACGCGATCGCCAGGTGCAACGAGCAACTCGCACGTCTCGGGCACGAGAGCACGCGCCTCTTGGGTCGCGGAAGCGCTCGTCACGATCAGCGGGGGCAGAGTTGACTCGGAGTACGCCGGATCACCCCACGGCAGGTCGAGGCTGCCACTCACGATGACGAGCCGGGGTGCCGCGCTCCTGCCACGCGCAAGGCGCTCCGCGGACACGGCTTCCCGCGAGCGCATGGGCTTGTAGCGCTCCAGACGCATCGTGGCAGCTCCCACCACTACGGCATCCGACCAGCGCCGTACGGCGAGGAGGACCTCGAGATCGGCGGGGCCGGAGATGCTGCCTGAGCGACCATCCGCACCAGCGGCGGCGCCCTCGAGGGTCATGACGAAGAGGGCCCGAACCCACGGGCCATCAGGCCACGGATAGTCGTCGTCGATGGCCTCCGGCACGCCTGCCAGTCTCGCACCGCTAGCCTCGGGCGGCATGGCAGGGATCCCGGGTGATCAGATCGGCCCGCTCATGCACCAGGTGGTGCCCTACGTCGCGACGCTGGGCCTGGAATATCTCGAGGCGACGCCGGAGCGCACGGTGGTCGTCCTGCGCGATGAGCCGGAGCGCCGCAACCATGTCGGGGGTCCGCACGCGGCAGTGATGTTCGCCGCCGCTGAATCGGCGACTGGTGCGGCCGCGATCGCGGCGTTCGGCGACATGATGGATCGCGCCGTGCTGCTGCCCGTGACAGCGACGATGGACTACCTCGCAATCGCGCGCGGCGACATCACCGCGATCGCCCGCGTCGACGGCGACATCGCTGCAGCGCGCGCCACCTTCGACGCGGGGTCTCGCCCCGAGGTCGAGATCTCCTGCGAGATCACCGACGCCGCGGGCACGCTCACGGGTCGCGTCCTCACGCGCTGGACCCTCAAGGCCTTGAAGAAGGCCTAAGGCCTCAGACCTTGGGCTGCGGGGTCCAGCGCAGGTAGGGCTTGACCTCTTCGACCTCACCGAAGCGGGCCTTGGCATCGTCGGTCGACATCATCGGCGAGACGATGACCCGGTCCCCGGGACGCCAGTCGACGGGTGTCGACACGGGGGCGGCATCCGTGAGCTGCAAGGCGTCGATGACGCGCAGGATCTCGTCGAAGTTGCGCCCGACCGACTTCGGATAGGTGAGCGTGAGCCGCACCTTGTTGCTCGGATCGATGATGAAGACCGAGCGGACCGTCGAGGTGTCGCCCTCGCCCGGATGGATCATGTCGTAGAGCTCCGAGACGGTCTTGTCAGGATCGGCAATGATCGGGAAGTTGAGATCGGTGCCACCGACGTCCCCGATGTCGCCGGCCCAGCCACGGTGCGAATCGAGCGGATCCACGGAGATGGCGATGCACTTGACCCCGCGCCTGTCGAACTCGCCCTGCAGAGCCGCCGTGCGCCCCAGCTCCGTGGTGCACACGGGTGTGTAGTCGGCGGGGTGACTGAAGAAGACGACCCAGGACCCGTCCTTCCACTGATGGAAGTCGATGACGCCCTCGGTTGTCTCCGCGGTGAAATCGGGTGCCACATCGCCCAGTCGGATTCCCATGTCGTGCCTCCTCGCGCCAGCACGCGCCGGCTCGATACCGAGGGTAGGCGTGGGACCAAAGTCCCCTCACACACGGAGGTCGGTCAGGGCTCCTCGCGCACCACACGCGGTCCTCGGTCGTAGTCCTCGTGGGAGCGCGGGTCCTCGCGCGGCTCCAGATGCGTGTGGACCTGGGCGTGCGGGAGCTCGACGCGGATGGCCTCCTCCACGTCCTCGACCAAATCGTGGGCGCGCGTCACGCTCCACGCACCGGGCACGAGCACATGCACCGACACGAATTGATCGCGACCCGACTCTCGCGTCTGCAGGCCGTGGAATTCCAACTCCCCCGCGGGATAGCGGGCGACGAAGTCGCGCAGCACTCCCATGACGCGCGCGTTGTCCTCCTGGGGCAGTGCATGGTCGAGCAGTCCGCGCCCGGCGTTGCGCACGAGGATGAAGCCGGTCCAGAGAATGTTGACGCCCACGCCTATCGCGACGATCGAGTCCAGCGGCAGCCACCCGGTGACGGCGACCAGCGCGACTCCCACGATGACACCGATGGAGGTGTAGACGTCCGTCATGAGGTGCTTGCCATCCGCGACGAGGGCCATGGATCGATGCCGACGTCCCTGGCGCAAGAGGACCACGCCGA
>CAZLMT010000120.1:4280-6353 GCA_964560615.1 uncultured Actinomyces sp.
CGACGGCGCCCTTGACGACGGTCGCACCCGGCGTGATGGCCAGGCCGATCCCCAACTCCTCGAGGGGCTGCGGGTGAAGCAGTCGATCGATGGCGGGGTACACGATGAGTCCCGCGGCCACGAGGATCATCACGCCCTCAGCGCCCGCGGAGAGGTACTCCGCTTTGCCGTGACCGAAGTGGTGGCGCTCGTCCGCGGGCTTCGCCGCTGCGGCGATCGCGATGAGCGCGAGGATCGCGGCCACGAGATTGACCACCGACTCCAGGGCATCCGAGAGCAGGCCCACCGAGCCGGTGAGGAGGTAGGCGACCGTCTTCATGCCGATGGTCACCACGGCGGCGGCGATGGAAAGCCACGCCCATCGCGTCAGCGAGTGCGCATGACCTCCGGACATGCCCCGAGCATGCCATGGGATGGGACTAGAGGATCGAGCGAGAAGATCGAGTTAGAAGGTCCCCTCGCCGGCAGGAGCAGGCTTGGGCGTTGAGCCATCGTCGGTGCTGACGGGCCCGCTGAGGTAGCGCATTGCGCCGTAGACGCCCGCTGCGAGCGGGACGCCGATCAGTGCCCCGATGAGGCCGAAGTAGGCCGCACCCGTGGCGGTGACGAGCACGATCGCCACGGGATGGAGATTGACCGTCTGCCCCATGATGAGCGGCTGTAGCACATTGCCCTCGAGTTGACCTATGACGAAGATGAGGGCGATGACGAGCGCACCCGCGAGGGGGCCATCGGTCACGAGTGCGACGAATGCCGCGAGAAGCATCGCGATCGGTGCGCCAATGTAGGGGATGAATGCGCCGAAGAACACGATGATCCCGAGAGGGATCGCGAGCGGCACGCCCATGATGAGCAACACGACTGTCACCAGGGTGGCGTTGGTGATGGCCACGAGCACGAGGCCCTGTGAATACTGCGAGAAGCCGCGCCAGGCGATGCGCACCGTCTGTCCGATGACCTCACGATTGCGGGCGGGCATCCAGCGCACGAACCAGCCGTAGAGCTCACGGGGCTGGATGAGGACGAAGATGAGGATGAAGACGCCGGCGGCCAGTGCCGTGCCCACGCCGAGGACGCTGCCGACGCCCGAGAGCACTCCGAGAGCGATATCACCTCCCGAGGAGCGGATGAAGTCCTCGACCTGGAGGTAGACGCTGGTGAGTTGCGCGTCGGTGATCTGCAGCGGTCCCTCGCGCAGCCAGGTCTGCAGGTCGGTCACGCCCTGGTTGAAGGCGTTCGAGATGCCCTCCCACTGCGAGACGGTCTGCAGTCCGATGAAGGTGACGATCGCGCCGACGGCGACCGCGAAGACCAGCAGCGAGATGACTGCGGCGAGCCAGCGCGGCATGGACTTGGCGAGCAGGTTGACGAGCGGCATGAGCCATGCGGCCACGAGCAGGGCGAAGAACAGCGCGAGGATCAGGGTCTGCAGCGGGGTGATGAGGAGCAGCAGGCCCCACAGGACCACGCCGATCGCGGCCAGGCGCCAGGCGTAGCCGCCGATGCGCCGGAACGCCGGGGAGACGTGGTCGGGGGTGTCGTAGGGCGTCGGAAGGGGCGGCCTGGGCGGAATGTGATCTTCCGTCGACCGGGATCGCCCCACGCTCCACCTCCTCACGGGGAGCGTAGTCCCGCGAGGCACCCCCTCCGGAGCATCGGCCTAGGGTGTGTCCGGACGAGGAGGAGGTGTCATGACCCGCGGATCGGGCAGCGCAACCATGCCGAGTCTCGCCTTCGACAGTGCGGGCTCGGGACCCCCGCTTGTCCTCATCCATGGCCTGGCGTCGTCACGCCGCTGCTGGGATCTCGTCGTCGACGACCTCGCGCGCGACTTCACGGTGTACGCCGTCGACCTGCCCGGCCATGGCGACTCCGATCCCATCCCCGGCCAGACAGAGACCCCGACCACGGAGATGGCGCGCGCCGTCGGCGCCTTCCTCGCTGAGCGCGACATGGACCGTGCGCACCTGGTCGGCAATTCACTGGGTGGGTGGACCGCACTCGAAGCGGCCGCGGACGGCTACGCGTTGAGCGTCACCGCGCTCTGCCCCGCCGGGCTGTGGGAGCCGATCC
>CAZLMT010000121.1:0-643 GCA_964560615.1 uncultured Actinomyces sp.
AGGCAGAGTCGATGTGGCTCCGCAAGTCAATCATCTCTCTCGCACTCAATGGCTCCGGCGCCTGGAGTTTGAGGGCTGCTGAGATCAACGCGGATTGCAGGGGGCCATGAATGACCCAGATCAGATTGCGACGGTAGAGCCAGAGCTCTTGACGCATCTGAGAGATCGAAATCTGCAGCTGCTCGTTCGTGTCCAGCAACTCTTGTTCGGCGAGACGCCGACGACGTTCAATGATCTGGACCGCTGCGATGAACCAGGCGATGGTGATGGAAGACAACACCGAAATCACTGACATAGCGAGGCCGACTGATTGGAAGAAGTCAAGGTACGCGGGCAACAGGGCAAGCCCCAGTAAGTGAGGGACAGCAAAGGCAACTGCAAAGACTGCTGTGAGTAAAGGCACAGCGCCCAGGGTCGGCAACTCCCTCGCATTGCTGGGCCAAAATCTTCGAACCATGGCAAGAATAGGCCAAGTCAAGAGCAGGATGGCAGTGCTAAGGAAAGCATTGACAACACTTGTGAAACCGAGGAAGACAAACAGTGTGAAGATACGTAGGGGCACCACCATGAGTGCCGGTCGAATGCAATTGACGATATCGATGCGTTGAGGGACCCTCTCGCGCCCACGCGGCGTGATGGGCTC
>CAZLMT010000121.1:653-1237 GCA_964560615.1 uncultured Actinomyces sp.
CCAGATCAGCCAATGCGGGCCTGATGCTGAGCCTGACGATGTCATGGAGCAATTGGGCCGGCTGGACCTCCTTTGCCGGATCCCTGTTTACGTCGAAGGCAAGATCGAGCAGAGAGCGCGAAGGTTCAAGCGTGCCGCGGATAGCCTGATCCAATTCGGACCGCGCCTGGGTGAGCCGCTCGCTGAATGTGGCCTGGGACAGCCTCAGATCCATCCGGCGATTTGTGAGTTCGGCTATGAGCACCTTGTGGGCTGCTCGGTGATCAACGAGGTCACCTGCGATCAGCATGATGAAGAGGACGAAGAAGACGCTTATGGCAACGCGGATGACTTCACTGTCACCGTCGGCCCCCAGCTGCCGATTGAGCAGCAGGCCATAAACGGCAGATCTTATGAGCCACGCCGCGACAACCACCCCGAGAGTGGCGGTCGAACGCAAGCCTGGCTGAGGGATCCTGCGTAGTGGGCCCCGTGCTGCAATCACCAGGAGGATGAATAGCGCTGTGCTGACGAGCGCTGGGAGAGCGATTGAGCCCATGGACATTCCCAAGCTTTGGCTGCTGATCAGCAGTGTTGCCAGGGTG
>CAZLMT010000121.1:1247-2072 GCA_964560615.1 uncultured Actinomyces sp.
AAGTTGCGGACCGTTGACCTAGGCGGAGATATATGGACTTCATCGCCTAGACCTTCAGGGGGGCGTGGCTAGCGGCTCGCGAAGAGCGACGACTACCACGTGGCTGCTCGTGCCGAGCCTGGCTTGAGTTCATGCTCACTCTTTCAAGCGAACGGATGAGCGTTCGACGGCTCGCAGCATACATTGCTAGGCGTCGCGAGCAGCAGTCTTGCTGTGCAAGGCCGCCTCGGACGCTGGAAGACGGAGCTGCCTCGAGGTGAAGTGCCTCGACGCTGACCCGAGATGGGATGAGAAGCCTGCCCGTTACGCATCAGGATGCAGGTTGCCTGCGGACTCGCTGGTATGAACGACCTGCGACGCCACCTGATCCATCTGCTCGATAGCGCTGCGCTCTACCAACATGCGCGGGGTTTCAAAGATCAGCCGAAACCCCAGCGTCAAGGGTCAGCCGAACCACACAAAAACTTGGAGCCGCTGTTCGGTTCCGCCTGATGGTTGACGGAATGTATTCGCCTGATGCTTGACACTCCTGGATTGATTATGTCTGCTTTGTCGCTCAGTGAGCGATGGATGCTCTTTTCTTCCTGACCTCCTTGGTGTTGTCCCTGAGGGCGGTTTTGAGGAGTTCGTGGCCGTCCCAGATGTGGAGCAGTTCGGGGCCGACCTGGATGTCTACGGTGCGTCCGGCGCGGTGCTTGCCGACCGAGATCTGCTGCCATGCCACGCAGACGACTCCGACGGCGGAGACCCTGCGGGCGATCCAGTCGTCCCCGGACCGGTCGACCCGGTTCAGGGCCGAGTCGTCCGCGGGCCGGTCCTGGGCTC
>CAZLMT010000121.1:2115-3660 GCA_964560615.1 uncultured Actinomyces sp.
AGTCGTGGGGGCGGTCGAAGTTGTATTCACGGACCCACGCATCCAGCTGGGCTTGGGCGTCGGCTTGGCTGGCGAATACTTTGCCCAGCAGGAACTGCTCTCGCAGGGTCCGATGCCAGCGCTCGATCTTGCCCGTGGTCGTCGGGCTGCGGGGCGCGGTCAGTAGGTGCTCGATGCCGTTCTCACGGCAGATCCGGTCGAACAGCACCTCGACCGTGTTCTTTCCGAACCGTCCCGTGAACACCTTCCCGTTATCGGTGAGGATCTCCTGCGGCACCCCATGGAGGCGCATCGCCTCAGCGAAGTGCCCGCACACGCTGCGAGAGTTAGCCCGGCGCATCAGGCCCGCGCAGACCACGAACCGGGAATGGTCATCGATCCCTGTCAACGCCTTCAACTCGGTGCCATCGGCCAGCAAGATCCCGCCGACGACGTCCATCTGCCACAGTTCCATCGCCGAGCCCCGCTCCCACCGACGGAACTTCCGGTCCCGGCGGCGCCGAGCCTTGGGGTCGATCTGCTCATGGCGTTTGAGCAGTCGATAGATCCCGGACAACGACGGCAACGGCTCCACCCCGTCCCGGGCCAGCTCATGACGCAACCGGCGCGGACCCCACTCCGGGCGCACCCGCCGCATCTCCAACACCACCGCCTCCACCGCGGCCGGCATCTGATGCGCGCACCCCTTCGGGCGATGCGACCGATCGGCAAGCGCCGCAAGACCGCCCCGCTCATACCGGGACAACCACGCGTGAACGGTCTGACGCGACACCCCGAAACGGCGCGCGACCTCAACCACGGACTCGCCGTCATGAACGACCAGCGACACCGCCTGATACCTCTGCTCCATGACACTCAGCTCCACCAACATGAGCGGAGTGTCAAGCATCAGCCGAATACACCGACAAGGATCAGCCGAAACCGTGTCAAGGATCAGCCGAACCCGAAACGTCAAGGATCAGCCGAAACCACACAAAAGGAGAGTGCACCGCCAGGGACTCGAACCCCGAACCCGCTGATTAAGAGTCAGCTGCTCTGCCAGTTGAGCTAGCGGTGCGCGAGGAAGGACGCTACCACCCGAGGAGTGCTCACCGCACCGGGGTCCCCGGGTCAAAGGGGCCTCCGGTCCGGATGCTGTCAGTAGGGTCCAGCGGTGATGTCCGCATCGACGCGCGAGCGCCAGGGCCTAGCGATTGCCTTGCTCGGAGTCGTCGGCTTCTCCTTCTCCCTGCCGTGGACGGTCTGGGCCCTGGAGAGCTTCACACCTGTCTTCACCGCTACCGGTCGCGCGGTGATCGCGGCCACGCTCGCCATCGTCGTCCTCGCTGTAGGCCGGGTGCCGTGGCCACGACGCGACCAGGTCAAGCCGCTGCTCTACACCATGGTGGGTGCTGTCTTTGGCTGGCCGATCCTCATCGCACTCGCGCTGGAGCGCACCACCGCGGCTCACGCCGCGGTTATTGCGGCGGTCATGCCCCTGGTCACCGCCGTCATCGCGGTGCTGCGCACGCACGAGCGCGTGGCTCGGCAGTTCTGGATCGCGGC
>CAZLMT010000121.1:3714-6292 GCA_964560615.1 uncultured Actinomyces sp.
GGATTCCGAGCGGGACGCAGCCCTTGCGTAGCCTGATCGTCTTCGCCCTGCTCCGAGGTGGCGGCGACGGGGGTGACCTCACGGCGGATCTCCTCATCGCGGGAGCCGTGGTCGCCTCGTCGTGGTGCTACGTCGAGGGCGCCACCCTCACGCGCCAGATGCCGGGGTGGCAGGTCATCTCGTGGGTTGTCGTCTTCGCGCTGCCGGTGACGCTGCCCGTGTCGATCCTCATCATCGCGACCGGAGGGGTGACGACACCGGTGACCACGCATGCGTGGGTAGGAATGCTCATGCTCGGCATCGTGTCGGTCTACCTGGCGTTCTTCGCCTGGTATCGCGGGCTGGCTCAGGCAGGTGTCGCTCGTGGCGCGCAGACCCAGCAGCTGCAGGCCCCTCTCACGCTCGTGTGGTCGGCATTACTGCTGGGGGAGACGATCACTCTGGGCACCGTGGTGGCGGCACTAGTGGTGGTCGCCTGCGTGGCGTGGGCGGTGCGCGTGCGGGCTCCGAGTCCGGCGGCGCCGGAGGAGTAGTCGCCTGCTCCTACTCCTGACTCTGCCGGAGGAGTAGTCGCCTGCTCCTACTCCGTGCCGCAGGCGGCGACGTACATGTCGGCGGGGACGCCCGACTCCGCCTGGGGAGTCGCGCAGATCACCTCGATCGTGGTGGGCACCCAGAACTGACCCTCGGCCTGCAGGAAGACGACGGTCGGGAAGGTGGAGCCGGAGGCCTCGAACTCCGCGTTGGCCATGGCCCAGCCACCCTCGCAGCGGAAGTCCTGGAGCGAGACGAAGGTGGAGCCGGGGTAGTTGGCCTCGAAGTCGGACTGGACCGCCGCGCGGATGGTCGGCTCATCACATGCCGCCTGACCGCCATCGAGTGTCGGCTCGGGCGTGGGGTCCGACCCGCCGCCGCCGCTGCAGCCCGCGAGCACGAGGGCTGCTGCTCCCGTGGCAAGCGCGATGGCGAGGTGGCTCCTCATGAGGCGAGCCTAAGTCGGCTCGGCTAGCGTCCCACCATGCGCGAGGGCACCCCAGGGAATTCCCAGGATCACCGCGAGGGCCGTCGCCCTGTGATCCTGGCGCTGGGGGGTAGCACCCGAACTCAGTCGACCTCAGAGGCGGCACTGCGCATCGCGGCCGAGGGCGCGCGCATGGCGGGCGCGGACGTGCACATCCTCGGCGGGCGCGAACTCATGCTGCCGATCTACGACCCGGATGCGACCGAGCGCGTGCCTGAGGCGGTGCACCTGATCGAGCTCGCTCGTGAGTCGGACGGTCTTATCGTCGTGAGCCCGGGCTACCACGGCGGCCTGAGCGGGCTGGTCAAGAACTCCCTCGACTACTTCGAGGATCTGCGGCGGCATCCGGATGGCGGCTATCTCGATGGTCGCGCGGTGGGATGCATCGCGGTGGCGCACGGCTGGCAGGCGGCGATGGGCACCTTGCATCAACTCCGTCAGGTCGCCCATGCACTGCGTGGCTGGCCGACCCCCTTCGGTGCCGTCATCAATTCCTCGGAGGTGCGCCTCGACGATCCGGAGACTGTCCCGGCCTCCGTCGAGCAACTCCACCTGGTCGGCCGTCAGGTCGTGGAGTTCGCGCACATGCGCATGGCCTACGACGCATCGCGGACCGAAGGCAGCCCCTGATGACCCGGCGCCTGCCGCGCTGGAGTGACGTGCAACCACTCGTCGGAGACCTCCGGCCACGCCTCGACCGCACCCAGGCTCTCCTCGAGCGGTGCGCGAGCGTGGCCGATGTGCGCGCGCTGGCTCGACGTCGCGTGCCTCGTGCGGTCTTCGACTACACCGATGGGGCGGCCGGCCAGGATGAGGCCAGCCTGCGCCGAGCCCGGGGCGCCTTCACGCGGGTGGAGTTCCAGCCGCGCGTGCTGCGTGATGTCCGCACGGTCGACACGTCGACGACGATCCTCGGCGAGCGCGCGAGCTACCCACTCGTCTTCGCGCCCACAGGATTCACGCGGATGATGCACTCGGCCGGTGAGCCCGCCGTAGCGCGGGTCGCTGAGCGCATGGGGATTCCGTACGGCCTCTCGACCCTGGGCACCACATCGATCGAGGAGCTGGCGGCTGCGGTGCCGGGTGCGCGCCGGTGGTTCCAGCTCTATCTCATGACCGATCGCGGCTACGGCGTGGAGCTCGTCGATCGTGCGCGCGATGCCGGCTACGACACGATCATCCTCACCGTCGACACGCCTGTGGCGGGGCGTCGCCACCGCGATGTGCGCAATGGCCTGACCATCCCTCCGCAGCTCACCCCAAAGACTCTCGCGGACATGGCCATGCATCCGCGGTGGTGGATCAATCTGCTCACATCTGAGCCGTTGACCTTCGCCACCCTGACCAGCACCGAGGGGACGGTCGCCGATCTCATCTCCCGGGTCTTCGATCCCTCCGTCACCGTCGACGACCTGGACTGGTTGCGGTCGGTGTGGCCGGGCCGCCTCGTCGTCAAGGGAATTCAGACGGTGGATGACGCCATGCTCGTCGCACGTCACGGCGCCGACGGCGTGATCCTCTCCACACACGGTGGCCGTCAACTCGAGCGCGCGCCCG
>CAZLMT010000122.1:0-6269 GCA_964560615.1 uncultured Actinomyces sp.
ACGGCCCCAGCGAGACCGAGTGGGTGGAGGGCTACACCGCCGTGCGGTGCTACTCCCTCAAGAAGTCCTAGTCGCCGCCCCCAAGCGCGCCCCAAACTCGCGAGTGTCGAGTTGCGGGCGGGAATTCCGCCGATATCAGCCCGCTACTCGACACTCGCCGGATCCGGCACGCACAGGGCCGATTCCCGCCAGGCGTCCACAACGCGAGCGCGGGCCTCACATCCTCAATCCCAGTGGGCGACGCTGCCCGCATGTCCTCGGAATCCACTTCGTCGACTCCGGCCGCCCACGGTGCCCGAGTGGTCACGGACCGGACTCGTGCGCAGTTCACGCGCGGCCACTGGAAGCCCAGCCGCGGTGTTCGCCTGCCCGAGGACGAGCGCAGCATCATCGCCCAGTGCGCGGCTCTCGCGCTCGTTGCACACAGCGCCGTGGTCTTCTCGGGTCTCACCGCCGTCACCCTCTGGGACGGGGTCGAGAGCAGAGGCTCCGACATCGAAGTGACCGTAGGAGCCGACAGTCCGCTGATTCAGCGTCCACATGTCATCTGTCGCCGGCGCCATCTCGACGACCGCGACATTGCGTGGGTGAAGGGTCTGGCTGTCACCACACCGCAGCGGACCTTCGTGGACGTAGCACGCCTCCTGTCCCTGCCGAGGCTTATCGCGGTGGGCGATGACTTTGTACGTCGTGGCTTGTGCACTCGCGCGCAACTCGAGGAAGTCGTCCAACGCCTGACAGGGCAGAGGGGCGTCAAGCGCGCCCGCGAGGCGATCCCCCTGATCGATCCTCGGTCTGAGTCCCCACGGGAGTCCATTGTGCGGATCCTGCTCCACGAGCGGGGCTTCCCTCCGCCCACGCCGCAGGTGAACATCTTCGACGCGAAGGGACGCTTCATCGCCCGAGGGGATCTTGTCTACGAGAAGGAACGCATCGTCATCGAGTACGACGGGGAGCACCACCTCACCCGACAGACTCAGGCCAAGGACGCCTCACGCCGCGGCAAGCTCGCGGTCAATAACTGGCTCATCGTCACCGTTGTGGCAGAGGACGTTTCCCGCCCGGAGCGGCTCGTGGCGAAGGTCCAGGCTGCACGCGACGCCCGCGCAGCCCACCCCGTCACTCCGAGTGTCGAGTAGCGGGTCGAAATCCCAGGATTTCCCACCCGTTACTCGACACTCGGAGTCGCTTATCTCAGCGAGACCTTCACCGGGAAGCGCTTGATCCCGTTGACGAAGTTGGACCGCAGTCGCTCGACAGGGCCGGTCCGCTCCATGAAGTCGATGCGCGAGAGCAGGTCCTCGAACATGATGGTGATCTCCATGCGGGCGAGCGAATTGCCCAGGCACATGTGCGGGCCGCCGCGACCGAAGGCCATGTGCTCATTGGGCTTGCGCGTGACGTCGAAGACGTAGGGATCGGGGAAGACCGCCTCATCCCGATTGCCGGAGGCGAACCACGTGACGACCTTGTCGCCTTCCTTGATCGTGGTGCCGTGCATCTCCACGTCGCGGGTCGCCGTACGCCGGAAGTGATACACCGGGCTGGCGTAACGCAGGAACTCCTCGACCGCCCAGGGGATCAGCGACGGATCTTCCTGCAGGCGACGCATCTGATCGGGGTGGTCGATGAGGTTGTTCATCGTGTGGCTGATCGTGTGTCGGGTCGTCTCGTTGCCCGCGACGACGAGGAGCAGGAAGTACGCGTGGAAGTCGTCCTCGCTCAGGGCCACGCCGTCGATGGGAGTCGCGTTGACCAGGGTCGACACGAGGTCCTTGCCGTCGCGGCCGAGGCGCTGGCGCTTGAGCTCGTCGCCGTATGCCCACACCTCGAGCGCGGCCGGCGAGCGGAAGGGCAGCATGCGGTACTTCTCGCTCTCCGGGTCGCTGGCCAGCACGTCGGCGTGCTCGGGATCGGTGTTGCCGACCATCCGGTTGCCCCACGAGATGAGCTTGGGGATGTCGATATCGGGTACGTCGAGCATGCGCGCAAGTACGCGGATGGGGAAGTCGGCCGCCACAGCCTCGACGAAGTCGAACTCGCCCTTGGCGAAGGCCTCATCCAGCGTCGATGCGGTCAGCCCGCGGAGGAAGGTCTCGTAACCGGCCAGCGCGCGCGGAGTGAACTCGCCCTGCATGAGTTTGCGCAGGGCGCGGTGACGCTCACCGTCCGTCTCGAGCATCGACTTGCGCACCCGCATCTGCTCATCGTCGAGCTCCTCGAGATTGACCGTGCCCTTCTCACTGGAGTACGTCTCGGTGTCGCGCAGGACGGCGACGATGTCGTGATAGCGGGTGATCGACCAGAAGCCCTGGTTGGGCTCGGGCTCGACATCCCAGTGCACCGGGTCCTCCGCGCGCAGCGCGTCGAAGGTCGACCACGGCGGCCCGGCTTCGAAGAGGTCAAGATCAGCGAGGGTGACGTCGGACTTCACGGACACGGACTTCATGGTCGCTGAGCCTCCCGAGGTCATGGCACCCGATCGTTCGGGCCCGAACTATCGGCATCGTGCCAGATGTTCGGGCCCGAACGGAAGGGCAATGGGACACTTGCCCCATGGCCGGCCCCCACACTCTCGCCGAGACCGAGCGGCAGGTGGCCGACCGACTCGGAGACCTCACCCTCGACTACGAGGCAATGGCCGTCGTCTCCAACCTCTTCCGGGCCGCCAATGCCGTGCGCAATCACCTCGAGCGCAGCGTCCTCGCCCCCGCCGACCTCACCTGGACCGCCTTCGTCGTGCTCTGGGTCGTGTGGATCTGGGACCGGGCGGAGACCCGCACGATCGCAGCGGAGGGCGGCTTCTCCAAGGCCACGCTCTCCGGCGTCCTGACGACCCTCGAGGGTCGCGGTCTCGTGGAGCGCGCGCGTAGCGAGGCCGACGGTCGCCTCGTCGACGTCACGCTCACTCCCGCCGGCACCAAGCTCATGCGCTCGCTCTTCCCGAAGTTCAACGCCGAGGAGCGTGCCCTCACGCGCCATGTCGAGGACCTCGGCAGCGCCGCCGCCGTGCTGCGCGCACTCACCCTCGCGACGGAGTAGCCCGGCTGACCGGTCAGTGCCCATCGCGCCCCTGGAGCGCGGCACAGCGTCTGCCTAGTGTCAGGTGGTGAGGCGGCGGCATGTGGGATCGGGATACGCCGCCGCCCTCGCTCTCCTCCTCACCGGATGCGGCATCGGCCTCGATGCGTCGTATGCAGACCCTGCTGCCGACACACAGACCCTCACGAACTGCGAGGCCGTGACGCCGTACGCCGACCTCGACGAACTGGGCGCCGCGCTTGCGAGTGCACCATCGATCCACGGCATCGTGGGCGCTGATGTCGCGACGGATGTCCGCCTCGCCAGCGATGATCTGCTCGTCGCCTTCGGCGACACCCTCCTCGACCCGCAGATCGCGCGAGATTCCTCCGTGCGCAATTCACTCCTGGCCTTCAGCACGGATCGGGCCTGCCTGGTGCTCGGCCCCGAGGGCGCGGCCTTCGTGCCCGACCGCCCCGACGGCGTGGGCTACTGGCCCACCTCCCTGGTCGAAGTCGCGCCCACGGGCGCGGTGGCACTCTTCCTGCAGCGCGTCCGGGAGACCAGCGACGGGGAATTCGTCAACCTCGGCCCCAGCATCGCCGAGATAGCGATCGACAGTGATGGCCTGCCGCAACTCATCCGGGTCATCGACATCGGTGCCGATGAGCCGTCGCGTCAGCGCATCGGCTGGGGTGCGGCGTCCTGGCGCGGCGACGACGGCTTGGTCTATGTCTACGGCACCGCCAACCCCGAGACAGAGCTCGTCTTCGGCTGGTCGCTCCACCTCGCGCGGGTGCGCCCCGAGCAGATCTTCGACGCCACCGCGTGGGAGTTCTGGACCCCGCGAGGATGGGACGCCCGCGCCACTGATGCGACGGCTCTCATCCCTGCCGAGGGTGGCGTCTCCCAGACGCTGTCGGTCTTCTCGCGCGAGGGCCGGTGGTACGCCGTGAGCAAGCGCGACGACTACCTCGGCTCCGACGTCGTCATCTGGTCGGCCGCGGAGCCGACCGGACCCTTCGTGGCCTCAGAGCCGGTGGCCCAGCGGCCGAGCGATGTGGACGCCGGCATCGTGCGGTACGCCGTACTCGCGCATCCCACGCTCTACCCGCAGGAGGGCACCCTCGTCGTGAGCGTGAGCCAGAACACGACGGACCCCGATGCGCTCGCCATAGATCCGACGCTCTACCGCCCGGAGTTCTTCCGCGTGCCGCTGCCGACGGGATAGGGGCCCTCTAGGGTCGATACATGCGCGCTCCCGACGTCGCGGTGATCGGGGGAGGCATCGTCGGCCTCGCCCTCGCCGACGCCTGGCTCACGCGGCATCCGGGGAGCAGCGTGCTCGTGCTCGACAAGGAAGAGCGGCTCGCGGAGCACGCGTCGGGCCGCAACTCCGGGGTGATGCACGCGGGCTTCTACTACGCGCCCGACTCACTCAAGGCTCAGCTCACGCGCCGTGGCAACCAGATGCTCAAGGCCTTCTGCGCCGAGCGCGGCGTCCCGGTGCGCGAGACCGGCAAGGTCGTCGTCACGACTTCTCCTGAGCAGTTGACCTCGCTTGACGAGCTCTACTCCCGAGGACAGGCCAACGGCGTGCCCCTTGAGATGGTCGATGAGGCGGCACTGCGCGAGATCGAGCCACTCGCGCGTACGCATGAGCGTGCCCTGTGGTCGCCGTCGACTGCCGTCGCTGATCCCGTGGCCGTGGTCGAGGCCCTCGCCGCGCGCGTGCGCGATCGCGGTGGCGAGGTGCGGCTCGGGACGCCCGTGATCGAGGCCGGGCCCGGCTGGGTGCGCACGCCGTACCAGCGCATTGAGGTGGGCCACATCATCAACGCCGCCGGGCTCTATGCAGACCGCGTAGCGCACTGGTTCGGCGTGGGCGAGGACTACGCGATGCTGCCCTTCAAGGGGCTCTACTGGTACTCGGACTGGCCGGCAGGTCGTCTGCAGCGCCACGTCTACCCCGTGCCGGATCCGCGCAATCCCTTCCTCGGGGTGCACCTCACCGTCACCGTGGACGGGCGCACCAAGGTCGGACCGACGGCGATCCCGTCGCTGTGGCGCGAGGACTACGCCGGCCTGCGCGGTATCAAGCCCAGCGAGTTCGCAGGAATCGCGAAGCTCTACCCGCGCTTCCTGCGCTCACCCCACCACGACGTCCCGGGACTCGTGCGCAGCGAGCTGCCGAAGTACTCACGGCGCTACCTCGTCGCCCAGGCCAGCGCACTCGTGCCGAGCGTGCGCACCGAGGACTTCCGCAAGCGCGGCCGGGTCGGCGTACGCGCGCAGCTCCTGCACGTGCCGACCGGCCGGCTGGAGATGGACTTCGTCGTCGAGCCCGGGGAGCGCTCGACGCATGTGCTCAACGCCGTGTCACCCGCCTGGACGTCGAGCCTGGCGATGGCGGAGTGGATCGTGGAGCGGATCTGATCGGTTCTAGGGTCCAGATGTGCCGCCCGGTAGCCGTTTCCGACCGCAGAATGCCTAGGAATTCAGTAGTTGGGCCACCCGCTGAGGGGTGACGCCAAGGAAGTAGCCGGCTTCCTTGAGGGTGAGGCCCTCGTCGCGCAGTGCCTGAACGGCCGCGCGCGACTCTCGTGAGGCCCGCTCCTGGACCTCGGCTGCCTCGACAGCCGCCTCCCTGGCCCTGTGCACCTGATCCATGACGCCAGCCGTCAGGTCGAATTCGAGGTCGAGCTCGAATGAATCCGGATCGACGTCAAGGGCGCCTGAGATCGCATCGCGAATCATCACCTCGACGTCCTCGATATCCCGGGCCTGGCTGTAGATGACTGTCCTCGGGATCAGCGCATGCATCGACCACCATCGATCGCTTCGCGTCACTTCGACTCGGTAGGTCCTCATGACTCACCCTCCACGATGCGTCGCAGGTCGGCGAGGAGGTCGCGCGCGCGACGCTCGTTGATCTCACGGTGACGCGGGATCGGGATCATCTGGTCGCCCCAGCGGTAGATGTCATGCGAGCCTCCTCGCCGATCGAGCCGGAAGTCGACCTGCGCCGAACGAGCGAGCGCGGCCATCGCCTTCAACAAGGTACGCCGATTCACCCACGAACTTCAAGGGCTCTTGTCTCTTGTTGCCAAGCATCATTGACGCACGTGGGGATAGAGCCCGGGGCAGGCGCCTGTGGATGGCTGACTAGCGCGCGGCGTCGACGAGCGCACGCAGCACGCCCATCTGGCGCGCGTCCTCGCGGGCGGTGTCCTCGGGGTGCCACTGCA
>CAZLMT010000123.1:0-3678 GCA_964560615.1 uncultured Actinomyces sp.
GCGGCTCGGCGGTCGTCGGGGCTCATGCGAGGCATGCGAGAACGCTAAACCCTATTGCGCAGATGTCCAATAGGCATCTAGTCTGGCTCGCGTGCCGGGCGGCGCCCCCCGCCGCCCGGCACCTCGCATCCCCGGGAGGCCCCATGCTCAAGCAGACCCCTTTCCATCCGCGCCTTGCCGAGCTGAGCCAGTCGCAGGCCTGGGGTAACTGGGCGGGTTACCTCTCCGCCGTGCGCTACGACCTGTCCACGAAGCACGAGTACTTCGGCGTGCGCAATGGCGCGGGCTTCTTCGACACCTCTCCCCTGCACAAGTACTGGATCCGCGGCCGCGACGCCGAGAAGTTCCTCTCCTACGCCTTCGCACGTGACATCCGCACGCTCAAGCCCGGTCGCGCGCAGTACACCATCTGGTGCGATGACGCCGGCTATGTCATGGAAGACGGGGTTATCTTCCGCTACTCCTCCGATGAGTTCCTCCTCACCGCGGCGGAGCCCAATCTCGGCTACCTGCGCCAGCTCGCCCGCCCCTTCGATGCCGAGGTTGTCGACTGCAGCGAGGACTACGCGTCCCTGGCGATCCAGGGACCGCGCTCGCGCGCCATCCTCGAGGCACTGACACCCGACATCTCCGAGCTGCGCTACTTCGGCTTCGCCGAGACCAAGATCGCCGACACCCCTGTGACCGTGAGCCGCACCGGCTTCAGCGGTGACCTCGGCTATGAGCTCCTCATCCCGGCCGGCGACGCGCTGCGCGTCTTCGACGCCCTGATGGACGCCGGGCGCCCCCACGGCCTGCGCCCCTACGGCGACGAGGCCCTCGGCATGACGCGCATCGAGGCGGGTCTGCCGCTCATCGGCGCCGAATTCAGCTCGAGCCGCTACGCCTTCACGGCGGACGAGCGCTTCACCCCCGATGAGCTCGGCCTCGGCTGGCTCCTCAAGGGGATCGACGACCCGACGCGCCCTTTCATCGGCCGCGACGCGATCATCCGCGAGCGCATGGAGGGCACTTCACGCTGGCGCACGGTCGGCATCACGGTGTCGTGGCAGGACTACTACGACCTCTTCACGAGCCACGGTCTCCTTGCCGAGCCCGACGAGATCCCTGTGCCCTGGGACACGATGATCTACAACGACAAGGACAAGCGCATCGGCTACGCCACGAGCTTTATGTACTCCCCCGTGCTGCAGCGCCACGTCGGCATCGCGCGCCTCAAGCCCAAGTACGCCGAGCCGGGCACCGAGGTCTTCATCGAGCAGACGGTCAACCACGAGTACATCAACGTCCGCGCCACCGTGACGACGCTGCCGTTCTACAACCCCGAGAGGAAGACGGCCTGACATGTCAGAGACCCATGCCTACGACGCGATCGTGATCGGGGGAGGCCACAACGGCCTCACCAACGCCGCCTACCTCGCCCAGGCCGGACAGCGCGTCCTCGTGCTCGAGCAGCGCCACCTGGTGGGCGGTGCTGCCATCACCGAGGAGCTCCGACCAGGCTTCAGTTTCACGACGTTCTCCTACGCCCTGAGCCTGCTGCGACCGGAGATCATTCAAGAGCTCGACCTCGTGCGCTTCGGCTTCATGCCGCTCTACATGCGCTCGCACTTCGCTCCCATGGACAACGGCGACTACTTCCTCACGGGGCCCGATGCCGCGGTCAATCGCGCCGAGATCGCCCGGCACTCCAAGGCCGATGTCGACGGCATGGAGCGATTCCTGCACGACACGGCCCGCGTCAAGCAGTTCATTCGGCCGCTCTTTGACAGCATCCCGCCGAATCTCTTCAGCGACGACCCGGCTGACACCGAGCGCATGGCCTGGCTCGTCAAGCACCTGGGCACCGCCGACAAGAAGCTCCTGCACGACACGGTGCGCCTGCTCACCGGGAGCATCGCCGACTTCGTCGACGACTATCTCGAGTCCGACATCATCAAGGCGACGATCTGCTCGGCCGCATGCGTCGGCATCAAGCTGGGTCCGATGTCACCGGGATCTGGCATTAACTGGCTCTACCTCTCCATGGGTGAGCACGACGGCTTCATGGGCGAGTGGTCCTTCCACAAGGGCGGCAACGGCGGCTTCACGCAGGTCCTCGCGCGCGCGGCGACGGCGTACGGCGCGGAGATCCGGCTCGACTCCCACGTGTCCAGCCTCATCACCGAAGGCGGAGAGGTGCGCGGTGTCGTGCTCGACGACGGCACGGAGTTCCGTGCCCCCGTCGTCGTGAGCTCACTCGATCCGCGGCGCACCTTCCTGCAGATCGCCGACCCGCGCGAGCTGCCCGCCGATCTGGTCGAGACGATCCAGCGCTTCCGCTTCCAGGGCGTCACGTCCAAGGTCAACTTCGCACTCGATGGCATCCCGTACTATCCCGCGCTCGGCGATCGCACCGACCAGTACGGCGGCTTCATCAATGTCGCGCCGACCGTGGAATACATGGAGCGCGCCTACGACGCGGCGAAGTACGGCTGGTACAGCGAGCATCCCTACATTGACGCGTCGATCCAGTCCTTCATCGACCCCGACATGGCTCCCCCTGGCAAGCACGTCATGTCCTGCTACGTGATGTACACGCCGTACAAGCTCAAGGACAGCACCTGGGACGCTCAGGCGGAGAACATGGCCGACCGAGTGCAGGCCACCATGCAGCGCTTCTTCCCCAACTTCAACGACCTCGTGCTGCAGCGCGAGATCGTCACGCCCGAGACCATCGAGGCGAAGACCGGCCTCTCAGAAGGCAACATCTACGCCGGGGAGTTCTTCCCGCACCAGATGTACTTCTTCCGACCCGCCCCGGGCTACAGCGACTACCGCACGCCGATCCGCGGCTACTACCAGTGCGGGTCGGGCACCCATCCGGGTGGCTGCGTCATCGGCGCGCCGGGGCGCTTCGCCAGCCAGCAGGTCCTCGCCGACACCAAGCGTTAAGACCTACGTCGTTGTCCTTACCGGTGTGGTCGTGAACAGCCCTCGCTGAGCGACCACACCGGTAAGAACAACAGGGGACTACTCCTCGATATCGGGCTCGGGATCGGTCTCCTCGAGATCCCCGGAGTCTTCGTCGCTCGACTCCTCGTCGCCGGACTCCTCCTCCACCTGCTCCGTCTCATCACCCGATGACGACGAGCATGCGGTGATGGCGGGCATAACCAGGCCGAGCCCCAGGATCGCAGCTGCGCCCAGTCGTGCACCGCGCAGCCATGGCTTGCTGTCCTTCATAGTGGTGTCCCTTCACTGATGGTCTGGCCTCGGCACTGAGTGTGGATCAGGCGGTGTGGATCAGGCTGCTAGGCGCGCAGTCGAGCACTGCAGGTCTCGCCGGTCGCGGATGTCGCCCGCACCTCGACGGTGCCGCTCCGTGACGGCATGTAGCGCCAGAAGTCGAACTCCCCCTCGCGGTTGGTCGACTTCGTGACCGTGTGGGCCACACGCCCGTTCTGGGAGATCTTCACGGTCCACCGCTCTCGGGGTCCGGCGTAGATCTCGATGTCGGCCTCCAACTGCCGGCCCTCGCGCGTGAGCTCCAACGTGAGCAGGGAGCCGCGGGAGCACTCCGCCCGCACGCCCGCGTTCGCAGAGGCAGGAGCGGCAAGGCTCAGGCCCAGCACGCCGATGAGTCCTGCGGAGGTCGCCAGGGCGACTGTCTTCTTCAGCATTGTCTTCTTCATGGCT
>CAZLMT010000123.1:3688-4639 GCA_964560615.1 uncultured Actinomyces sp.
GCGGAAGCCTCAATTGAGGATAGTAAGGAAGTCGTCAAGATCTGTACAGTTTACGCCCAGAAGGGGATGATCAACATCTTCATCGTCGTCTTCTTCATGGCTTTAGTACGTCCTTTCGTCCGTCGGTGTCGGATTCCGAGTCATTGTCAGTGGCTTCTTGTCCTACTTCCTTCCCGCGACTCACCCACAGGCTCGCGCCGACGGAGATCGCGATGATGGCGATGACGATGCCCAGGCTGATGGCGGTGGGAATCTTGAAGACGGCGTGGCTCACGATCATCTTGATGCCTACCCACACGAGCACGAGCGAGAGCCCGAGCTTGAGGTAGATGAATCGGTGCATGAGGTCGGCGAGGAGGAAGTACATCGCGCGCAGCCCCAAAATCGCCAGTGCATTGCTCGCGAAGACGAGGAAGGGCTCCTGCGTGACCGCAAAGATGGCCGGGATCGAATCGACCGCGAAGATGATGTCGGTGACCTCGACGAGCACGAGCACCGCGAGGAGCGGGGTCGCCATGAGCACGCCGTTGCGGCGGGTGAGGAACTTCTGCCCGTCGTACTCCTCCGTGGTCGGCACGAAGCGACGGAAGAGCTTGAGCGTCTTGGACTTCCCCGGATCGATGTGCTCATTGCGCTGCATCAGCATCTTGATGCCCGTGAGGATCAGGAAGGCACCGAAGATGTAGAGGATCCACGCGAAGCTAGCGATCAGGACCGAGCCGGCGGCAATGAAGATTGCGCGGAAGACCAGGGCTCCAAGCACGCCGTAGAAGAGCACCCGGTGCTGATACTGCCGTGGCACGGCGAAGTAGCTGAAGATCATCGCCCAGACGAAGACGTTGTCGATGGCGAGCGACTTCTCGATGATGTAGCCGGCGAAATACTGCAGGCCGAACTCGGTGCCGTAGGCCCACCAGATGAGGCCGCCGACGCCGACGGCGACGGCGACCC
>CAZLMT010000123.1:4649-6254 GCA_964560615.1 uncultured Actinomyces sp.
CCTTGACGCCGATGACGTGCGCGTCGCGGTGCATGAAGAGGTCGACCGCGAGCATCGCGAGAATGCCCGCAAGTAGGGCGCCCCAGACCCAGAGTGCGACGTCCACGTCAGCCGCCCATGCTCACGAGAGCACACGCGGTCTGGAGCGTCTGGCGCGCGACACCGAACTCGGTCTGGTCGGATCCGAGGGACTCACGCGCCGTGTTGAGCGCCTGATCGATCTCCGCTGCCCCGGGCAGGCCGGGCGTCGCGGCGAGCGCTTCGTCGACGATGCGGGTCGCCTCATCGATCGCGGCGTAGGCATCGGCTGAGCTGACCCCGGGCACCCAGGCGACCTGGGCGGCCGCGCAGGCTGCGCCGAGCTGGGCACCCGCTCCGATGAGACCCTCGGCCGCGTCCACGGCCTGGCTCGCTCCATCCAGAGCCTGCTGGCCCTGGGAGACGGCTTCGTTGACGGCGCCGCAGCCGGTGAGCAAGACCCCGGCCAGCGCTGCGGAGCCCAGGAGGGCCAGGGCGCGCCGGCGGCGACCAGGTGGGAACGACATGGAGCACTCCTCGAGAACGTCGGACGGACGTCTCGGTCTCCCATCACCGTGATTGCTCACGGCCGAAGCCCCGGTCACCCATGGGGGTGACGTATTGACGAGGTCTCCGCGCGGAGGTACTCCCCTTGACTGACCTCCACGTTAGGGAAGGTCGCCGTCCTGCGCAAATCCGGCGCGCAAGCAAAGCCGAGGTGGCGAGACTCCTAGGCCAGGGCCTTGATCACCAGGTCGGGGAAATCGGTGATGATCCCGTCCACGTGGCACTCATCCACGAGGAGGCGCACGAGCGCGTCGAGGCTCGGCGCGCAGTGGGGCAGATCATCCGCGCGAACCGTCCACGGCGTGACGTAGAGGCCGGCCGCATGCGCGCGGGCTGCGAGGCCGCTCGCTGCCATCGGAGTGCCGTGCTGCAACAGCATGCGCACATCGGGCCCGATGCCATCAGCCCACTCGCCGATGTGCCCCATGGCATCCGCCTCGAGCATCCAGTCGTAGTCGTAGTTCGCCCACGTCCCATCCGGCTTGCGCTCGTAGGTCTCGTGATCCTCGGTGTGGCCAATGAGTTGCGTGAGGGGTACGTCGACTCCCGCGGCCGGGCCCACCTCGGTGCGAATGCGCTGGAGCGCGTGGGCGTCGAAGCTCATGACGCGGCAGCGATCTTCACGCGTGCGGTAGCCGTAGCGCGCAAGGACGTCGTACACGGCCGCGGCCAGATCCTTGCCCTCTTGCTCGTGGAACCACGGCGACTTGAGTTCAGTGAAGATCCCGACGTCGCGGCCCGAGCTGTGGCGCAGGCCCTGAAGGAACTCCAGCTCTGATTCGAGGGTGTGGAAGTGGAAACTCGACTGCCAGACCGGGAAGCGGTCGGGGAAGACTGCGACATCTCGGCCGTCGACGACGGTGAAGCGCTCGGTGACGGCGAGGGTGAGGATCTCGTCGAGGTCGAAGTCGATGACGTAGAAGTGCCCGTCGGGCCGCTGCCGGCCGGGGAAGCGCTCCGCGACGTCGCTCACGTTGTCGAGCCACAGGTCGTGGTTGATGAGCAGGCGGTCGTCTCGGG
>CAZLMT010000124.1:0-6241 GCA_964560615.1 uncultured Actinomyces sp.
CCGCCCCGTCCGCGCAGGCCGACGGGGACTACTACGGCACCTGGACTCTCACCGCCGTCACGGCGAACGGCCAAAAGCAAAAGTGTGAGGGTACGAACAAGGAGTACCTCGTCTGCCCCGGTGGGAAAACGCTCACGTTGAAGTCCAACTACCGCTACAAAGCGTCTGCTTTCGTTGCCCTGCTCCTCTCGACAGGGGATCAGAAGGGAGCCTTCGTCACCACCGGCTTCCCCGGCACAGGAGACCAGGTCCTTGTCCTCGAGGGCGATGTCACTGGAATTTCACCGCTTGGCAGCGCATGGCAGATGGTGCTGAAGGACACGCGCTCCGGCTCGCCCACCAAGATGATCCTCACCCTGCAGAACGGTCTAGGCGAGTTCGGGCTTGTCTTCCAGCGCGATGCCAACTAGCCCACTGACCGGCAATGACGCAGCGAACTCTAGGAGAGCAGTCATGACATCGAGCCGCAAGCGCCTCATCAGCGCAGCAGCCGCCATAGCCATCGTCGCCGGGTCCACACTGTTCGCCGCTCCGGCCGCGCAGGCCGACGGTGGCTACTACGGCAACTGGACACTCACCGCGGTCAAGTCCGGCACCATGAAGCAGAAGTGTGATGGCCTGCCTGATGAGGAAGACAAGTGCCCTGCGGGCATGACCTTGGACCTGAAGGCCAACTACCGCTACGCGTCAACGATCAAGGGGCTGGAGATCATCCTCATGCCCGGCAAGGGTGACTTCGTCACCGCCACCGTGCCCGGCACCGGCTCCCACGTCATCATCTTCAACACCGACGAGTACCCGACCTTCCTCCGCGTCTGGAAGATCACGTTGCAGGGCACGCGCTATGGCGCCCCTCAGAAGATGGTCCTCTCCGGATCGTTTGGCGAGAACCCGGATGATCCGACAGACGACGCCCCCATCAAGTTGGTCTTCCGGCGCGACGGCAAGTGACTCGCTCCCCGGGGATCAGATCCCAGCGGAGAGTCCGAAGTCCATCGACCAGTTGGCCCCGGTGACTCCCGCGGCAGTCGGTTGCGCAAGGAACCACACCACCTCCGCGACCTCGGTCGGCTTGAGGAAGCGTGCCCGGTCCGCCTGCGGGTACGCCGACCGGAGCTTCGCGTAGTACGCCTCTGGATCGCCACCGCCGAAGTCCCGTGCCTGGCCCTCGAGCATCGGCGTCTCGATATCCGCCGGGCACACCGCGTTGACCCGCACGCCCCGGGGTGCGAGCTCCAAGGCGAGTGCGCGGGTGAGGTTGCTGACCCCGCCCTTGCTCGCGCTGTAGACCGCCGCCCCGGCATTGCCCTGGATCCCCGCATCACTGGAGATCATCACGATGTTGCCGCCGGTCGTCACCAGGTGCGGGATTGCCGCGGAGCTGACGAAATACGCCGCCTTGAGGTTGACGCCGACAACGCGGTCCCATTCGTCCTCGGTCGTGGCGTCACTCGGCCCCTCGGTCCACAGACCCGCGGCGTGGACGACGCAGTCGAGGCGGCCATGCACAGCCGTCGCCTGGGCGACCATCTCGCGGATCTGCTCGACGTCGAGCAGATCCGCAGGGATCCAGTCGCCGATCGCCGCGCGAGTGTCGGGTCGATCCGTCGCGATGACATCCCAGCCACCCGTGGCAAACCTCTCGCATACCACCGATCCGAGCCCACCCGCTGCGCCCGTGACGAGGACGACACTCACGCCCGCTCCTCAGCGATCGAGTTGCCACCATCAACGACGAGGCACTGACCCGTCGTGTACGCCGCACCCGGAGTGCACAGCCATGCGAACGCCGAGGCCACCTCTTCAGCGGTCGCGCTACGGCGCATCGGGGTGTGCAGGCCCTGCTCCCGCTCATGAGCGCTCTGCGACCCGGTCGCGATCCAGCCCGGCGCAACCGCGTTGACCGTGATCCCATCGGCTGCGAAGTCAACGGCCAGTGAGCGCGCCAGTCCGACCATGCCGGCCTTTGCCGCGGCGTACGCCGACTCCGCGCGCATTGCCATAACAGGGCCGGTGATGCTCGCGACCATGACGATGCGCCCCCACTCGGCTTCTCTCATTGCGGGTAGCGCCGCACGGCTCACGAAGTACGCCGAGTCGAGGTTGCGCGCCATCGACGCACGCCAGGCATCCGCGTCGAGTGAGAGTGCATCGCCACCCTCGGTCGATCCGGGAAGAGACACGCTCGTCATGCCGGCGTTGTTGACGATGATGTCGAGCCGAGCCCAGTGCTCGCGTGCGTCCCGCACGAGCGACGCGGCCGCATCGGAATCCGTGAGGTCCGCGACAGCGCCGTGTGCGGCGTACCCCAAGGAGGTGAGTTCACCCACCCGCTCGTGGATGCGGTCGGTCGTCGCCGCGACCGTCACGGACGCCCCCAGCTCCGCCAGGGCCCGCGCGGCAGCGAAGCCAATGCCGGTCTCGCTCCCCGCCCCGGTAACGAGGGCGGCGCGTCCGGTGAGGTCGAGGGTGGCGGGGAGCACTAGGCAACCAGTCGGCGCACGGCCTCGGCGAAGAGTGTCGTGTGCAGGTCGACGTCGGTCGCCGTGGTCGTCGGGCACATGAGTGCCATGTTGTGGAAGGGAGTCATGAGCACGCCGCGGTTCGCCATGAAGAGGTGGAGGTACTCATCGAGGTGGTCGTCCTCCGCGTGCGCCGACTCGGTGCCCGTGCGCGGTGCGGGTCGTGCGAAGCGGTACTCCGCTCGCGCACCTAGCTGGGAGATGGACCAGGGCACGTCGTACTCGTGCAGCGTCGCGACAACTCCGTCGGTGAATCGCGTGGCCAGCGCAATCATGTGATCGAATGCCTCATCGGTGAGGACCTCGCCCAAAGTCGCGCGCATGGCCGCCGTCGACAAGACATTGCCGGCGAGCGTTCCGCCGACGCCACCGACATCGATGAGGTCGGCATCGGGATGGTCCTTGACCATCTCCGCGATGCGCTCGGTGATGCCATAGGCACCCGACGGGATGCCGCCACCGATGCTCTTGCCGATGACAAAGATGTCGGGGTCGAGGCCCCAGGCCCTCGTGCATCCGCCCGGACCCGCCGAGATCGTGTGAGTCTCGTCGATGAGCAGCAGGGTGCCGTGCTTGCGGCAGAGCTCAGCGACCCCCTCGAGGAATCCAGGCTCGGGCAGGACGATGCCGATGTTGGTGAGCGCCGGCTCGGTGATGAGCACGGCGACATCGCCATGGGCGAGCGTACGCTCCACCGAGTCCAGGTCGTTGAACTCCGCGGCGCGCGTCGTCTCCTCGATGGGAGAGGGGGCCCCGACATTGCCGCGGCGCAGCTGAGTCGATCCATCCGGTCCCATCTGCACGAAGGTCTCATCGACCGACCCGTGGTAGCAGTAGGAGAAGGCGGCCACCTTGGGACGCCCCGTCACCATGCGTGCCAGGCGCAGCGCCCAGCGGTTGGCGTCGGTGGCGGTGAGCGCAAAAGACCACAGCGGCAGTCCGAAGCGCCGGGTGAGATCCGCGGCGACCCACTCCGCATCGGCACTCGGCATCATCGTCGTGATGCCGCCTTCAACGCCAATGCGCTGCTGCACGGCCTTGACCGTTGCTTCAGGTGAGTGTCCCGCCATGGCACCGGTGTCGCCGAGCGCGAAGTCGATGTACTCATTGCCGTCGACATCGGTGATGCGATTGCCGTGCGCGGTGGCGAGGTAGAGCGGGTAGCCGCCCGCCCACTTGTTCATCCACGTCATGGGCACGCGGCCGAAGAGGTGGTCAGCCTGCCCATAGAGCTCGCGGGAGCGGGGGGAGCGAGCGGCGTACGTCGACCGCTCCTCCTCGAGTGCGGACTGAAGGCGGACGCGGTCGATCTCGGTCATGTCATCCCTCGACGATGGTAGACGGTGAGGCTCCACGATAGGGCCGTCCCGCCCATCAGGGGCGGCTTGGTGAAGTTAGGGGGCCGCGACGGCCCGAGACAAGCAGGCCGATCAGCACGGCAAGGATCTCGATCACGGCACTGCCCAGGAGGAGTGGGCGCCAGCCCCACTCCACAAGCGCGGCGGCCAGGACGGATCCCAGGGCGAAGGCACCCGTCTTGAGCGAAGTCGCTGCGACGAAAACGAGTGAGCGCAGATGCGTCGGCGATTCGCGATCGCGCACCTGCAGGACCGCCGAGAGTTGCGGTGCCTCGAGGAAACCGAGCAAGACGCCGACCGCGAAGGCGATCGGCATTGACGGCACTACGGCCAGCGCCGCGAAGGCCAGTCCGAGGCCGAGAGTCGTGACGACGACCATCGTGCCGGGACCCTGGCGGATGGGTCTCCTGGCGAAGACGACGGATCCGAGCAGGGCTCCCGCCGCAACTACCGCGAGGAGGAGGGCGCCGATGCCCGCGTCTCCTGCCAGGTCCTCACCCATGAGTGGGGCTCCGATGACAAGTCCCGCGATGCCGACGAAGGCCAGAGTGCTGATGATGGTCGAACGGCGTAGCGACACCGAGTGCCAGAAGATCGTGAGTGAGCGCACAGCGTGCAGGAGTGGCTGCGGCTCCTCAGGGAGTTCGTCTGCGGACCGTGACGGGATCGGCACGAGCGGGAGCACGAGCGCCGCGAGCAGATACAGCAGCACGGCAACCTCAAGTGAGGCTGCGCCGGGTGTGTTGGCGTCGTAGACGTAGGCGATGCCGACAATGGCCGGGCCAACGATGTCTCCCACGTTGTAGGTCGCGACATCAACCGAATAGGCCCGGGAGGGGACGACATCGGGGACAACGCGCCGCAGTTGCGCACTCCACGCGCCGGTGAGCATCGGGTGGAAGAGACCCGCAATCCCCGCGATGAGCATGAGGACGCCTAGCGGCCACGACCCCACGCCGACAGCGAGGGCTGCCGAGCAGGCGGCCAGGGAGAGGATCGCAAGCGCGTAACCGCGCTTCGGGTGCACCGCGCGGTCCATGAGCGCGCCGACGAGAGGGCCAATGATTCCCGCGATCGCGGTGACCGACGCCACGATAAGAGAGCCCTCCGAGGCGGTGCCCCCCGCGGCGAGCACCCCCAGGATGATGGCGGTGGGCAGGCCCGCATTGGCCGCGCGTCCGAGGGATCCGACGGCGGCGTAGGTGGTGAGACGTCGCGTGGAGCTCCCGGTCATCCGGGAGACCCCGGGGGCGTAGAGCTCCCGGTCATCCGGTAGCTCCCGAGGGGCGAGGAGCTTCCGGACGGCACGAAGGCAGCCTACGGATGATCGCGGCGTGCCCCCACCACCGTGCCAGCGCGGTGATGCTCGGCCGCGAGCGCCCCCTAGAGTGTGACCGTCCCAATTTCTGAGAATCGGAGTTCACCGTGGAGTTCGGCCAGTTCCTGTGGAGCCTGCTCGTCATCTTCTTCATGATCATGTACTTCATGATCTTGTTCAGCGTCGTCATCGACCTGTTCCGGAATCACCAGATGGGCGGCTTCGCCAAGGCCCTCTGGATCATCTTCCTCATCTTCGTGCCGCTCATCTCGCTACTCATCTACGTCATCGTCTACGGCAAGTCCATGGCCCAGCGCCAGCAGTCGGCCGTGGTCGAGGCGCAGCAGGAGCAGGACGCCTACATCAAGCAGGTCGCGGGCACCAGCCCGGCTGAGCAGATCGCTCAGGCACAGCAGCTCCTCAACTCCGGCGCCATCTCGCAGGCGGAGTTCGACAAGCTCAAGGCGAAGGCCCTCGGCTAGACACCGTTCGTACGTCGCCGAAGAGCACCCGATCACAAAGGTCGGGTGCTCTTCGCTTATCCGAGGGCGAAGGCGCCCGGCGTCGTAACAAGGATGGCGAGGCCCGCCATGATGCCGACGCTGCTCAAGGCGAGGAAACCGATCTGGATCGAACGACGCTGCACGATCGTCGTGAGACCGGCGACGAAGAGCACCACGGCGAAGAAGACGTTGGCGAGGTCGAAGCGGTCGGAGTTGGCATCGGCCGCCTCGGCCGCGACACGGAGGGCTTCGGCCTGCTCGTCGTATGCCTCACCCTCGGCGAGGAGCACCTGGCTGGGGAGAGCGGCAAAGGTCGGGTTCTCGGGGACGAAGGGCGTGGGGGGCGTGGTTTCTTCGGGCTCGTCGGTCCACCACTCGAACGCTGCGAGGAGCTCTGGGCTCATGATGCCCTGCGTCAGATAGTCGGCGACCGTGGTGTCACCGGTCTCGCTGGCTGCCACGAACGCGAGGGCCGACTCAACGAAAAGTGAGAGCTCCTGCTGGCGCTCCTGCCCCGACCGGATGTAGGCGTCGTTGGCG
>CAZLMT010000125.1:0-6229 GCA_964560615.1 uncultured Actinomyces sp.
AACGCCGCGACAACCCGGTCCGCCACCTGCTGCGGGTCCAGGCCGTGCGGGAGCCGGGGGGCAGACCCCGCCAGCGGTCGCTGCGCGAGCCCCGTCTCGGTGTGCGGAGGGCGGACGTCCACGAGGCGGATCCCTTCGCGCCGCAACTCACGCGCCGCCGCGGTGTCATAGGCAGCCAACGCGGCCTTCGTTGCGGAGTACGCCGCCATCCCCGCCTGAGGCTGCTCCGCCACCACCGCGCTGATGTGCGCGACAAAGGGCTCCCGGCTCGCGGCGGCGGCCGCGCGCAGCGCGGGGAGCGCGGCACGCAGCAGGCGGATAGGCGCGAGCGTGTTGAGCGTGAAGAGGTCGATCATGACGTCGTCGGGCAGTTCATCGATGCCTCCGAATGCGACAGCACCGGCCGCATAGACGATGCCATCGATCCCGCCCTGCTCGACCATCGCGACATCGACGATGTGCGCCGCGCTCGCCGCCTTGCGCACATCAACGCCCACAGCCACACCAGGCACTCCGGTGGCTCGAATGCGTTCGGCATCTCGACCGACGAGTGTGAGGCGACACCCCTCGGCAGCGAGGACGCGCGCGATGGGCAGGCCGAGCCCGCCCGTGGCGCCGACGACGATGACGGATCGGTCAGTCAGGGAGGTCATGGCGCCCACCCTGCCACCGATGGCAGTGCGCGGCACACTCACCGACCGCCTATGCTCGTGGATACCTGGGGAGCTCGAGGGAACGTCGGGCTGAGAGGGCGGTTGCCACCGCCGACCCGCAGACCTGATCTGGGTAATGCCAGCGAAGGGAGACCGATGAGCCGCGTCCGCCCGACCCTCGCCCTGCTCGCCGTCACGGGTGCCCTGGCACTCACGGCATGCGGCGCGCCTGCCGACTCGGGATCCTCCACCCCGAGCAGCAGCGCGGCCACGAGCAGCCCCCCGGAGCCGCGCACCGTGCGGGTCGTCACACACGACTCCTTCGCGCTGAGCGAAGACCTGGTGACCGCCTTCGAGCAGTCCAGCGGAATCACGGTGGAGTTCATCCCCGCTGGCGATGCCGGTGAGATGGTGAATCGCGCCGTACTGGCATCGGGCAACCCCGAGGCCGATGTGCTGTTTGGCGTCGACACCACCCTGCTCTCGCGAGCAATCGACGCCGATGTCTTCGACCCCTATGTCGCATCCCCGGAAGCACTCCGCGAGGAGCTGCGCGACGCCGGTCTCGGCGTCGTCACGCCCGTGGACGACGGCGACGTGTGCGTCAACATCGACGACGGATGGTTCGCGGAGCAGGGGATCGCGCCGCCGTCCACGCTGGAGGACCTTGCCGATGAGCGCTATCGCGGCCTGCTCGTCGTGCAGAACCCGGCGACGTCCTCCCCCGGGCTCGCGTTCCTCCTCGCGACCATCGCGCGCTACGGCGACGCGTGGCCCGACTACTGGGAGCGGCTGCGCGCCAACGACGTGATGGTCGTCAACGGGTGGTCGGAGGCCTACCTCACCGAGTTCACCGCCGGCGGGGGTGGTGGCGACAAGCCGCTCGTCGTGTCGTACTCCACGAGCCCGCCGGCGGAGATCGTCTACGCCGAGGAGCCCAAGCCGGAGCGCCCATCGACCTCCGTCATGCTCGACGGCTGCTACCGCCAGGTGGAGTTCGCCGGCGTGCTGCGCGGAACGCCGGACCCCGACGCCGCCCGCGCGGTCGTCGACTGGCTCGTGTCGCCAGAGGTCCAGGCCGACGTACCCCTGTCGATGTTCGTCTTCCCCGCCCGTGACTCCGTGGCACTGCCGGAGGTCTTCGAGCGCTTCGTCACGCGACCTGAGGCTCCGCTCGAGCTCGACGCAGCAGAGATCGCAGCGCAGCGCGACGAGTGGATCGAGCAGTGGACGCAGGTCGTCCTCAGGTGACGCTCGGCACGGCCCGGCGGCCCGGCCAAGCCACCCCTGACGGGCTGCCCCGAGCTTTATGGGCGGTCGCGCCCCTCGCCGTCGTGGGCGCCCTGGTCCTCATCCCGGTCGCGGCGGTCGTGATCGCCGGGCTCGGCCCGGAGGCGTGGGAGACCCTCGCGGCGCCGGCCACCTGGCGCATCGTGGCCTACACGGCAATCCAGGCTGCTGTCAGCACTGTGCTCAGCGTTCTCCTCGCACTGCCCGCCGCGTATGCGCTCTACCGACTCGAGATTCCCGCGCGGCGCACCCTGCTTGCGATCATCACGGTGCCGTTCATCCTGCCCACCATCGTGGTGGGACTGGCCTTCCGCGAGATCCTGCCCTTCGCCGGCACCACGGCGGCGATCATCGTGGCGCACGTGTTCTTCAACGTCGGGCTGGTCGTGCGCATCGTCGGAGGCCTCTGGGGTCATCTGGATGCGCGCCTGCTCGACGTCTCGCGCACCCTCGGCATCGGGCCCGCACGCACCTTCGCGCGCGTCACCCTGCCCCTCCTGCGCCCCGCACTCCTCGGTGCAGCAGCACTCGTCTTCCTCTTCACGTTCACTTCCTTCGGAGTCGTCCTCGTGCTCGGCGACCCCTCACTCCCCACAATCGAGGTGGAGATCTACTCGGCGACCGTGCAGCGGCTCGACTTCCCCGCGGCAGCAGGCCTCGCACTGCTCCAGTTCGTCTTCGTCGCTGTAGCCGTGGTGTGGTCCGCGCGTCTGCAGGAGCGCGTCTCCGTCCGGCAGCACCTCGGTGATGACGCCCGGCGCGCTCCGGTGTCGTCCGCACCCGACCGACTCGCCGTGGCCTATGCCTGCGCGCTTGCCGCGGCCATCGTCATCCCCCTGCTCGGACTCCTCCTGCGCTCGCTGCGCGTGGGAGAAGGATGGGGATTCGCCTGGTACGCCGAAGCCTTCTCTCCCTCCGAGGCCACGACGCGTTCGGCCTCGGCATTCGAATCACTCGCCCTCTCCCTGCAGTACGCCGCCATCGCCACCGCACTGGCCACCCTGCTCGGCGCCCTCGCATGCGCGGGCATCCTCGCGGCAGGCAGGCGCGGCGCATGGATCGACGCCGCACTGGCGCTGCCCCTCGGCGTCTCCGCAGTCACGATCGGCTTCGGGCTGCTGCTCGTGTCATTGCGCGGACCCGTCGATATGCGCGGCTGGTGGCTGCTTGTGCCCCTGGGTCAGGCACTGGTGGCGCTGCCGATCGTCATCCGCGTGGTCCTGCCGCTGCTGCGCTCCCTCGACCCGCGCATGCGCCAGGTGGCGGCGACGCTCGGCGCCCCACCGCTGCGCGCGTGGTGGGCCACGGAGGGCGGCCTGGCGCTGCGCGCGATGACCGTCGCCGCAGGACTGGCTGCTGCCGTCGCCCTCGGCGAATTCGGGGCGACGGCGTTCCTCGTGCGCCTCGACGCTCCCACCGTGCCCGTGCAGATCGTGCGTCTCCTCGGGCGACCCGGTGAGGCCAATGCGGGTGTGGCCGCCGCCCTGTCGGTCATCCTGCTCCTCGTCACGCTGCTCATCGTCGGCGTGGCAGAGCGCATTCGTCCGCGACGAAGTGGAGGCTGGTGAAGCCATGAGCGACGCGACATCCGGCCTGCAGGTGCGCCTACTGAACATCTCCTACGACGGCCGTGCCCTGCTGCATGACTTCGACCTCGATGTGGCCCCGCAGGAGATCGTTGCGCTCCTCGGTCCAAGCGGCTCGGGCAAGAGCTCGCTCCTACGCTGCATCGCAGGAGTCCAGCGACCCGATTCCGGGACGATCATGTGGGCTGGCGAGGACATCGCCCCGGTGCCAGCCCATCGCCGACGCATCGGCCTCGTCTTCCAGGATCCACTGCTCTTCCCGCATCGCGACGTCGCAGGCAATGTCGGCTTCGGGCTGCCGCCCGAGGATCGAGCGCAGCGAGTTGCTGAGCTCCTCGAGCTCGTGGGCCTTCCCGGCTTCGAGCACCGTGACGTCGCCACGCTCTCCGGCGGCGAGGCACAGCGCATCGCCCTGGCACGAGCCCTGGCCCCCCGCCCGCGGCTCCTCCTCCTCGACGAGCCCTTCGGCGCGCTGGACCGGGACCTGCGGGACCGCCTCGCTGTCGACGTGAGGGCGCTCTTGCGCGATCAGGGGACACCGGCGATCCACGTGACGCACGACCGTGAGGAGGCGGACCTCATCGCCGACCGGATCGTGCGGCTTGCTCCCCCGCCACCGGCGCCCTAGGCTGCAGATACTTAGATGTCCAAGTATCTGCGGCACCGTGCATCGGGAGGCGACGTGACCGATCGGCCCTTCTTCGATGGACACGACGCGGCCATCACCATCATGCGCCGCATCCTGCAGTCGCAGGGCGCTGAGGTGATCCACCTGGGCCACGATCGCAGCGTGGCCGACGTCGTCCGCGCCACCATCCAGGAGGACGCTGACGGCGTAGCGATCTCGTCCTATCAGGGCGGTCACGTCGAGTACTTCACCTACTTGCGCGCTTCCTTGCGCGAGGCAGGCGCTGATCATGTGGGTGTCTACGGCGGGGGCGGAGGCGTGATCCTGCCCGATGAGATCGCACTTCTCGCCCGCCAGGGTGTGCGCATCTACTCACCCGAGGACGGCCAGCGCCTCGGGCTCGTCGGCATGATCGACGACATGCTCGCCACGTGCCGCGAGCGCACGAGACCGGCCAGCCCACCGCTGGAAGCGGTGATGACTGGAGACGAAGTGGCTCTCGGTCGATTGCTCACGGCAATCGCCGATGAGCAGGTTGATGCGCGGACTCTCGAGATCCTGGGGGCATCACGCGATCATCGCCGCGTCCCCGTGCTCGGCATCACCGGCACGGGCGGCTCCGGCAAGTCCAGCCTCACCGACGAGATCGTCCGGCGCATGCGCCTCGACAGCGCAGGCAAGGTGCGCATCGCCGTGCTGGCCGTCGATCCCACGCGGTCACGGGGCGGGGGCGCTCTGCTCGGCGACCGGATCCGCATGAACTCCACTGCAGACGACGGGGTGTTCTTCCGCTCCATCGCCACGCGCGGCGAGGGTGCGGTGCCCGCCCACCTGCCGGTGGCAGTCAGCGCGTGCGCGCTCGCGGGCTATGACCTGGTCATCGTCGAGACTCCCGGCATCGGCCAGGGCGATCACGCGATCACCGACCTCGCCGACGTCTCGCTCTACGTCATGACGCCGGAGTTCGGAGCAGCGACCCAACTCGAGAAGATCGACATGCTCGATTACGCCGACGTCGTCGCCATCAATAAGTTCGATCGCCGGGGAGCCCTCGATGCCCTTCGCGACGTATCCCGACAGGTCCTGCGCAACCGGGGTGACTTCACTCGTCGATGGGAGGACATGCCTGTCTTCGGCACCTCGGCCGCCCACTTCGACGACGACGGTGTCACCGCGCTGACCCAGCATCTCGCACGCGAACTCATCGAGCGCGGGCTGCGTATGGAGGCGCCGAATGCTCCCGCATCGCGCGTGACCACCGCTGGCGCGGGACCCGTCCCTGCCGAGCGGGTGCGCTATCTCTCCGAGATCGCCCAGGCCATCCGCGACTACCACCGCGTGACTCATGAGCAGGCCGAGCTAGCCGATGAAGTCGCCGCACTCGACCGCGCCTTCGAGATCACGGGGCTTGCCGCCCTGGCCGAGCCCCGCGAAGCCCGCGCCGCCGATCTCCTGCCCGAGATCACTCAGGAGCTCCACGACTGGCCCGGTGACGTCATCGCCCTGCGCGACGACCCCGGCGCGTGGCGGACCACCCTGTCGGGCACACGCATCTGCCGCGTAGGAATGCCCCGCGGCGCCTCAGCCGGCGAGTTGGTCCGCTTCCTTCGCTCGGAGAACCTCCCCGGCCGCTTTCCCTTCACGTCGGGTGTCTTCCCCCTCAAGCGCGATGGCGAGATGCCCGCACGCATGTTCGCCGGCGAGGGTGATCCCGCTCGCACCAATCGCAGGTTCCACCTCTTGGCCGAGGGCCGCGAGGCCACCCGCCTGTCGGTCGCCTTCGACTCCGTGACCCTGTATGGCCGCGATCCCGCGGAACGCCCCGACATCTACGGCAAGGTCGGCACCTCCGGGGTGAGCATCGCGACGATCGACGACATGCGCGAACTCTTCCGCGGCTTCGACCTGTGCGATCCCTCTACGTCGGTCTCGATGACCATCAACGGGCCTGCGCCGACCATCCTCGCGATGTTCCTCGCCTGCGCTGTCGACGACCAGCTGGAACGAGCCGAGGCGTCGAGGGGTCCGCTCACCAGCGAGCAGCGCGCGGAGGTCACCGCGCACACGCTCGC
>CAZLMT010000126.1:0-5336 GCA_964560615.1 uncultured Actinomyces sp.
CACCTGACCGACCCCGGCCTGGACGATCTTGGGCGCGGGGAGTCCGCCGAGATCCTGTCCGTCGAGGGTGACGCGGCCCTTGGAGATCCGCCCGCGGTGGACGTCGAGGAGCCCGGTCATGGCCCGAATTACGGTGGTCTTGCCGGCCCCATTGGGGCCCAGGAGCGCGACGATGCTCCCTTCAGGGACCTGGAGGCTGACCCCCTTGAGCACGAGGATCACGTCCTCGTAGACAACCTCGAGGTTCTCGACGGCGAGCACCGGGTGCCTCTCCTCCCTTGGCGGTCAAGCCCGACCCTTGGCGGTAGAGCCCGGCAGGGCGACCTAGCCGGCCCCCGGGCCGCACCGCCCTGATGCCCAGCCATCTTGCCAAGGATTGGGCCCCCCGCGGGGCGAAGTTCCTAGCGGAGGCCCCTTTTCTTTGACAGAGTGGGCGTCTAGGGCCAGGGATCCCGCCAGGAGCGCTGGCCCGGGGACTGGCGTAGAGCCGATGGCATGAGGAGGAAGTCGTGGTGTCCAAGCGCATGGCGAAGGTCCTCGCGGGCGCAGGGGCGGCTGCCCTGGTGCTCGTGGGGTGCAGCAGTGGGGGCGGCGACGCGACCCCGACCCAGGCGGCATCATCCGAGGGGGGCACCTCACCCCGCGAAGGCATCGTCTTCGATGTCGGTGTCACCGACGAGCCGTGCCCCGAGGCCATCAATCCTGGCAACGGGTGCATCTGCCTGGGCGTCGTCTCCGATCTGACCGAGGGTCCAGTCGCGCCGCTGGCGACCCAGGTGGTCACGGGCCAGCAGGACTTCTGGACCTACGTCAATCAGCAGGGCGGCATCTCCGGCTTCGACGTCAACATGGCCGCCAACACGCGCGATAACAAGTACGACCCGGCCGTGCACAGCCAGGAGTACCGCGCGATCGAGCCCAACATCCTCGCGCTCGCCCAGACTCTGGGCACGCCGCAGACCCAGGCGATCCTCGGCGACATGGAGGCCGACAACGTCATCGGTGTACCCGCCTCGTGGTGGTCGGGCTGGCAGTTCCCCGAGACCGACGGCGGCGTCATCTTGGAGTCGGGTTCGTCGTACTGCATCGCAGCCATGGGTGGCCTCGACTGGTGGGTGGAGAACAAGACCCCCATCGCCAAGCTCGTCGCAGTCGGCTATCCCGGTGACTACGGCGGCGACTACGCCGCGGGTGCCGAGAAGTGGGCTGCCGCCAATGGAGTCGAGTTCACGGGCTTCGTCGAGACGGCGCCTAACGCTGCCGCGGGCAACCAGGACGCGGCAGTGTCGGCAGTCCTCGAGTCGGGCGCCGACGTCGTCGCGATCGGCGTCGGCCCGGCAGAGGCCGCTGAGATCATCGGCAAGGCCGTGGCGTCCGGCTTCGAGGGGCAGTTCCTCGGCGCAGCGCCGACATGGAACCCGCTCCTGCTGCAGACGGCTGCCGCTCCTGCACTCCTCGCGACCTACACCAACGTCGGCACCACGGGCTCCTTCGGCACTCCGTCGGCGGCGATGGATGCGATGCAGGCCCAGTTGGGCGAGGGTGTGCTCCCCTCCAATGACGGTTACACCTACGGCTGGGTGTGGCAGTACCCCCTCAAGGCAGCTCTCGAGAAGGCCGCTGCGAGTGGTGACCTGACCCGCGAGGGCCTGGTCGCCGCGGTGCAGGGTGGCGTCGAGGTCGACTACGAGGGCGCCCTGCCCAACTCGCTCGTTGGCGGCCCGCCTGCGGACGTCGACCGCTCGGTGTCGATCAATATCCCGTCCGAGGAGGGTGCTCTCGGTATCGAGACTCTCCTCATGGGTTACGTCGGTCCGACGGCCCAGGCGTACGACTACAGCGCCCCCTGCTCAGGCGCCTGATCACACGACGCACGTTGAGGGGCTGGATCCGTAAGGGTCCAGCCCCTCGCTCATGCGAGGAGCGTCAGGTGAGCGAGGCGATGAGTGTGATGGTGACGGCGCTGATCCCAAGGAAGATCCCGATCCCGGTGAGGAATCCGAATCGAATCTTCTTGTTGAGGGCCTCGCCGTCCTCACCCTCGAGCTTGTGCTCGTGGAAGAGGTGGGAGCCGATGATCCCGGCCAGGAGCACCAGACCCAGGGCGATGTAGCCGACGATGACGGACACGTCCCACACGGTGAGGTATCCGACCGCGCCCACGCCGCCTGAGGTGAAGACATAGAAGACAGTGAGGCCGACGAGCGCGGTCCCGGCCGTCCTGACCTGGTAGTCGTTGCGCCCGAGGAAGAGCGTAGCCATGCCGAGAAGGATGAAGGTCAGGAGCGGGATGTAGTACTTGGTGACGCTGGCCACGGCGCTGCGGCCAATCGGAACGTCGAACTCCACCCGAGAGTAGGTCTCATCGAAGGCCGGGAAGTAGTGCTCGGATGAGGTGAAGGTGAAGGGCTCAAGGCTCCAGCCGGGGACGCCGATTTCCGAGCTGACCTCGCTGCCGGGCACATTGGGCACGAGGGTGAGCTGCTCCACGGTGAGGTTTTGGTGCTCGATGATGATGGGAAGTTTCTGTGTGTCGAAGGGGAAGAGCCTTACGTCAGGCTGCAGGACGAAGGTCCCGGATACCAGCCACCACGTTTGCCCTACTTCCTCCAAGGTCACTTCGGACGTGTAGCTGTTGGCGTTGACTAGGTCCCACTCGTCTGCCCGGCAGGGTTCGCTGCAACTCACGCCGAGGTAGAAGTTGGCGTGGAAGGTGCCCTCTTGCAGGGTGACGTTCGACATACTCGTGATCACAACAGAGATCAGGGCCTCGGCGCCTGTGGGATCGGCGGCCGGGTCTGTCGTGACCGCGGGGGCCGCATGGGCGGTTTGCACCGCCGAGAACATTCCCGCGGCGGCCGTGAGGGCGAGCGCCAGTGCGACCCAGATGAGCGGCAGGCGGGTCAGGTGAGGCATCGGTCTCCTGGCGTCGTATCTGAGGCCATCAGCATATGGGGCCCTAGGCTCAGAGCGTGTCGACGAGCCAGGTCCCCACGCCCGAGGCGACGGAGCGTGCGCATGGGGGCATAAAGCGCCTTCGCCGCCAGGTGGGTGTCCTGCGCGCGATCACCGTCGTGAGCCTGGTGCTTGTCATTGTCCTTGCCGTCTGGTCCGTGGTGGGCATCGTCTCGCTGTCATCACAGGTGTCGTCGCTCGAAGCGAAGATCGATTCCCTGTCCGCCCGAACGAGCGAGGGGCGCACAGCCGCAGGTGGCTCAGCGGGTGATGCGGCGACGCCGGGCACTCAGGCGGCTCCCTCCCCCGCGTCCACTCCGCCGTCGGTATCTGTCACGGGCGACATGGCGCTGCCGGCCGGAGCGGACAAGACCGGCGCGATCGTCGTCGGTGACCCGGAGGCGGCGAAGTTCGTCGATGTGTACGTCGACTACCAGTGCCCCTACTGCCAGCGCTGGGAGATCGAGATCGGGACGGCGCTCATGGAGCGGGCGCTGGAGCCTGGATCCGGCCTCGCGGTGCGCCAATACAACATGGCGTTCCTCGGCGAGTCCAATAGGAGTCTCAGCCCGCCCGGTGCATCAGCCCGAGCGGCGAGCGCGGCCGCCTGCGTCCTCGACCTTGAAGGGGTCGAGGCCTTCGTTGAGTTCAACACCGCGATATTTGCGGCTCCCGGGGGCACCGATCCTGCGACGCGCTTCGATGCCGCTTCTCTCGCCGCGCTCGCCGGTGGTGTGGGGTCAGGCGATGAGACCTTGACGTGCATCGAGGAAGGTCGCTTCATCCCCTTCGTCGCTGCGACGACGCAGGCGGCCTTCGCGCGGGGAGTGACAGGGACGCCGACCGTCCTCGTCAACGGCAAACTTCTGCAGGATTCCTTCGGAGATCCGCAGCTGCAGTCGCTGCTGCAGATGTGATCGGAATTCTGATCGAACTCTGACCGGCCTGTGACACTGCTGCGAAATCAGGAGTGTTCTAGTGGATGTATGGAACCACTGCTTGTCTTCGCGGACGACTCCTCCGAAGGGGCCGATATCGCCTGGGCATGGGTATGCGCCCAGGCTTGGCCAGGGTGGAGGGCAGAGGTCCTCTTCGTCGTGCCAGAGCCCGGGTCCGCGTCCGCGGCGGCGCCTCGGGAGTGGCATCCGAATCGCCCTCGGGTCGCACCTACCTCAGCAGGTTTCGCATCCGTGCGGCACATGCGGGCCCACGGCGATCCGCGAACGGTGCTGGAGGAAGTCAGCGCCGACCTCCTCGTCATCGGGCCACGAGGAGCGGGCCTGCGCAAGCGACTTCACCTGGGCAGCGTGGCCGAATCCCTCCTGGCGTGCCCCAACGCGCCCACGGTGATCGCCAAGGGGTCGCGCGCGGTCCGCAGCGTCACTATCGCCGCTGATGGCTCGCCCCATTCGCGGGCCGCGCTCGACGTCCTCGCTGCCCTGCCGTGGATCCGAGCGACCCATGTGGACGTCGTCGGGGTCGAGACCGGAGACGGCACCACTGCCGCGGGAGTCCAGTCGGCTGCCGAGGTCGCGGGCGGTTGTTGCGATGACGTCGAGAGCACGATCCTGCGCCCCCAGGAATGGGATCTCACGGTCAACGTGCGCAACGACCTCGCCCACTTCGTGGAGGGTCACTCTTGCGACCTAGTGGTCATGGGCACCCAGGGCTTGCGTGGCCTCAAGCGCCTGCACGTAGGATCAACGGCAGATTATCTCGCGCGCCACGTCGACTGCCCGGTCCTCCTCGTGCGCGATCGGACGTCGACCTAGGGCTCGGTCCTTGACACCATGGCCGAGCAGAGAATTGCATCGTCATGCCCGCAGCATGCGCACGCCCTGAGCTGCAGTGATCTCGCCCGGCATCTAGCCACTGACCCGACCTCCGGCCTCTCCGAGGACGAGGCCCGGCGCCGGATGCAGGCACTAGGGCCCAACGAACTCGTCGCGCGCGCTGCAGCGAGCCCGCTGCGGCTCATTGCTCGGCAGTTCCAGAGTCCGATGATCTACGTCCTGCTCGCAGCAGCCGTGGCCACGCTCATCATCGGCCAGTGGGTCGATGCCGCGGTCATCCTGGTGGTGGTCTTCGTCAACGCTGCCGTCGGCTTCATCCAGGAGTCACGAGCCGCTCGAGCACTCGCCGCGCTGTCGGAGCTCAGTGCGACCTCTGCCACGGTCGTGCGCGACGGCGTCACTCGCAGGCTGCGCGCACAGGAGGTTGTGCCTGGTGACCTCCTTCTGCTTGAAGCCGGTGACCAGGTTCCTGCGGATATCCGGCTGACGGCGGTCGTGGGCGCTCAGGTGGACGAGGCAGCGCTCACCGGTGAGTCTTTCCCCGTGCACAAGCAGGGCGTGGTGCTCCCTGAGGACACGCCCCTCGTC
>CAZLMT010000126.1:5346-6035 GCA_964560615.1 uncultured Actinomyces sp.
TCAGGCACGTTCGTCACCGCGGGCAAGGCCGAGGGTCTGTGCGTGGCCACCGGGTCGGGAACGCAGATTGGGCACATCGACTCACTCGTGCGGTCGGCCGGGGGCGTGGAGACGCCTCTCCAGCGACGACTCGCAGGCTTCAGTCGATGGCTGACGGTGGGCATCCTGGCCCTCGCGGCGGCGACGTTCCTCGTCGGCATCGTGCGTGGTGAGCCCATCGGCTACATGGTGACGGCCGCGGTGGCGCTTGCCGTGGGGGCTATCCCTGAGGGACTGCCCGCGGTGGTCACCGTGACGCTGGCGATCGGCGTGGCGCGGATGGCCCGCCGGCGAGCGCTCATTCGACATCTGCCGGCTGTGGAGGCTTTGGGCAGTGTCACGGTGATCTGCACGGACAAGACCGGCACTCTGACGCAGAACCAGATGCGTGTTCACTCGGTCTACGGAGCAGATTGCTGGTTCGTGCTCAGGGACGATCACCTGACTGAGGGGGCGAGGGATTGCCTACTCGCCGGTGTCCTGTGCAACGACGCAAGGGTGGATGCCGAGACAGCAGGCACGTCGGGCAGTTTCGGCGATCCAATGGAGGTGGCTCTCGTTGTGGCGGCACGGGATGCGGACGCGGGCATTGTGCAGCGGGCCGATCAGATGCCGCGGCTGCAGGAGATTCCCTTCTCCTCGGATCTGCG
>CAZLMT010000127.1:0-1685 GCA_964560615.1 uncultured Actinomyces sp.
TCTCGATCCTCGCCGCCCTCAGCCCCATGGTGACCGCGCTCCTGGCTGTCGCCTTCTGCAAGGAGACCCTCACGAGGATCGAACTGCTCGCTCTGATCATCGTCGTCGCTGGTGCTTGTTTCGTCGTCGCCTGAGTGCCTAGATCCGCGCACGAACGTAGTCAGCGACGAGGACGTCGAAGATCGCCAGGCCGTAGTTGAAGGACATGAGCGTCTGCTCGGCGCTGTCGCGGCCAACCTCGGCGCCCACGAGGACACGGCCGAGTTCTATGTCGGGCATCAGGCCGGGATAGAGGTCCACGAGTCCGTTCCGCGGATCGATCACCGGCCGACGGTCATCGCATGAGACGAGATCGACCGATGCGAGCACATCCGGGGACCACGCGCGCATGTGCACGTTGACGATGTTCTGCCCCGCGCGCAGCCACTCGGCCTTGAGGATCGGCTCCGGCAGGTGCGCCGTGCAGACGATCACCACGTCGCACTCGCGCACGATCGCCTCGTCGCTGGGGGTCGCCACGATCTCGATAGCGCGCCCGGTGACACCGGTGGCGCCGACAACACCGAACACCGGATCGGGATTGCCCAGCCACTGGGCATCCACCATGCTCACCATGGCCGTGCGCACCTTGGTCACCCACGCCGCATCGATCTGGTCGGTCACCATGCCCGTCTCCGGATCCATCATGAGGATGAGGCCGTTGAGCGACGGCAATCCCCTGGCCGGGTTGTCGGGATAGACACTGACCAGCTTGGTGCCCGCGAGATCCTTGGTCGGCAGGTACGCCGGCATCGCGTGCGTGAAGGCCCCGGGCCGCGTGTGGATCCCCACCTTGGGTGGGCATTCGAACTCCCCGCGCCCATGAAGCCGGAACCCCTCGACCACAAGGTCGTAGACGTCCCTCAGGGGAAGGCCCGCCGAAGCGATGTCCTGGTCGGTCAGGATGCGGGCCACGGGGTCAGCATGAACCATGCCCGCCGCTAGCGGTCCACCCACATCGGATCGTCGAGCGCGATGTTCACCGGGGATACCCTAAGTCTCAGAGGAAGACGCTCAGGGGAACCACATCCACACCGAGTAGCGGCTTCATGCGATTGTCGTTGGTGACAAGGGTGTCGCACCGCGAGTGGGCCGCAGTCGCGATATGCAGGCCATCGATAAGGGGAACGCCACTCGTCCCCCTCAACATCGCCGCGTCATCCCAGACCTGCTGGGGATGCCCGATGACCTCGACGAAGCGAGGTTGCGCAAAGAATTCGCGGGTCGATCGGATCAGCATGGAATCACCCGTGCGATAGGGGCCGACCATGACCTCGGCGACGGCCGCCTCGCCGGTCACGGCCGCGAAGTCCCCCTGTCCGGCACCGGCCAGGACTGTCGCAGCGGGAGCGGCCCACTGGGTCGATCCATCGAGGAAGTACATGAATATGTTGGCGTCGATGTAGACGCGCCGACCACGGAGCGCGTCGACGGGACTCAGCGCTGCCATGAATCGCGATCATCCGCAATGCGCTGCTCGACCTCTTCGGGCGACCGACCCCAGGCTCCTCGCGCAATCCCGGCATAGCTCTCGAGCCCTCGTGCGGCAGGCGCATCGGCCGGGGTAATGGTGATGACTCCATTGGCGTAGTCCATGCGACAGATGCTGCCGGGACCGACGCCAGCTGCTCGCGCGATATCCCCAG
>CAZLMT010000127.1:1695-2964 GCA_964560615.1 uncultured Actinomyces sp.
TATCCCCAGGCACGGTGATCTGGTTGCGGTCCCGGATACGGATGTCGACCATGGGAGGACGATAACAGATTTCTGATTGTGAATCAGAAATCGGATGTAGCCCTGAGGGCGCACCGTCGAGCAGGCGAGACGCCCCTAGGGCACGACAGGCGTCGCGGCGTACACATCGGGCCGGCGATCGGCGCGTACGTCGTTGATCCGGCCCGTGGACTTGTCGCGAGCCTCACTCAGATCCACATCGGCCTGCACCGTCGTGGCGCCCGCGCTCTCGCTCTCGGCCCGGAGCCAGCCATCGGGCCCGATGATGGCGCTCGCACCCGCGAAAGTGCTGCCGCGCTCGCTGCCACCGCGATCGCAGCAGGCGATGAAGATGCGACTGAGCCGTGCCGAAGACATGGCGTCGTGGACCTCAGGCTGACGCTCCCCCGCAGGCACGACGACCGCCGGCCAGTTGGTGGGCGCCGCGATGACCTCGGCGCCCTGGAGGAAGACCCCGCGCACCATCTCGGGGAACTCCAGGTCGAAGCACACCATCATGGCGATGCGTCCGTGCCGCGTCTCGACCACGGGGGGCGGCTCGCTCCCCGCGCGGAACCAGCGCCTCTCCTCGTCCCACAGGTGCACCTTGCGGTAGACGGCGAGGACGCCACCCGCGTCGAGCATCACCGCGGCATTGGCGATTCCATCGGCCTCCCGCAGGGGGATGCCGGCCACGAGGACCGCGTCGGTGCCCTCCAGCGCGGTGATCCACTCGCGGATCAGTGACGAGTCGAGGGTCAGGGCCGCCGCCTCGACCTCACCCGCATCCGCGAAGACGTAGCCGCTCGTGCAAAGCTCGGGAAGGACGATGAGATCGGCTCCGCGCGCGACCGCGTCGCGCACCACGGTGAGCGTCGCCTCGTGGTTGGCCGCGTCATCGCCGACGGTGGGAGTGAGCTGCTGGCACACAATGCGCATGATGGGCGCACTTTACCCGGCTGCGTGCGTCCGAGTGTGAGTGCGAGACGCACTCAGCTCCTCCATGACAAAGCCCACGTGCCGGCGGCTCAGGGGCCACCGGCACGTGGGCTCATGATGAGCGGTGTGACTTACTCGCAAGCGATGTTGGCCGACTTATCGAGGCCCTTCTCGAGGTCCTCGAGAGCCGCGGCCACGTCACCCTCGTCGATGTCCTTGCCAGGTGGACGTGCAGGCAGCCCTTCTGGGCGATCACGTCGCAATCGGCGCGTGGCCTGACGCCGCTGAAGGACGTGCCCATGCCTAGGAAGC
>CAZLMT010000127.1:2974-6035 GCA_964560615.1 uncultured Actinomyces sp.
AGGCCCTTCTCGAGGTCCTCGAGAGGCGCGGCCACGTCACCCTCGTCGATGTCCTTGCCAGCCTTCTTGGTGGCGCGAGTCAGTGCCTTGTCGATGTCGGCATCGATCACGTCGAAATCGGCGCGTGGCCTGACGCCGCTGAAGGACGTGCCCATGCCTAGGAAGCTCGGATCACTCGCGGCACTCGCGCCACCACGTTGATGGACCGACAAGTCTCCTGCGCAGCGGTGAGGACGACTTCGGCCGCAGAGGTGACCCAGCCCATACGGAACCCCATGCGGACTGAGATCAAGGGCCTTGCCTCTCACGACTGCTCGCAAACCAGATTGAGACCGGACACGTGAGAATCCTCTTGCGGCGTCGTGGATAGCCGCAGTGAGTAGTCTGCGCCTATGACCCCTCGCGCTCTGCGCTTCACCATGTCCGCGCTCACCACCGCACTCATCGCCACGCCGCTGGTGATCGCATCGGCCGCACCCGCATCCGCGCATGCGATCGTCGATCTCAGAGGAGCTCCGGCATACGCCGGTCGCACGTCGACGATGACACTTGAGATCCAGCACGGCTGCCTGCGAAACCAAGCAGGCGTGGACAAGGTTGCGGCGTACTTCAACAAGGATTACGTCAAGGTGGTGCCGCAATCAGTCGACGAGTGGTCCTCCTCGGTCAAGCGCTCGGGCAAGACCACCAAGGTCATATGGAAGCTCATCGGAGATGTGCCGGCGTTCAATACGCCGACGTTCTTCCCGATGGACATCACTTGGCCCAAAAAGCCCGGGGTCTATGGGCTTCCTGTGCGGCAGTGGTGCGATGGCGCCACGAACATCTGGGATGTGCCCGACGGCCCGGCCACAGCCGACAAGCCATCCCCGCCGCTCTATCCGCTCCCCCAGGTCAAGGTCCTGCCCCAACCTCGCGGCCGCTGACTCGACCCGGCGCAGCCAAACGGCAGCGCACTGAGACGGCTGCGCAGCTAAGCGGCAGCGCACTCCTGCGTGATGCGCGCGATCCCCGAAGCGTCTCCGTCGCCGAGGTTCGCCACGCTCTGCACCTCGGGGTACATCACGTTGGCGCGGGACTGAGCATGGCCGAGGCCAAGCACATGGCCGAGTTCGTGGACATAGACGTGTGTGAGTGCTGTCGGATCGATGCGCGCCTGCTCGATCGCGTAACCGCGCATCATGATGGCCATGCCGCCGACGATGCGACGCTCCTCCATCAGGACCATCGTCGGCATTGCGAGGCCGACTGCGCCACCGGTGAGGATCGGCACCTGCTTGCGCGTCTTGAAGCCGATGTAGACATGCTGCTCGACCGGTGCAGACCCGTCGGCGGGGACGAGGCTGTAGCGCGCTGGGTCGTAGGCGAGGTCCTCACGCCCGGTGAAGACGGCCTCGACGCCCGCGGCATCGGCCCACATGCGCCAGGCATCACGCAGGCGCGCGATCTCGCGCCGCGCCTGGGCAGAGGTGAGGCCCCGCGTGTCTGCGCTCCAGGTGATCGGTGCACAAGTGGCCCATCCGGCCCCGGTGAGCTCCCCCTCGCCGAAAAAACTCGAGTAGTCCTGGCTCGAGTAGGTGGGCGAGGCCTGGGCGGACTGGATCGGTGCCACGCCCAGGGCCAGCGCGAAGACCACGGCGGTCATGACCACCTTGATGACTCTTTGCTGACCGGTCATACGACCAGTGTCACCCCGGGCCCCCGGACGGCGTTAGGCCGCCCCTCCCCTTCCTCACGACTCCCTCACGATGAGGAAGGGGTCACCTCTACGTCACGATGGGGAAGGTGTCGCCTCCGAGGCGGTCACATTCCCCGCATCTGCCGGCTCCGCCCGCAGGCCCAGCGCCTTGGCGAAGGGCACCGCCGTGAGCCCGTAGAACGTCACGGTCACCGCGATGATGATGAACGCCGCCGGCAGCAGGTCCTGGGCACCGGGGACCTTCGCGGCCACCAGGACTGCGCCCACGCTGGATGCGGTGGCGGCCGCGACGATGCCGCGCGGATCCATGACCGCGATGAAGGCGCGCTCCTTGCGCGTGAGCCCAGAGCCGAACGAGCACAGGGCGCTGATGAGAGGCCGCTGCACGAGGATGAGGAGCACGGCCAGGATGACCGTCGGGATCCAGATGGCCTGCACAGTCTCTAGGGGCACGAGCGCGGAGATCGACACGAAGAGCACGCCGATGCCTATGGTCACGATGGTGTCGAAGAACGCGCTGCCATGGTCCAAGGACGTGCCAAGCTTCTTGGCCACGCGTGGAGCCGCCATGCCCATGAGGACTGCGGCCAGCAGTCCGCTGTCCTGGGTGACGAGGTTGGCGAGGCCGGCCGTGACGAGGACAGACGCCAGCACCACCTGCGTGTCGAGAGTGGCGTTGCCTCGCGCAAGGCGGCCGCCGATGACAAAGAGCGCGGTGCCGATCGCGGCGGCCACGACGGCGACAAGGATCCCCCCGAAGAAGATCGCGATGCCTTCGGGGATCGACGTCGCATCGCTCGCCTTGATGATCTGGAAGACGACGACCGCCGCTAGCGCCCCGAGCGGGTCGAGCAAGGTCCCTTCCCACACAAGGATGCGGCGCACGCGCGCATTCGGGCGCGCGAAATCGAGGATGGGATTGATGACCGTCGGCCCCGAGACGATGAGAATCGAACCCAGCATGGCTGCGATCGGCCATGGCATCCCGATGATGAAGTGGGCTCCCGCCGCGGCAAGCACTCCCGTGACGGGCGCGCCGATCCACACGAGTCGGCGCACGACATTGCGCTCCTTGGCCTGGAGCTTGATCGCGGTCAGGCCCACACCCCCGTTGAAGAGGATGATGGCCACGACGAAGTCGACTGCCGTGGGGAAGATCGGTCCGAGGACTGCGCCCGGCATGTCATTGGGAACCATGATGCCAAGCAAGAAGCCGGCTGGCAGGAGCAGCACTAGCGCTGGGATCCTCAGTTTTGGCGCGATCAACTGGCAGGCCGTCGCAACACCGAAGACGAGTACGACCGCAAGGATCACCTGCTGGGTCGTGGGCTCCGACACGTGGATCACTCTAGGGGCCAGCCC
>CAZLMT010000128.1:0-5948 GCA_964560615.1 uncultured Actinomyces sp.
CACTTCCCGCGAGAGCCGCGCTGGTCCTGCGGACCGCTGTCGAGGCGCCGTACAGACGGCCATCGTCTGAGCGCACGGTGGGAGCGATCTCGGTGCGGTCGCTGCCCTGGCGCAACTCCCTCGCCTGGGCACTCACCGCTCTTCTGGCGATCAACTCGCTCGTCTTCTACACCGCTCTCGCGTGGATCGCACCCTCACTCGACGAGCGCGGCTGGACCACCGAGGAGGGCGGCCTGCTCTTCGGTCTCTTCACGGCTTCGCAGATCGTCGCGGCACTGCTCATGCCCTGGCTCGTGCAGAGGCTGCCCGGTCGCAGGGTGGTGTGGGTCGCGAAGGTCCTGGTCACGTCCGCATGCCTCGTGAGCCTCGCCTACACCCCTGGATTCCTCACCGTCGTCGTCCTCTTCCTCTTCGGCTTCACCAACGCGGGGGGCTTCACCATCGGCCTCTCGATGCTGAGTGAGTTCTCTCCCGACGCTCCCTCAGCGGCGCGCCTCACCGCCATGGCCTTTGCCGTGACCTATCTCCTCGCTGCGATCGGGCCGACCCTCGCGGGTGCACTGCTCGACGCCGCGGGATCCTGGTCTCTCGTCTACGTCGTCCTCGCGGTCATCGGACTGCTCCAGATTCCGGTGCTCCTGCCACTGCGTACCGGCACGGTCATCCGCGCATAGGCACGCCCGCTCCTGGTCGGGAGTGAGCACCCACTAGGACGCGAGGAGACGAGTCGTCGCCCGGGCAAGGTCCGCAGCCGGGGAGGATGAATCCGGCGCAGGCTGCATGACGTGACTCAACACCGTGCGCACGAGGATGTCCGACACGATCTCGACCGAGTCACGCTACACGCCCGGGTAGGCCACGAGGCGATCTGCCACGCGCTCGCGTGCCACCGCGATGACGACGTCGGCCCTCGTGGTCAGCAGAGGCACGAGCTCGGTCTCCGCACCGTGGGTCGCCGTCACGATCGCGCGCAGCAGCGGGTTGACCCCGGCAAGATCGATCACCCGCTGAATCGCCTCGCGCGTCCCTGCCTCGAGATCGCGCGAATGCGCGTCGAAGCCAGCATCCACCGCATCCAGGAAGTTGCCGAGCTCGCGCAGCACCATGGCCTCAGCCAGGCGATCGCGCGTTCCCCACTCGTTGTAGACGGTCTGGCGGCTGACTCCCACGCGCTCCGCTACCGCCGCCATCGTGACCCCCGACCAACCGAGCTCGGCGGTCATCTCCGCGGCAGCCGCGAGAATCCGCTCGCCGGTCGCCATCTGGGTGACGGGCATCATCACTCGCCGTGCGTGACGAGGAAGTCGACTTTGTCGCGCACGCCGCAGTCGGGGCAGCAACAGGTGTCGGGGATGCTCGCGAAGGCAGTGCCCGCGGGGAATCCCTCGCGAGGATCGCCTCGACGCTCGTCGTAGGAGTATCCGCAGCCGGGGCAGGTGGCGATGACACTGCCGCCGGTGAGCAGCGCCACGGCTCCCGGCAGTGACTCGGCCACGACCGTCTCCACCGCCACAGGCGTCGACGGGAAGCGACGCAAGACACGCTCGCGCTTGCTCGGCTGGATGTTGGCCAGCGACATGTCACCGTCGTAGTGCATCGACACGCGCGGATCCATGACGCGGTTCCATAGCGGGGGCACGAGCGCAAGAAGGATCATCTCCTTTCCCGGCACGCCGACGACCTGGCGCAGTAGTCCGTAGTGCTCGAGGTAGTTGACCGCCTCGAGCAGCGTGAATCCGACAAGGGCCTGGATGACCAGGTAAGGCAGGATCGCCGGGCCGAGCCAGATCACCATGACGGCCCAGAGCACAGCGGACATGAGCAGGGCATTGAGGACGTCGTTGCCGATGCGGAAGGGATGCTGGCCTCGTCGCGAGTAGCGGCGCGACTCCAGACGCCAGGCGCTCGCGAAGGAACCAGCGACGGTCCGCGGCCAGAACCTGTAGAAGCTCTCGCCCACGCGCGAACTCGCCGGATCGTCAGGCGTGGCGACCCGCACATGGTGGCCGCGATTGTGCTCGATGTAGAAGTGGCCGTAGAAGGTCTGGGCCAGCGCGATCTTGGACAGCCAGCGCTCGACGCTCTCCTTCTTATGTCCCAGTTCGTGCGCGGTATTGATGCCGAGGCCGCCGATGAAGCCGACCGTCACCGCAAGGCCAATTCGGTCGAGGACGCTGAGATCCGCCGTCGCGATGTACCAGAAGGCGAAGGCAAACCCGGCGTACTGCAGCGGCAGGAAGAGATAGGTGAGCCAGCGGTAGTAGCGGTCCTGCTCGAGGGCCTTGATCACGTCATCGGGTGGATTGGAAGGATCGAGTCCCGCGGTCCAGTCAATGAGAGGGACGAGGCCGAGGATCACGATGGGGCCGAGCCACAGCCAGACACCCCAGCCGGTCGCGGAGTTGAGGATGACGGCGAGGAAGGGCAGCAGGGGCATGGTGAGCCCGAAGACCCACAGGTAGCGCTTGGCATCACGCCAGGCAGGCGCGGACGTCGACGGCTCCATGGTTTACAGAAAGTAGCCCTGTGTAAACCTCGTGTCAAGGTCCCGGCTGAAGATTCGACCTAGAGGTAGCGGGCAATCACCATGGCGGCCAGCACCGTGATGATGAGGACCGTGGCCCAGATGTCTACGCCGATGCGCAGCAGATACCGCGCGCGCTCGTAGGCGCGCGGCGACAGGCCGAAGGTGTTGTCCGACAGGTTCACCCGGAGCAGGCTCGCAAAGACGGTCGTCGTCGTCGCCGTGATGAGCAGGCACCACGGGCACATTGCGCCGATGACGAAGTATGCCTGGAAGAAGAGCCAGTAGGCGAAGCCCAGGCCGACGGCGTAGACGGCCATGGCTGAATTCATGAACCATCGGGGGAAGTGCACCCCTCCCAGGCCGGCGACCGCAATGGTGATGACGACAGGCTCCGCGATGAGGCCGAGGAAGGCATTGGGGAAGCCGAGCAGATTCGCCTGCCAGCTCACACCTACCTTGGCGCACGAGATCGTCTCGGAGATGTTGCACGACAGCCCGGCATTGGGGTCGGCTGCGAGGACAACCGCGTCGATCGAGAGCACCAGCGAGGCAACCAGCCCGAGCATGCTTGAGATGAGCATCTCCAGGTATGCGCCGCGGTGCCGACCCCTGGCGGGAAGCGACTCGTTTGCCCCTGCGGAAGCGACAGCCTCGGTGGTCACGGACCCTCCCATTCGCCGCCCGACCCTAGCGAAGGTGACGCGCGCACCATCGATCCGGTTCCGGGCGCTAGGGCCCGTCAGATGACGGCGTCGAGGAACTTCTTGGTCTCCGCGCGCTCGGGGGCGCTGAACATCTGCTCCGGTGTGCCCTGCTCGAGGATGATCCCATCGTGGAAGAAGCACATCCGGTTAGCCACCTCGCGAGCGAAGCCCATCTCATGGGTCACGACGACCATCGTGGTCGCATGGGCCTCGGCGAGACGCTTCATCACCGCGAGGACCTCGTGGATGAGCTCCGGATCGAGAGCCGAGGTCGGCTCGTCGAAGAGCATGACCTCGGGCCGCATCGCCAGGGCGCGCGCGATGGCCACGCGCTGCTGCTGCCCGCCGGAGAGTCGGATCGGATGCTGGTCAGCCTTGTCGTCCAGGCCGACATCAGCAAGCAACTGAAGGGCGCGCTCGCGCACCTCATCTGCGGGCTCACCCTTGACACGCAGCGGCCCCTCCATGACGTTGTCGAGCACGGTCATCTGCGGGAAGAGGTTGAACTGCTGGAAGACCATCCCGCAGTGCGTGCGCAGGCGTCGGATCTCCTTGCGACGATGTCGCGTGGGCAGCCCCGCCGAGACGCTGATGCCGGCCACTTCGACCGAGCCCTGATCGGGATCCTCGAGGAAGTTGATGCACCGCAGGAAGGTGCTCTTGCCTGATCCCGATCGACCGAAGACGACGACAACCTCGCCGGCATCGATGTCCATGTCGATTCCCTTGAGGACCTCGAGGTCGCCGAAGGACTTATGGAGTCCGCTCACGCGGACGACGGGGGCGCTCATCCGGCCTTCACCGCGGTCCGCACATATCCCTTGCTCATGCGTGCTTCGAGCTTGCGCTGGAAGAAGGAGAAGATCGCGGTGAGACCCCAGTAGACAAGCGCGGCGATGATGAGCGCCTCGAGGTTGCGGAAGTCAGCCTTGCCGGTGAGCTGAGCCACGCGGAAGGGATCAGCCCAGAGCAGGGTCGTGCCGAGCAGGCCTATGAGCGCAGTGTCCTTGATCATCGCGATGAACTCATTGCCCGTGGGCGGGATGACGATGCGCATCGCCTGGGGCAGCACGACCCTGCGCATGCGCTGGCTGTAGGACATGCCGAGCGCGTCGGCCGCCTCGGTCTGGCCGTGAGGCACCGCCTCGATGCCCGAGCGGAAGATCTCGGTCATGTAGGCGCCGTAGTTGAAGGCGATGCCGACGACGCCGGCGACCTGGGCGGGCCAGATGAACCACGACGCATAGGGCTCGGGAAGCAGCCCGATCGCCAACTGCGGAAGCGCGAGGTACCAGAGGAAGAGCTGCACGATGAGCGGTGTGCCGCGGAAGAACGACGTGTAGAAGCCACTGATGCCGTAGGCGATGGGGTTCTTCGAGATGCGCCCCAGCGCACCTAGCAGGGCAAGGACGGTTGCCGCGATGATCGCGATGACCGAGAAGAGGATCGTCACCCAGACGCCGCGCACGATCGCGGGCGCCTTGTCGATCATCCAGGCGAGGTCGAAGCCACTGCGGAAGAACGCGAAAGCGAGGAAGGCGAAGATGACCGCCCAGACCGCAGCGACCTTGACCCGGAAGGGGATCGCCAGGCTCGCAGCCTCCACGGACTCCGCGAGGCCGTGCCGCTTACGCGGCACGGCCTCGCGAGTCGAGGAATCAGACATCGACGATCAGGCGCCAGGGCCCTTGGTGATGTCGACGCCGTACCACTTCATCGACAGCTCGCTGAGGGTGCCATCGGCGTGCATCACCGCGATGATCGAGTTGATCTCGGCTATCAGGCTCGTCACCGAGAGCGACGAACTCTTGTCAGCAGCGACGGCGAGCGGCTCCAGGAAGACCGGGTCACCGACGAGGCGGATCTCGCGGCCCTTCTTGATTGCCTCCTCGATCGTCGGCACCGCCGAGACGACGGCATCGACGCGACCGAGCTTGAGATCCTGCAGGGCGGTGGAGTCGGTGTCATAGGTGACGATCTCGACATCCTCCGGAACGAGGAACTCGAAATTGAAGCCGGGGATGGCAAGGGTGCGGTTGAGGTAGAACTCATAGGTGCAGGCGCCGCAGACGCCCACCCGCTTGCCCGCCAACTGGTCGATGGACTGGATGTCACTATCCGCCTGGACCGCCACGCCAGCCGGCGTGAAGTAGTACGGCTCCGAGAAGTCGAGGACCTGAGCACGCTCCTCGGTAATCGACATGGATCCCACGGAGATATCCCAGCGATCATTCCAGTTGCCCGCGGTGATGACATCCCACGACGGCGTCTCCCACTGCGTGACGACGCCCATGCGCGTCGCGATCTCATTCGCGACGTCGATGTCGAAGCCCTGCCATTCTCCTGTCGCCTCGTCGTACGACGACTGCGGCGGGTAAGCCGGGTCCGTCGAGACACGCAGGACCCCGGTCTCGAGGATCTGGCCAAGGAGTCCGTCGACGGCAGCCGGGTCTGCACTGGATGCCGAAGCCGCACTGGACTCGGCAGGCGCCGGACTGGTCTCTGCGGGCGCAGCCGAGCTGCTGGTGGTGGAGCTGCTTCCCCCGCCGCAGGCGACGAGAAGGACCGAGCTGGCCGCGAGGGCACCGAGGGCGATCAGGCCCCTCGGGCTGCGGCGGGTGGTGGTGCGCATGGGACTCCTCACGTAGACGTGTGTACCTCATTGCGCCCAGACAGCCCAGGGAGAGGGGCGACAGGCGCGGAGCGCCCCGGTGGAG
>CAZLMT010000129.1:0-277 GCA_964560615.1 uncultured Actinomyces sp.
CCAACCTTCACGGATGCCGTCGCTGGAGAACTCTGGGGATTCACGGAGGATGGCCGCCTGGTCAAGCAGGCCGTGTTTGGCGTGGAGGCATCCGGCAAGCCTGGCGAGCAGTGCGTCGCTCTCATTAGCGGGGAGGCGACCACGGTTCGGCTGAAGAGGCAGTCTGAATACCCTTTCGCGACACTCAGTCTGGGGAGCATCGTGCAGGATGCCGCGCAGTTGCGGGTGGAGATCCTGGACGGCGGGGAGGTGAAGGGATCTGTGGACTTGTCCATCT
>CAZLMT010000129.1:290-5945 GCA_964560615.1 uncultured Actinomyces sp.
GGGCGCCCCCGGCGGCCGCCACGTGCCGGTGCCCCTCCGGCGGGGAGCGGGCACAGTGCAGTTCGTCGTTGTCGGCGGTGGCGACACCCTCGTCGTGACCCCTCCTGAAGGCGTGGGCGTATGCATCGGCTCCGCGGTTCTGGGGCAGGACGGGCCGACATGAGGATCGCGCTTACCGGGGGCATCGGATCCGGCAAGAGCACCGTGGCGCGCCTACTCGACGCCAAGGGAGCGGTAGTCGTCGACGCGGATGCCATCGCGCGCGCAATCGTGGAGCCAGGCGAGCCCGCCCTCGCCGAGATCCGCGAGGCCTTCGGTCCCGACGTGATCGATCCGAGCGGGCGGCTCGACAGAGCAGCCCTGGCGGGCATCGTCTTCGCCGACCCTGACGCACTCGCCCGGCTCAACGCCATCACGCATCCGCGGATCGCGGCGCGGAGCGCCGAGCTGATCGCAGCCGCGCCGAGCGGCGCGGTCATCGTCTACGACATGCCCCTCCTGGTCGAGCAGGGCCCGCAAGCGTTGGATGGCTGGGACGCCATCCTCGTCGTCGATGCCCCGGACGACGCGCGGCTGGAGCGACTCGTAGCCCGCGGGCTCGACCGCGATGATGCCCTGAAGCGCATGGGCGCCCAGGCCACGAGGCAGGAGAGGCTCGCCGCTGCGGACCACGTCATCGACAACTCCGGTGACCCTGCCGCTCTGGAGCGGGCCGTGGACGGACTCTGGCGGAGCCTGACCGCCCACGGCACCTAGGCTGGCCCGATGCGCCCCGTCACCGATCTTGAGCGGACGGTCGCGCCCATTGAGGTCATCGCCGACTATTCGCCCTCCGGCGACCAGCCACAGGCGATCGAGGACCTCACCGCGCGCATCGGGGCGGGGGAGCGCGACATCGTGCTACTCGGGGCGACCGGCACGGGCAAGAGCGCCACGGCGGCGTGGCTCATCGAACGCGTGCAGCGTCCGACGCTGGTCATGGCACCCAACAAGACACTGGCCGCCCAGCTCGCGAACGAATTCAGAGAGCTCCTGCCCAACAATGCCGTCGAGTACTTCGTGTCCTACTACGACTACTACCAGCCCGAGGCGTACGTCCCCCAGACCGACACCTACATCGAGAAGGACTCGTCGATCAACGAAGAGGTGGAGCGGCTACGGCACTCCGCGACGAACTCTCTTTTGACGCGACGTGATGTCGTGGTCGTCGCGACCGTGTCGGCGATCTACGGTCTCGGCACGCCGCAGGAGTACGTCGACCGCATGCTCCGCCTGCGCGTCGGCGAGGAGTATGACCGAGACGCGCTCCTGCGCAGACTCGTCGACATCCAGTACGCCCGCAATGACACGAGCTTTGAGCGCGGCACCTTCCGCGTGAGGGGGGACACCCTTGAGGTCTTCCCCGTCTACGAGACGCATCCGGTCCGTATTGAGATGTTCGGGGACCAGATCGAGCGTCTGATGACGCTCCACCCGGTGACGGGGGAGATCATCACGGACGACGAGGAGCTCTACATCTTCCCGGCGACCCACTATGTCGCCGGGCCCGAGCGGATGGCGCGGGCCATCGAGGGGATCGAGGCGGAGCTGGCGACGCGCCTCGCCGAACTGGAGGGCCAGGGGAAGCTCCTCGAGGCGCAGCGGCTGCGTATGCGCACGACGTATGACCTCGAAATGATGCGTCAGGTCGGCAGTTGCGCGGGAATCGAGAACTACTCCCGCCACATCGACGGGCGCGAGCCAGGATCCCCGCCGAACTGCCTCCTGGACTACTTCCCGGAGGACTTCCTCCTCATCGTCGACGAGTCGCATGTGAGCGTGCCTCAGATCGGCGGGATGTACGAGGGCGACATGAGTCGCAAGCGCACGCTCGTGGAGCATGGGTTCCGACTGCCCAGCGCGATGGACAACAGGCCACTGCGCTGGGAGGAGTTCCGCGAGCGCACGGGTCAGACGGTCTACCTCTCGGCCACCCCCGGCTCCTTCGAGCTCACGCAGGCGGGTGGGGAGTTCGTCGAGCAGGTCATCCGACCGACGGGCCTTATCGACCCCCAGGTCGTGGTCAAGCCGACCCAGGGGCAGATCGACGACCTTATGGAGCAGATCCGGGTCAGGGCCGCCCGCTCGGAGCGAGTGCTCGTCACCACGCTCACCAAGCGCATGGCGGAGGACCTGACCTCCTACCTCGAGGAGAACGGCGTGCGCGTGCGCTACCTCCACAGCGAGGTGGACACTCTCCGGCGCGTGGAGTTGCTGCGCGAACTCCGTCTGGGGGAGTACGACGTCCTCGTCGGCATCAACCTCCTTCGCGAGGGCCTGGACCTTCCCGAGGTGTCGCTCGTGAGCATCCTCGATGCCGACAAGGAAGGATTCCTGCGCTCCGAGACCTCTCTCATCCAGACGATCGGCCGTGCGGCTCGCAATGTCAGCGGAGAGGTGCATATGTACGCCGACACGGTGACCGCGTCCATGGCCAAGGCAATCGACGAGACCAACAGGCGACGCGAGAAGCAGGTCGCCTACAACACCGAGCACGGCATCGACCCTGCCCCGCTTCGCAAGAAGATCGGTGACATCACGGATCTGCTTGCGCGTGAGGATGCAGACACGACCCAACTGCTGAAGGAGTCTTCCGGTGTCGTCCGGGCCCGCTCCATCGCCGGGAAGGATCTCGTGGGGCTCACCGAAGAGCTCACCGAGCAGATGCACCAGGCTGCGGCGGAGCTTCAGTTCGAGCTGGCAGCGCGCTACCGCGACGAGGTGTCCGAACTCAAGCGAGAACTGCGCGGCATGCAGGAGGCGGGCCAGGCATGAACGTCCCCACCTGGATGTGGATCGCCACGATCGGCGGTCTTGTGGGCGTCATCGCGCTGGACCTCATCCTTGTCGACAGCCGGCCCCATGTCTTCGGCCCGCGTGAAGCCACCCGGTGGGTGATCTTCTACGTGGCCCTCGCGATGGCCTTCGCCGGCTTCATCTTCTGGTACTTCGGAGCGACGTACGCGGGGCAATTCCTCGCGGGGTACATCACCGAATACTCCCTCAGCGTCGACAATCTCTTTGTCTTCATGGTGATCCTGTCGGCCTTCGCCGTGCCAGCCGAGCACCGGCACCGCGTCCTGCTGATCGGCATTGTCATCGCACTGGTCCTGCGCGGGATCCTCATTCTCATCGGAGCTGAGGCGATCGCACGCTTTGCGGGCACCTTCTTCGTCTTCGGTGCCCTTCTCCTTTTTACCGCGGTGAAGGTCTGGCGCAGCCACGGAGAGGAGCCCGATCCCGAGGGCAACGCCCTCATCCGCTGGTTGGAAAAGCGGGTGCCCACGACGAGGGAATACCACGGCACCAAGCTGACGGTGAGGCTCGACGGACGTCGGCACGTGACACCCATGCTCCTTGTGATGCTCGCCATCGGGACGACGGATCTGCTCTTCGCGATCGACTCCATCCCGGCGGTCTTCGGCCTCACTCAGGAGGCCTACCTGGTCTTCACGGCCAATGCCTTCGCACTCATGGGCCTCCGGCAGCTCTACTTCCTGCTCGACGGCCTCTTCTCCAAGATCGTCTACCTCAATCGGGGGCTGGCGATCATCCTCGCCTTTATCGGGGTCAAGTTGGTGCTCGAGGCACTCGCCGAGACCACGGACCTGGCCGTCCCGCACATCTCCATTGCGGTCTCTCTCGGGGTCATCATCGGCGTTCTGGTGGCCACCACGGTGGTCAGCCTCATCGCGGTCAAGCGCAATCCCGCCCTGCTGGCGGACTCCCCGGAGTCCGAGGCCGAGGTCATTGCAGCGGCCGATCGCGGTGTCGCGCTGGAGGACCTCGAGCCTGAGGAAGACGGGGACCGGGAGGCGGGACCCGGGAGTGCCGGATAACGTGGACCGTCCGACTTACCCCGGGAGGGTTCCTTGAGCGTCTCGCTCACGATGTGGCTCATCACGATCGGTGCCATCCTCGTCCTCGTCGTGATGGACTTCCTCACGGTGAGTCGCAAGCCGCACGACGTGGCCTTCAAGGAGGCGGCGCTGTGGTCGATCTTCTACATCGCGGTGGCGGTGGCCTTCGGGGTGTTCATCTGGACGTGGCAGGGCAGTGACTTCGGCACGCAGTACTTCGCGGCCTACCTGGTGGAGAAGTCCCTGTCGGTCGACAACCTCTTCGTCTTCGTCATCATCCTGGCCCAGTTCGCCGTACCCAGCATCTATCACCAGCGCGTACTTCTCTTCGGTGTCGTGCTCGCCCTGATCCTGCGCGCGATCTTCATTGCCATTGGCGCCGCGGCACTCGCGGCGTTCTCCTTCACCTTCGTCATCTTCGGCGCGATCCTCATCTGGACCGGGATCCAGCTCTTCCGCCACCGCAATGTTGATCCGGAGCCCAAGGACAACCTTGTCGTGCGCACGGTGCGTCGCTGGTACCCGATCACGCCGGACTATCACGACACCAAGCTCTTCATCCGCATGGACGGCAAGCGCATGGCCACGCCGCTTCTGCTCGTCATGGTGGCCATCGCCTCCACGGACCTGCTCTTCGCCCTGGACTCGATTCCGGCCACCTTCGGGGTCACCCAGGAGCCCTATCTCGTCTTCACGGCCAACGCCGCGGCCCTGCTGGGTCTGCGGGCGCTCTACTTCCTGCTCAAGGGACTGTTGAGCAAGCTCATCTACCTGTCGATGGGCTTGTCGATCATCCTCGTCTTCATCGGCTTCAAGCTGATCCTCACGTTTGCCCACGAGGTCAACAACGACATCCCCAAGATCCCCACGGTCTTCTCACTGGGCGTGATCGCGGCCATTCTCATCATCGTGACCCTGGCCTCGTGGATCAAGGTGCGCAAGGACCCCACCGCCGTCGCCCACGCAGGCACCATCACGAAGCCGAAGCCCCACGAGGGTGACGGCGGATCCGCCTAGTTCTGCAAGACTCGCATCGTGCTCATCCGCGAAGCGACGACCGCCGACGTGCCCGCGGTGGCGCAGGTGCACCTGGACTCCTGGGATGCGGCCAAGGAGGGGCTGGACCTTCCGACTCGGCGCACCCGCGAGCAGCGCACCGAGCACTGGACGACCTTCCTTGATCAGGGCGACGGCCAGATGTGGGTTGCCGAGGATCACGAGCGCGTGGTCGGCTTCATCGCCTTTGGGCGGTCGCGCGACGAGGACCGGCAAGGAGAGATCGAGCTCTATACGCTGTACGTCGATCCTCATCTATGGGGCACGGGGATCGGCTCAGCACTGATGGGCATGGTGCCCTCGGACGCTGATGTGAGCCTCTGGGTGAGCGAGGGCAATGAGCGGGCACGCTCGTTCTACGAGAGACGAGGCTTCGATCCTGATGGCGCAGCGGAGGCCGGCCACCATGTCCCGGTCATTCGCGTTGCGCGCGCCAGCGGATCCGAACGTCCCGGCTATCGAAGCTTCTGAGCGACCGTAAGCCTCGACATCGGGGTAGTCCGCCCGGGGGCCACCCCCGCCGAGCTAGAGGCCAAACGGGCGCCGCATCCACCATGTCGTCGGTCCCCCCGGCACCTCGAACTCTCGGCTGTCGGTGAATCCGCGTGCCTCGTAGTAGTTCTTGTTTGCGAGGACTGACGTCTCCAGCCAGCAGTCCCAGCCGTTGGCGTCGGCGATCTCGAAGCCGGGTTGCAGTAGC
>CAZLMT010000130.1:0-3069 GCA_964560615.1 uncultured Actinomyces sp.
AGACGGTGTTCCCTCTCACGGATGTGAGCGCCACGCTGGTCGGCTTCCGCACCGGCTCCGACTTCCTCGGCGTGGGCGCACCAGGGGTCCACCTCCATGGACTCACGAAGGCGCGCGACGCCGGGGGCCACATCCTCGGCTGCACCACGGGGTCCGACGTACGCCTCGCCATCCAGCGCACGCAGGGTGTCCGACTCCTCGCGGGCCCCTAATCCCCGGTTTTTGCCAGTTATCGCGACTTCCCCGTGTAAGGAAGTCGCGATAACTGGCAAAAAGCGCTAGATCTACTCGAAACGGGACTGGCTGCGCCACAGGTCGATGCCGGCCTCGACGGCGTACTCATCGATCGCAGCGATCTCGGCGGGCGTGAAGTCCAGACGCTGCACGGCGGCGGCCGTCTCGCGCAGTTGGTCCGCACTGCTCGCACCCAGCAGGGTCGACGTCACGCGAGGATCGCGCAGCGTCCACGAGATGGCCATCTGCGCCAGCGACTGTCCACGCTCGCGCGCCACACCCGCGAGGCCGCGCACGCGCGCGAGATTGTCGTCGTGCGCCATCGCCGGATCCAACGACTTGCCCTGCTGGGCGCGGGATCCCGCGGGGATGCCCTCCGCGTAGCGGTCGGTGAGCATGCCCTGCGCGAGTGGGCTGAAGGTGATGATGCCGACACCGAGGTCGTCACAGGTCTCGATGAGGCCGTCGCCTTCGATCCAGCGATTGAACATCGAGTACGACGGCTGGTGAATGAGCAGCGGCACGCCCATGTCACCGAGGATGCGCGCCGCCTCAATCGTGCGCGAGGGGGAGTACGACGAGATGCCGGCGTAGAGCGCCTTGCCCGAGTGCACCGCTGTGGCGAGCGCACCCATCGACTCCTCGAGCGGAGTCTCTGGGTCGGGCCGGTGGTGATAGAAGATGTCGACGTAATCAAGGCCGAGCCGATCGAGGGACTGGTCGAGCGAGGCGAGGATGTACTTGCGCGAGCCCAGATCGCCGTAGGGGCCGGGCCACATGTCCCAGCCGGCCTTGCTCGAGATGACGAGTTCATCGCGCAAGTCCGCGAAGTCCTCGGCCAGGATGCGCCCGACATTGATCTCGGCCGAGCCGTAGGGGGGCCCATAGTTGTTGGCCAGATCAAAGTGCGATGCCCAGATCGAAGGCGGTCTGCAGCGGCGTATCGTCGCCGAAGTTGTGCCAGCAGCCGATGGTGACGGCAGGCAGCTTCAGGCCGCTGCGGCCGCACCGGCGGTAGGGCATGCGCCCGTCGTAGCGGTCAGGATCGGGGGCATAGGTCTCGGGCATGCGGCGCAGTCTGCCACCGAGGCCCCGGCTCAGCGATCGGGCCCGACCTCTGCCGCCTTCTCGACGGTGAGCAGCGAGACTTCCTCATTCTCGGCGCGCTCGGCCGCGAGGCCGCCGCGGACTCCGAAGAGCCGCTTCGCGAAGACCAGCCAGACGACGGCCGCGACATTGATGAGGAGGAGCACGATCTTGAACGCCGAGACGTGCTCTGTCAGTTCGTACACCTCGAGCGGGATGAAGGCGGCAGTCGCCACCGCTGCGAGGTACTCACCCCATCGCTTGCCGAGCCAGAGGCCGACGGCTTCGGCCCACTTCACCGCGCCAAGGAGGGCAATCGCCGTCCCCAGCAGGATGATCGTGTCCGGGCTGATCTCCGACCAGCGATCGAGCCCTCTCGCCAGCCAGGAGCGGTCGATGTCCCAGCCCAACGTCCGAGTCGCGGGCTCAAGGGCGGGCACGGCCTGCTTCAGGTCCGCCAGGAATTCCGGCACACGGTCGCTCACGAACCACGCGGTGATGCCGACGGCAAGCCACGCCGTGCCCTCGATCCCGCGCAGCACGGCCAGCAGGCGCAGGATGATCAACTGCCGCAGTGCGCGACCGCGCGTGGGCGTGGGTGCCAGATCTGCGGGCCCTGACCCGGCCGGTTCCTCGGCGACATAAGCCCCGCAGCGCAGGCATCGCCATGCCTCACCCGCGACCGTCGTCGCACGCAGCCGGTCGGCGTACGCGCTCTCGTCCGGCCGATAGGTGATGTGACCGCGCAGCCCGCACGACACGAGTCCCCAGTCGATCACGGGGCCATCCTGCCTGCCGCACCCCGGAATGGTGGGATAGGCCCATGACATCGAGCGCCACCAAGCCCGTGCACTCCTCCGGCCAGTTCACCATGGGCACGGCGGACCCCATGACCGTCTACCGACTCGGCTTCGGCGCCATGCGCATCACCGGCCCCGGGATCTGGGGCGATCCCCCGGATCACGACACCGCCATCCGGGTGGTCCGTGAGGCAGTCGATCTCGGCGTCGACTTCATCGACACCGCCGACTCCTACGGCCCCTTCGTCAGCGAAGACCTCCTGCGTGAGGCACTGCACACCGGCAACGCGAGCGATCCCTACGGCGGTGTGATCATCGCGACGAAGGGCGGGCTCACCCGGCAGGGTCCCGATGCGTGGGCATCCGTCGGGAGGCCGGAGTACCTGCGCCAGTGCGTGCAGATGTCGATACGCCGACTTGGCGTCGAGCGCATCGACCTGTGGCAGTTGCACCGCATCGATCCCCAGGTCCCCGAAGACGAGCAGTTCGGCGTCATCAAGGAGATGCAGGACGAAGGCCTCATCCGTCACGTCGGACTCTCGGAGGTCTCGATCGAGGAGCTCGAGCGGGCGCGCACGGTCATGGAAATCGTGAGCGTGCAAAACCTCTTCCACGCCGGGCTGCGTCAGAGCGAAGCGCTACTCGACCACTGCACACAGGAAGGCATCGGCTTCATCCCGTGGTTCCCCCTCGGCAATCGCGCGCTCGTCGCCACCGACGGCCCACTCGCCCACATCGCCTCGAGCCACGACTGCACGCCCAGCCAGGTGGCACTCGCCTGGCTCCTGCAGCGGTCCCCGGTGATGCTCCCGATTCCCGGCACCGGGTCACTCGAGCACCTCCGCGAGAATTGCGACGCCGCACTCGTCACTCTCGACGCGGCGGCGATGAAGGAGCTCGAGACCGCGCCGGAGATGTCCTAGGTCGCAGGGCCTAGCCGTTCCAGCGC
>CAZLMT010000130.1:3079-5469 GCA_964560615.1 uncultured Actinomyces sp.
CTGGGTCTTGGGGCTTGGGATCGCACTCGCCCTTGTCTCGCCCGCGGCGGCGCAGGCAGCGGCCTTCCCGGTCAACCCGGGTCCCGCGGTCGCCGGGCGCACCATCATTGGCTCGGGTCAAAACCTCCCACCCATCTCGGATTCGACGTACAACGTCGGTTCCTACATGGCGCCGCAGGTCGAGGCGTACTACACGGGGCAAGCCATCCAGCGCGATCGCGCGGACGTCGCTCTCGCTGCCTGGCGATTCGTGCGCGATTGGACGAGGGATCGCTGCGGCACCGCACCGGAGCAGGTGCGCAACTGTAAGGCGATGGTGGTCTTCGACGTCGACGAGACCTTGCTCAACAGCTACACCTACTCGCTCGCCCAGGATCCCCAGTTCACCTTCAACCCCACGACATGGACCGAGTACGTCGATTCCTGCGGCTATTCATCGATCCCACAGACACGCGACCTCTTCAATCGGCTCAAGAAGCTTGGCGTGAGCATCGCCCTGGTGAGCTCGGGCGATCGCGATACGAAAGCAGCGATGGTGTCGTGCCTCACCGCTCGCGGCATCAACGGATGGGATCGCTACATCATGCGCGGCGACAAGGCTCCCGGACTCAGCGGCGGGGAGTACAAGGCGATCGCCCGCGAGAGTCTCAAGCGAGACGGCTTCACTATCGTGGCCAGCGTCGGCGACCAAGTGAGCGACATGTCCTACGGTCACCTAAAGCGCGGGTTCCTCTTGCCCAACACGATGTACTACCTCCACTAGACGAAGCGAACTACCAGGTGATGCCGCAATGCTCCTGAGTGACGGTCTCGTACGCGCGGCGGCAGATCGCCCGCTCGAGGAGGCGATCGCCTTCGGCGACATGCGCCTCACCTGGTCCGAGTGGCACGAGCGCATACGCCGCGTGGCGGGAGCACTCGCGGCGGAGGGCATCGGACGTGGGGATCGCGTGGCGGTCATTGACCGCAACCACATTGCCGTCCTGGACGTGATCCTGGCCGCGGGGACGCTCGGCGCCGCCACGGTGGTGCCCAATTGGCGCCTGAAGGACGCGGAGCTCTCCTACATCCTCCGCGACAGCAGCCCCCGGCTCATCGTCCTCGGTGCCGCCTTCACTGATCGCGAGGAGACCATCCGCAGGGCCCTTCCCTCGATCGAGCGCATCGTGCATCTCGATGACGAGTACGAAGCCTGGCTCGGCACCGCAGAGCCTGCCGACCCTGCTTCGGACACGAGCCCCGATGACGCGGTGCTTGTGATCTACACATCGGGGACGACGGGCCCGGCCAAGGGTGCGATGTTCAGTCACCGGGGTATCGCCGCCAATGCCGAGGTCTCGCCCATCGTCGCCGATGCCGGGCCGGGCGATCGTGTCCTGGTATCGATGCCGCTTTTTCATATCGGCGGCGCGGGCACCGCACTAGCCGCGATCATCGACGGCATACCCGTGACGGTACTGACCGAGCCCACACCACAGGCCCTTGTCGAGTCAATCGAGGACGGAGCAACTCGCGCCTTCCTCGTCCCCGCCGTCATCGCCCGCATGCTCCACGAGGGGCCACGCGAGCGGAGCGCCCTGGCAACGCTGTCGCTGTTGACCTACGGCGGCTCACCCTGCCCGCGGCCGATTCTGGAAGAAGCCCTAGCGGCGATGCCCGACACCCACATTGTGCAGGTCTACGGCATGACCGAGCTCTGCGGCAGCGTCACGACGCTCTCGGATGCGGCCCACCGCGATACCAAACACCCCGAGCGCCTGGCCGCGGCCGGGCAGGTCGTCCCCGGAGTCGACATGCGCATCGTCGACCCCACGTCACTGGTCGACGTCGAGCCCGGTGAAGTCGGCGAACTCTGGTTCCTCACGCCCAAGCGCATGTCCGGCTACCTCGGGCAGCCCGAGTCGACTGCGCAGGTGGTCGTCGAAGGCGGCTGGCTTCGCACGGGCGACATGGGTCGCATCGACGAGGAAGGCTTCGTCTTTATCGTCGATCGACTCAAGGACCTCATCATCACCGGCGGCGAGAACGTCTTCAGCCCGGAGGTCGAGTCCGTGGTCATCGATCACCCCTCGGTTGAGGAGGCCGCCGTCATCGGCGTGCCCCATCCCACGATGGGGGAGTCGATCGTCGCCGTCGTCGTGGCCGCTCCAGGCCAGTCGATCGATCCTGAAGGACTGATTGGCTATACGCGCGAGCGGCTCGCCGGATTCAAGTGCCCCCGCGCCGTCGTGGTCGTCGACGAGCTCCCTCGCAACGCTTCCGGCAAGGTGCTCAAGCGGGAACTGCGGGATCAGATTCAGACCCGCGGGACCACCACCGCATAGGCGGAGGACACTGTCCTCATGGACCTGCGCCCACTCCCGAGGGACTACTGGGTGCACCGGATCGCG
>CAZLMT010000130.1:5479-5737 GCA_964560615.1 uncultured Actinomyces sp.
GATCGCGACCATGGATCCCGAGGTGCAGTGGGCGGAGATCTACGGCATCACGACCGGGCATGAATTCCCCTGGGACAGCCAGCGCGCGACGGAGATCGCGCTGGTGCGCACCTATGCCGTACCCGCCATCGCTGAGCTGCTCGCCAAGACTCGCGAGTTCATCGACAACGCCGAGAAGCGCTACGACGACACCGCGGTCATCCTCGTCGAGTCGGGCAACTACATCAGTGGGAAGACAGACGATCCAACCCCGATACG
>CAZLMT010000131.1:0-1402 GCA_964560615.1 uncultured Actinomyces sp.
GTGGCCGGTCGAGGCGCTCACCGAGGCGCAGGCCATGGCAGATGAGGCGGCGCTGCGCCTGGACACCGCCCGCATCTTCGACGAGGTGCGCGACCTCGCGACCCTGGAGGAGCGACGCCGCCTCGCGCGCGAGATCCACGACGGCATCGCGCAGGAGGTCGCCGGTCTCGGCTTCCTTGTCGACGACGCACTGGCCTCGCAGCCCGAGACCGGCACGCGCGAGAGCCTGCAGCGCATCCGCGATGAGCTCACCCGCATCGTCACCGAGTTGCGGCTGTCCATCTTCGACCTGCGCACCGAGGTCGGTGCGGGGATCGGCGAGGCGCTGTCGTCGCATGTCCGAGCCGTCGGAGCCGAGGCCGGGCTCACCGTGCACCTCGTGCTCGATGAGGACCCCACGCGCCTACCGCCGGGAGTCGCACCGGAGATCCTGCGCATCGCCCAGGAGGCGGTCGCCAATGCACGTCGTCATGCCGAGGCCCGCACGCTCTGGGTGACGTACCGCGTCACTGACGGGAGCGCCTTCCTCCGCGTGGCCGACGACGGTCGGGGCATCGCAGATGGTCGAGCCCGCCCCGACAGCTTCGGCATGCAGATCATGCGGGAGCGCGCGACGCGGATCGGGGCCAGTCTGACGGTCAAGCGCCGTAGCCCCCAGGGCACTGTGGTGGAGTTATCCCTGCAGCCGTCAGGCAGCGCCAGTCCCACCGGGGAGGAGAGACCATGACGATCACGGTCCTCCTCGTCGACGATCACGAACTCATCCGCGAGGGTCTGCGCCGCGCTCTCGAGCGCGAGGCCGACGTCGAGGTGGTCGCCGAGGCCGCGAGCGTTGCCGAGGGCATCGCCATGGGCCGCAAGACCGAGCCGACCGTCGCCATCGTCGACCTGCGCCTCCCCGACGGCAACGGCCTCGACGTCGTACGCGCCCTTCGTGGACACTCCGCCGACATGGGCATCGTCGTCCTCACGATGTATGCCGGCGACAACCAGCTCTTCGACGCCCTCGACGCGGGTGCAAGCGCCTTCGTCCCCAAGAGTGCACCCGCCGAGGAGATCGTCGCCGCGGCGAGGCACGCAGCGAGCTCACCACACTCCTTCACCTCCGCGGATCTCGCCGATGCACTCAAGCGGCGTACCTCTCCTCAGGGACCGCAGCTGTCCCCACGCGAGCGCGAGGTCCTGCAGCTGCTCGCCGACGGCCTGGGCGTCTCGCAGATCTCGCGCCAGCTCTTCATCTCGGACTCGACGACCAAGACGCACATCTCCAAGCTCTACGACAAGCTCGGTGCTGGCAATCGCGCGCAGGCGCTCATGACCGCACTCCGCCTTGGCCTGCTCGCCGCTCCCGACGAAGCCCCGTGACGGTGGCCAAGGTCCGCGACAATCTCGTCGCGCTCAT
>CAZLMT010000131.1:1412-2399 GCA_964560615.1 uncultured Actinomyces sp.
CGACGTCAAGCTCTACGCCGAGTGGTCCAGCCTGCTCGTCACCGGGCGCTTCCCCATCGGCGACGACATGTGGCAGTACCCGCCCGGTGCGGGCATCGTCTTCGCGATCGCCGCACTGATGGGGTCGAATCCCGTGGCGGCCTTCGTGATCATCGCCCTCGCCTGCGACCTCGCTGCCCTGATCGTCCTCGCCGTGGCCGGACGTCGCCGCGGAGTCGGCCTCGACGCCGGATGGGCCTGGGTGATCGGCGCGCTCCTCGTCGGCCCGGTGTGGCTCGCCCGCTGCGACGCGAGCTCCTCGCGGCGGTGGTCGCGCTCGTGCTCATCGCGCGTCCGGTGTGGAGTGGTGCGGCGGCTGCCGCGGGCACGCTGCTCAAGGTCTGGCCCGGGATCATGCTCATCGCGCTGCCACGGCGCTCCTTGCCCCGCGGCATCCTCGGCTTCGTCGTGATGTCGGCCGCGATCCTCGGCGCGGTGCTTCTCTGGTCCACGGGTGGCGTGTCCTTCCTCGGCGAGCAGGGCGCGCGCGGGCTGCAGGTCGAGTCGGTGGGCGCACTGCCCTTCATGGTGTGGAACGTCTTCACCGAAGTGCCGACGGAGTTCCGCTTCGGAGCGATGGAGGTCGACGTCGCCGTGACGATCCCGCTTGGGCTGGCGATCACCCTGGCAGGATTCGCCGTGCTCGGGCTGCTCGGCGTCCTGCGACTGCTCGGTCGACTGGAGTCGCTCGGCCCGGCCGATGTAGCGCTCGTCGCACTCCTGGTGAGCGTCGTGACCAGCCGCGTGCTCTCGCCGCAGTACTCCGTATGGATCGTCGGGGTGGCCGCGGTGACCTTCCTCGATCCGGAGAGCCGGATGCGCAGGGTCGTGTGGCTGCTGGTGCCATCAATCCTCGTGACGCAAGTGATCTATCCCTACGGCTACGGCAGCTTCCTCAACGGCGACTGGTGGGCGGTGCTGCTGCAGGTGACCCGGGTCGGCCTGCTG
>CAZLMT010000131.1:2409-5694 GCA_964560615.1 uncultured Actinomyces sp.
GGCGACCGGGATCGGGCTCGCCGCGATCCTGCGTCAGGCCTTCAGTGGCGGGGTCAGGATGCCGCGTCGAGGATCTCCAGCCGCTGCAGCGGCGTCGGATGCGTGAAGAGCAGGGCGTAGCGCCAGCGTGGCGGGATCAGAGTGGACTTGTTGGTCACCGCGAGCCGGGTGAGTAGGTCGGCGTAGGCCTGCCTGTCCCCCGTGATGGCGATCGCCTCGCGATCGGCCCGCACTTCGATCGCTCGGCTCACGGTGACCGCGCCGACGGATCCCACAAGCGAGGCCACGAGCGCGATGGCGACGACGAGCGAGACCGCACGTGGGTCGCCCGCCGACCTCGCGCCCAGCCACCTGCGCACGCGGCTCGAGAGCAGCAGGCTGGCGGCAAGTGCGGCGGTGCCTCCTGCGGCGAGGGCGGCGAGTGCGGTGCCGAGGGCGACGTCACCCTCGCGCACGTGCACGAGCTCGTGGGCGACGAGCGCATCGACCTCTGCGGGTGACGCTGAAGCTGTGACGGTGTCGTAGATCGTCACAGCGCGCGTGGGGCCCCACCCGGAGACATGGGCGTTGATGGCCGGTGAGCTGTCGGCTGTCTCAATGACGGTGACGGTGCCGACGTCCACGCCAAGTCGATCGGCTGTGGCGATCACCCTGGCGGTGAGCGCGGGATCCGCAGCGGTGCCCTCGAGGCGCTGCAGGAGCGGAAGAAGTGCGGACGTGATGATCGCGACGATCATGGCGCCGCCCACGAGTGCGATCCATCCGCGCCGCGGCCATCGCCGCAGGATTGCGAGCGCAATTCCGACGCCGAGCGCACCGATGACGACGAAGGCGGCGGATTCACCCAGCCAGCGCAGCAGCCACGCACTCCAAGGCTCTACGAGGAGGTCGTGATCGCGCCGGGCCTGAGCCACGAGCAGGGCGAAGGGAAGCGTGACGAGTCGCGTGGCCGCGAGTAGGACGGCGGTGGCGAGCGTGCTCGCGATGAAGGGGTGGCGCTGGGGTCCGATCCCAGCGAGCGCGTCGCGAGCGCGCGGGGTGAGCAGGACGATGATTGCGAGGGTTGCGGGCGCAAGCCATGCGAAGACTCCGGGGAGCCACACGTCGGCGACGTAGGCCTCGATGGCGGCGACCTGGTCTGAGGTGAAGGCGGCGATCTGGTCGGTGGCGAGGTCAGCCCAGGGTGCGACGTCGGCGTCCCACGGCACCAGGATCACCGCCACCATCACCGTCGCGACGTAGAGCGCGAGGGCGGCGGCGAGCGCGGAGCGGGCCGGGGTCACCCCGACATCATGCGACGCCCTCCTTGCCTGTCACCAGGCGAAGGGGTGGGACGAGGCCAGAACCGGCCAGGACCGCGAAGGCGACCTGCTCCTCGCCGCCGATTTGGCCGGGGGGGCCGAGCAGCACGCTCACGATGCAGTCCCCGCACGCGGCTGGGCGAGCCAGGCAGCTGTGGCAGTCGATGGTGAGCTCACCGTGTGAACTGGTCATGTCGGTGTCGGGCATGTCGGTGTCGGGCATGTCGATACCTCCCGGGTCGTCAGACCCTCGACGTACGCTTCTTTTCGTCACGGATACGACGGTAGGTGGGGGGTCTGACAGTGAGTCGGTCATCCACAGGCCGGGCGGATTCACGCTGGCAAGGTTGCCAGTTCGTCGTCCACAGGTGAGACAGATTCACGCTGGCAAGGTTGCCAACGCGGTCATCCACAGGCCAGGCGGATTCACGCTGGCAAGGTTGCCAACCGTTCACGAGCGCCTAGACGCCACCTACGTCGTGCGGGCTATCGCCCTCGTGACCCGGCTCGGGTCGGGCGATGACTTCGATCCGGTCAGTGTTGCCGCACCAGCGGCAGCTCACCTCGTCGATCTGCTCCTCGAGGGTCTCGGCACCCTCTACCTCGGGGGCACCGGCGAGATCCACATGCCAGTACTCCCGCGTGCGGGCGCGGCGTACGACGTCGAAGCGGGTGAGGTTGCCGCAGTGTCCGCAGCGCCACCGGTGGTGCTCGTCGGGGAGCGTGAGGGCCATGCCCCGAGGGTAAGCCGGGGTCGCTCCGGCACCGGCACCCAGCCAGCGCCACGCGCGTGTCGTGCCCCCCGATGTCGGACCTCGCGCCTAGCGTCGAGCGCATGTCGGGCCTGGTCGTGGAGCAGCAGCTCTCCCTCGACGACCTCGGCACGCCCCTGTGCGAGGTCACCTTCGTCGTGGTCGACCTCGAGACGACCGGGGGCAAGCCGGTCGAGGCCGGCATCACTGAGATCGGCGCGGTCAAGGTGCGCGGCGGCGAGGTGCTCGGCGAGTATCAGACGCTGGTCAATCCCGGCGCGCCGATTCCGCCCTTCATCGCGGCACTCACGGGCATCACCGATCGCATGCTCGCGGGAGCGCCCTCGGTCACGGCGGCCGTGGCGGGCTTCTGGGAGTTCGCGCGCGGCGCCGTGCTCGTGGCGCACAACGCGCCCTATGACATGTCGTTCCTGCGCGGGGCGTGCGAAAAGGCCGATCTGCCGTGGCCCGGGCCTCGTGTCGTCGACACCGCGCGCATCGCGCGCCGCGCCATCGCTCGCGACGAGGTGCGCAACTGCAAGCTCGAGACCCTCTCGCGCTTCTTCAAGTCACCCACTCCCCCGTGCCACCGCGCACTCGACGACGCGCGAGCCACGGTGGCCGTCCTCCACGGCCTCATGGAGCGGATGGGCCCGCTCGGTGTGTTCTGCCTGGAGGACCTCATCGCCTTCGGGGGCCGCACCACGCCCCAGCAGCGCACCAAGCGTCACCTCGCCGATGCCCTCCCCGAGGCTCCCGGCGTCTACATCTTCCGCAATGCGCAGGGTGATGCGCTCTACGTCGGTACGTCGCGCAACCTGCGCACCCGCGTCCGCTCCTACTTCACCGCGTCCGAGCAGCGCAAGCGCATGTCCGAGATGGTGGGCCTCGCCGACCGCGTCGATCCGATCGTGTGCGCGACCGACCTCGAGGCCCGCGTGCGCGAGTTGCGCCTCATCGCCGCGCACAAGCCGCCCTACAATCGGCGCTCGCGTCATCCCGAGCGTCAGGTGTGGCTCGCACTCACCCGTGAGCCTCATCCGCGCCTGGTGACCGTGAGTGCCGTGCGCGAGAGCCACCTCGCGGCCATCGGCCCCTTCCACAGTCGCAGCGCCGCCACACTCGCGGCCGAGGCCTTGCATGAGGCACTCCCCCTGCGCACCTGCACCGATCGCCTACCGCGCGGGCCCAAGCGCGAGGCGGGCTGCGTGCGCGGCCAGCTCGGTCAGTGC
>CAZLMT010000132.1:0-624 GCA_964560615.1 uncultured Actinomyces sp.
CCGAGCCCGGGTCATCGGCGGCTGCTCGGCCCATAACGGATCGACGTTGCCGGCCGGCTGGTGTGGGGACGATGTCGACCGTCCTCCGACGTGGTCGACATCGTCCCCGCGCCAGCCGGCCGACATCGTCGATCCGTTGTGGGCCGAGCAGCCGCCGATGACCCGGGCTCGGTCGAAGGCCAGGTGTCGGCCATCGGCCCCAGGGCCGCCGTATCCCCAGTCGTGGGAGGTCGCCAGGGTCGTCGCGTCGAGCAGGTCCGCGGGCCAGCGTCCGTCGAGGCGGGGCCCGTAGTCGGGCCCCGCCTCGAGCAGGGTGACCCCGAGTCCCGCCTCAGCCAGTCGGGAGGCGACGACGCAGCCCGCGGTCCCGCCGCCGACGATGAGGACGTGGGGGGCCATGCGTCAGATTCTTTCGCAAATCCCTTGCGGCCGGGCGAAATTGCATTGTTAAATTACGCAACTTGCCGACCCACCGGAGGAGTCCGATATGCGCAGGCACTCACGCCTCATCGCCCTTGCCGCAGGCCTCGCGGCAGCCGCCCTCGTGGCGGGCTGCTCCAGCGGCTCCTCGGACTCGGGCAGCAGCAGCGCCCCCGCCAGCGAGAGCGCCACGGCGACCGGTGG
>CAZLMT010000132.1:634-5200 GCA_964560615.1 uncultured Actinomyces sp.
GCTGCTCGAGCGGCTCCTCGGACTCCGCCAACAACAGCGCCAGCGCTTCGGCCAGCACCGCCGGTGGCGGCGACGTCGACACGATGACCTGGGCGATCCAGTCGCCCATCGCGTCGATGGACATAGCGAAGGGAGTCGACGTCCCCTCAATTCGTGCCCAGGCAGCCGCATTCGATCGGGTCGTGGCCCAGGATGACGAGGGCAACGTCATCCCGGGTGTGACGTCGTTCGCCACACCGGATCCGCAGACGATCGTGCTGACCTTGCGCGATGGCGTGACCTTCTGGGACGGAAGCCCCGTGACGGCAGAGGATGTTGCCTACTCCATCAAGCGCCACACCGGAGCTGACAGCACCTCGGTCGTCGCGCAGTTCTTCAGCGCCGCCGAGTCGGTCGAGGTGACCGATCCCAAGACGGTGACGATCAAGCTCAACAGGCCCGACCCCGCCATGCTGACCAACCTCGCCGTCTACGCCTTCGTCCGCCAGCAGGCCTACGACGAGGCGGCCGGCGATGCGGCGGGCGGTCCGGACAAGCCCGGTATGGGCACCGGGCCCTTCTCCATCGTCTCCTACTCCTCCGCTGACGGTGCCGTGCTCGCGGCCAACGAGAACTACTGGGGCGGGAAGCCGAAGATCAAGGAGCTCAAGATCGTCTCGATCGCCGATCCCGAGACCGCTCGCCTGGCCCTGAGCAGCGGCGAGATCGACGGCTTCTTCGACGTCCCGCTCATCGCCACTCGCCAGTGGGACGAGCTCGATAACGCGACGATGACCTACGTCCCCGGGTCCTACATCGACTACCTGGTGATGGATACGACGCGTGCACCCTTCGACGACATCAACGCGCGCATCGCGATGGCACACCTGCTCGATCGCGCGGCACTCACGCAACCGCTCTTCAATGGACGTGCGGCCGTGGCCACCAGCATCGTGCCCGCCATCCAGATGGAGGCCACCTTCGGCGCGGATGCGGCAACGATCGAAGCGGCACTCCCCGCGGTCCCGGAGTTCTCCATCGACAAGGCACGCGAGGCCCTGGCCAAGTCCGCTACCCCGGACGGCTTCAGCGTCGAGCTCCCCGTCGACACCACTCAGCCGTGGATGTCCCCCCTCGCGCAGAACCTCGCGGAGACCGCCAAGCAGATCGGTATCGAGATCACCGTCAAGCCCGTCCCCGCTGCCGACTGGGGCGCCGGCCTGCTCGACCCGGCCGCCAGCCCGCTCCAGCTCCTCGCATTCGCCGGTGCGACCACCTGGGCCGGAGAGCTCCCACCGGTCATGGTGGGTGAAGCAGCACCCTTCAACGTCGCTCGATACTCCACGCCCGAGGCCGATCCGCTTGCGGGCGCCGTCGCCGCGGCGACGACCGTGGAGGAGCTCAAGCAGCCCCTCCAGGATCTGCTGATCAATACCAACACGAACCTGCCCTACGTGCCGCTCTTCACCGAGGATGTGGCCGTGGCCATGGGCAATGGCTTCGTGTGGGATGGCGGCTACAGTTACTTCGCCATCGGACAGGCGTGGCCCATGAAGATCAGCGGAGCCCAATGACCCTTGCAGCGTATGCGCTGCGACGCGTGGGGGCGATTGTCGCCACCCTGGCACTGCTCTCCCTGCTGATCTTCAGCCTGCTCGCCATCATGCCCGGCGATCCGGCTCTCATCCTGCTGGGACCGACGAGGGCCACGCCAGAGGCCATCGCAGCCGTGAGGGAGAGGTTCGGCCTGGACGATCCCTTTTTCGTGCAGTACGGCAACTGGGCGCTCGCCGCCCTGCAGGGGGACTTCGGAGTCTCGATTCGCTCGGGCGACTCCGTGCTCTCCATGATCAGCGAGCGACTCTGGGTGACGTTGTGGCTCGCCCTATACGCCTTCGTCATCACCGTGGTCGTCGCGATCCCGCTCGGCATCGTCGCAGCGGTGCGGCGTGGCAGCTGGATCGACCGGCTGGCGTCATCGCTCACGCTCATCGCGCTGTGCACGCCAGCGTTCGCGATCGGCTTCCTGCTCCTGTTCGTCTTCTCGGTGCAACTGGACTGGTTCCCGGGCTTCGGGGCGGGAGACGATTTCCTCGACACCATCTGGCACCTCACCCTGCCGGCACTGGCGCTCGCCACGCTGCAGATCCCCATCCTCCTGCGCCAGACGAGGGCCGCCGTCATGGACGTCGTCGACAAGGACTACGTGGTCTTCGCGCGGGCGCGAGGACTCAGCAGCCGCCGGATCTGGCTCCGCTACATCCTGCGCAACGGGTCGCTGCCGGTCCTCACCTCCGCGGGACTCATCCTCGCGTTCAGCCTCGCAGGTGCCGTGCTCATCGAAAACGTCTTCGCACTGCAGGGACTCGGCACGATGCTCGTCCCCTCCGTGGGGCAACTGGACCTGCCGATCGTTCAGGCGCTAACGCTGCTCACCGCTGCCCTCATCCTCATCACCAACCTGGTCATCGACCTGCTCTACTACGCACTCGATCCCCGCCTGCGACGTGCAGGAGCCGCAGCATGAGACCGCGTCGCTCTTCCTCCACGCAGACCGAGGACGCGCCGGACGAGTCGACGCGAGTCCGCTGGGGCGTTGCCTTCTGGATAGCCCTCGGCGTACTCGTGCTCATCGTCGTCATCGCCATCACGGCCGACTGGATCACCCCGTACGACCCCTACGCCCAGGATCTCGTCGCGAGTTCCCAGGGTCCGAGCGCCGCTCACTGGCTCGGCACCGACCAGCTCGGCCGCGACATCCTGTCGCGACTCATGGTGGGCAGCCGCACGGGACTCATCGGGCCGGCGATCGTGGCCATCTGCGCCACGGTCCTCGGCACCCTCATCGGGCTGTGGGCCGGCTTCACCGGAGGCCTCACGGACTCGGTCACGATGCGCTCGATCGACGTCGTCTACGCCATCCCGCCGCTCCTCGTCGCGGTCGTCCTCGTCGGACTCCTCGGCGGCGGCTACTGGCTGGCGGTGGCCGTGCTCATCGTGCTGTCCGCACCGGCCGACGTCCGCGTCGTACGTGCGGCGGTCATGGCGCAGCGCGAACTGCCCTACATCGCAGCGGCGCGCACGCTGGGGCTCAGCCAGACACGCATCGCCTTCAAGCACGTGCTCCCCAATGTCGCGCCGACACTGGCCGCGAACGCACTCCTGCAGTTCGTCGTCGCCCTCATCGCGCTGTCCGGCCTCGCCTTCCTCGGCATAGGCGTGAGCGCAGGCACCCCCGACTGGGGCCTGATGATCGCGGAGAACCGCAGCATCCTGGACCTCAACCCGTGGGCTGTCATCGCTCCGGCCCTGTGCATCACGCTGCTTGCCGTCGCCGTCGCCATCCTCGGCGACCGGATCTTCGAGGTTGCCACCGATCGGGGTGCCTCACGATGACTGACGCATCTGCGCCCGTGCTGGAGGTCGACGACCTATCGATCTCCTACCAGGGTCGCACGCTCGTGAACTCGATCTCACTGAGTCTCGATCGCGGGGAGTCGCTCGCGATCGTCGGGGAGAGCGGCTCCGGCAAGTCGCTCACCGCCCGCGCGATCGCCGGGCTACTCCCCACGGGCCCGGAGGCGAGCGGCAGCATCCGAGTCAGCGGACTGGCTCAGGATGCGTCCCGACGGCGCGGGCACGCCGTGCAGTCACGCGTCGGCCTGCTCATGCAGGACCCCTTCACCATGCTCAACCCGACCATGACCGCCGGAGAGCACATCGCCGAGACACTCCGCGCGGCCGGACGGCCCCGCAAAGAGATCGCCGATGAGGTCATCCGACGCCTGGCGGAAGTCGGCATCACGGATCCAGCCGTCGCCAAGCGCTATCCCTTCGAGCTCTCCGGAGGCATGAGCCAGCGCGTGGCCATCGCTGCCGCCCTTGCCATCGACCCGGTGATCCTGCTCGCCGATGAGCCCACGACGGCCCTCGACGCCACGACCCAGCAGGAGGTGCTCGAGCTCCTGCGTTCGGTCCAGCGCGAGCGCGGAATGTCCCTCATCTTCATCACCCACGACCTGCGTGTCGCCTTCTCCCTCTGCGATCGGGTGATGGTGATGTACGCCGGCTCCGTGATGGAGCAGTCGCCGGCACGTGCGATGCAGGTAGCCCCGCTTCACCCATACACGAGCGGTCTCCTGGACTCCATCCCCTCCACGGATGGCTACCAGGAGTCACTGCGTGGGATACCGGGGTCCGTGCCCGCGACGCATTCCGTCATGGACCAGTGCCCCTTTGCAGACCGGTGCGACTACCGGGTCGATGCCTGCCTTCAGGGCGCACCCGCACTACGTGAGGTCGAGACGGGTCGGTGGGCGGCATGCATCCGCATCGGCGACCTCTCCCGCGGCAGTGATCACTCGCGGGTGCACGCACCGCGCCAACCCACGCAGGACGATCGCGACGTGGTCCTGAGCGTGCGTGACCTCGTCAAGGTGTACGAAGTCAAGGGGTCATCCCACACCGCGCTCTCCGGCGTCTCCTTCGACCTGCACCAGGGCGAGGCACTCGGGATCGTGGGTGAGAGCGGATCGGGCAAGACCACGATCGCCCGCTGCATCCTCGGACTGACGACGCCGACCGAGG
>CAZLMT010000132.1:5291-5675 GCA_964560615.1 uncultured Actinomyces sp.
TGCGTCTTCCAGGATCCCTACAGCACGCTCAATCCGATGCTGTCGGTGGGCACCACGCTGGCCGAGGCCCTCGGTCAGCGTGAGCGGCCGCTGACGGACAAGGCAGGCGAGGTAGCCGCACTCCTCGAGCGCGTGGGACTGCCCGCCGAGATGGCCGGGAGGCGACCCGCGTCGCTCAGCGGTGGTCAACGGCAGCGCGTCGCCATCGCGCGCGCCCTGGCCGTCGAACCCCAGGTGCTGCTGTGCGATGAACCCGTCGCCGCACTCGACGTGTCGGTGCAGGCGCAGATCCTCGAACTGCTTCGCGACGTCAACCGCAACGAGGGCACCAGCCTGCTCTTCATCACCCACGACCTCGGGGTCGTGCGCCAGGTGACCGAGAGC
>CAZLMT010000133.1:0-5668 GCA_964560615.1 uncultured Actinomyces sp.
GCAGCGTGTAGCGCTCGGAGCCATCGAGATCGATCGAGTAGGCGAGCAGGTCGCCCTCGGGACTCGGCTCCACCACCCCGGTGGCGGCGTACGGCGATCCATAGGAGGCGAGGTCGACGAGCAGCTGGCCCGTGGGGGCTCCCTCGACCGGGTTCGGGCGGAGCTCGCGTCGCAATTCAGGCAACTCGCGCCCGGGAGGGGTGAGCGTGTAGTAGGCATGGGAACCGTGATCCCTGCTGACCGAGCGTTCAGCATCCGGCGTGCGCGCCACGAGCTCCGCGAGGACCTCCGCCGTGAGTGGCGCGAGGCTCGCGATACGCGCGTCGTACGCGGCACGCTCGGCCTCCAGGTGGGGGAGCACACGGGTGTCATCGCGCATCCAGGCATAGGGATCGTCGCCGGGATCGCGGGGGGCTACGGGGATAGGCACGCGAGCACACTACGAGGGAGATGATGTGATCCGCAGACTGATCGCCACAGTGGCCGCAGCCACGATCGTCGCGGTGCCGGCCGCCGCCGTGCCGCAGGCCCAGGCAGCCGACCCGGTGGTCTTCACCGTCGGCATGCTCGCCGACGTCGACTCGATCAACCCCTTCACCGGGATCCTGGCGGAGTCGTATGAGATCTTCCAGCTGCAGTACTCCACGCTGCTGTCCACCAGCTCGGCCGACTTCACGCCCGACTCCGGCCTGGCGGAGTCGTGGGAGGCCTCGGCCGATGGCCTCACCTGGACCTACACCCTGCGCCCGGACCTGCTGTGGTCCGATGGCACGCCGCTCACGGCCAACGACGTCGTCTACACCTTCGACCGCATCCTCAACGGCCGCTACGAGCAGCGCAATTACGGCAACTACGTCCGCAACATCACCTCGGTCGAAGCCACCGACGACCGCACGGTCGTCATGACGACGCGCGAACCCTCTCCCATCATGGAGCGACTCGCGGTCTACATCCTCCCCGAGCACGTGTGGAGCAGTGTCGACGCCAAGGCCGTGAAGTCCTTCGCCAACGAGCCTGAGCCGGGCCAGACGCTGGTCGGCTCCGGTCCCTTCCTCGTCGTGGAGCGGCGCACAGGGCAGTTCATCCGCATGGTCGCCAACGACAACTACTACAAGGGCCGACCCAACGTCGACGAGCTCGTCTTCCGCGTCTACAACAACCCCGACGCGCTCGGCCAGGCACTGGTCAAGGGCGAGATCGACATCGCCACCGGCCTCACCGCCGACGTCTTCAGCACTCTCGAGGGCCAGGAGGGCATCACGACGTACGCCGGGTCCTACTCCGGCTTCAACGAACTCGCCTTCAACATGGGGGCGGCCCTCACCGACGGCACGCCCATCGGCGATGGCAACCCGCACATGCAGGACCAGAAGGTGCGCCTGGCGATCTCGCACGCGATCGACCGCCAGCAGATGGTCGACCGGATCCTCGACGGCTACGGCACGCCCGGGTCGACGATCATCCCGCCGCTTTATTCCACCCTGCACACCGATCCGGGCACTCAAGGCTACGACCCGGCGCTCGCCAACCAGATCCTCGACGACGCGGGCTATCCGATGGGTCCCGACGGCGTGCGCATCGGGCCCGACGGCGAGCCGATGCGCTACCGGCTCTTCGTGCGCAGCGACTCCGACTCCTCGGTGAAGTCGGGCGAGTACTTCAAGTCCTACCTCGCCGCCATCGGCATCGAGGCCGACATCAAGCCGGTCGACGAGAACGCCCTCTTCGAGATCATCGGCCGCGGTGAATTCGACATGTTCGAGTGGGGCTGGGTGGTCGAGCCCGATCCTGACTACCAGCTGTCGACCTTCACCTGCGGCAAGCGCTCCTACGAGGACGGCGGCGAGATCTACGCCGACCTCTCGGACTCGTTCTTCTGCGACGAGGAGTACGACGCGCTCTATGCCCAGCAGGCCGTGACGACCGACCAGGCCGCGCGCGCGGAGATCGTCAAGCAGATGCAGCAGATCATCTACGACAACGTCGCCTACGTCGTCACCTACTACTACGACAACCTCGAGGCCTACCGGTCCGATCGGTTCGAGGGTTTCGTCGGCCAGCCCGAGGGCAGCGGGTCGCTGCTCTTCCAGTACGGCACCTACACCTATGAGAACGTCGCCCCGATCGGCTCAGACACCGGCGGGGAGACCGCTGCTCCGTCGCCGGGTGCGACCGAGTCGGCGGACGCCGGCGGCGGCACCGCGACCGAAGAGACCTCGGGTGGATCGAGCACGGGCCTCATCATCGGCCTCGTCATCGCCGCGCTGGTGATCATCGGCCTCGTCATCGCCCTGGTGCGCATGCGGTCGAAGTCGTCGGAGGACTCGAAGGAGTGAGCCTCCTCCAGGAGGTCGCGGTCGGCGAGCCGGATCCGATCCGGCCGCGCCGCGTCACCGGCTCTACGGCGCGCGTCGTCGCGAGCAAGGTGCTGCGCGCCTTCGTGACGCTGGCCTTCGTCGTCGTCTTCAACTTCTTCCTCTTCCGGCTGCTGCCCGGCGATCCGATCGGCCTCTACACCCGCGGCCGCAACATGGATCCCGAGCAGATCGCTGCGCTGCGGGAAGAGCTCAACCGCCCGATCTGGGAGCAGTTCTTCGCCTACATCCGCAACCCCTTCGACCCCGGGATCGACTCCACGCGTTTCTCGCAGCCGGTGTGGGAACTCATCGGCGAGCGTGTGTGGCCGACCGTGCTGCTCCTAGGCACGGCCATCGTCATCGCCACGATCGTGGGCATCTGGATCGGCATACGCGCGGGATGGAAGCCGGGCAGCCGCTTCGACAAAGTCTCCACCGGCACGACGCTCACGCTCTATTCCATGCCGGAGTTCTGGCTCGGCATGATGCTGCTCATCGTCCTGGGCGTCGGCGCCTTCGGGCTGCCCGGGTTCTTCCCCGTCGGCGGCATCTCCTCGCCCGGAGTCGACACCTCGACACCCGCGGGCTGGCTCAACGTGCTCTGGCACATGTTCCTGCCGTGCCTCACGCTCACGCTGATCTACCTCGCGGACTACTCCCTCGTGATGCGCGCGTCGCTCATCGATGAGCGCAAGCAGGAATACCTCATGCTTGCGCGCGCCAAGGGCCTGCGCGACGTCATGGTGCGCAAGCGCCATGCCGTGCCCAACGCACTGCTGCCGACGATCACGCTCATCTTTCTCTCGCTCGGCTTCGTCGTCACCGGCGCGATCACGGTGGAGACGGTCTTCTCGTGGCCCGGGCTCGGCCTGCTGACCTACGAGGCACTGCGCGGGCCGGACATCCCGCTGCTGCAGGCGATCTTCCTGCTCTTCTCGATCGCCGTGATCGGCGCCAACCTCATCGCTGAGCTGCTCTACGTCGTCATCGATCCCCGGGTACGCGAATGAGCAGGGTCCGGCGATGAGCATCGCGACGCAGCGGCGCAAGGCCGCAGCGGGGCGCTTCTGGGGTGAATTCCGACATGACCGCGGCGGCATGGCGGGCCTGATCATCCTGGCGATCTTCATCGCCGTGGCGATCCTGGCGCCGATCCTCATCCCCGACGATGCGCTCGATGTGACCAAGGCGACCGGCGAGAGATACGACTCGCCATCACTGGCCTATCCGCTCGGCACCGATGAGGATGGCCGATCGATCCTGCTGCTGCTGGCATACGGCACCCGTATTTCCCTCACGGTCGGGCTTGCCGCGACGATCGTGGCGATGGTGATCGGCACGGCGGTAGGCATCATGGCCGGGCACTTCCGCGGCGTCGGCTCTCACGCACTGGTGGGCGTGACCGACTGGTTCCTCGTCATCCCCTTCCTGCCGCTCGCGATCGTGCTCGCGACGGTGCTGGGGCCGAGCACGCTCAACCTCATCATCGTCATCGGCATCACCTCGTGGGCGGGTACGGCGCGCCTCATCCGCGCGCAGACGCTGTCGATCGAGGGCCGGCCGTACATCGAGCGCTCCAAGGCGCTCGGCGCGGGCAACTGGCACCAGATGACGCGGCATGTGCTGCCCAATGTCTTCCCGCTCGTGCTGGCCAACACCACGCTCACCGTCGCGATCGTGATCCTGTCCGAGACCACGCTGTCCTTCCTCGGCCTGGGCGACCCGCTCGCACCGTCGTGGGGCGCGATTCTCGACGGAGCGTTCTCGTCAGGTGCGGTGAGCCAGGGCGCGTGGTGGTACGTCCTGCCACCCGGCATTTGCGTCGTCCTCGTCGTGCTGTCCTTCACCCTGGTCGGGCGCGCGATGGAGCGGATCGTGGATCCGCGGAGCAACGCGGTGGCCGCATGAGCCTGCTGCAATGGCGCGACGTCACCGTCGACTACCTCGCGCCAGAGGGTCCGGTACCCGCCGTGCGCGGCGTGACACTGTCAGTTGATCGCGGCGAGGTGCTCGGCATTGCAGGAGAGTCCGGCTGCGGCAAGTCGACGCTCGCGGCCACGGTGCTGCGCCTGCTGCCCGACAGTGCACGCGTCGGCGGGTCGATCCTGCTTGATGGCGCAGACGTGCTCACCATGAGCTGGGGCAAGATCCGCGCGGTGCGCTGGAGCGAGGCGGCCATCGTCTTCCAGGGCGCACTGCACTCGCTCAATCCCGTGCAGAGCATCGGCAAGCAGCTGGCGGAGCCGATCCGCCTGCATCGCTCGGTGCCCGACGGCGAGGTCGACGCCCGGGTCAGGGAGATCCTGCAGCAGGTCGGGCTGCCGGCAGCGCGCGCATCGGCGTACCCGCACCAGCTCTCCGGTGGCCAGCGTCAGCGAGTGATGATCGCGATGGCCCTGGCCTGCGCACCCGATCTCATCATCGCCGACGAGCCGACCACCGCCCTCGACGTCATGGTGCAGGCCCAGGTGCTCGACCTGCTCACCTCGCTCGTGCGCGATCTCGGCATGGGCATGGTGCTCATCTCCCACGATCTCGGTGTGCTCGGCACCACCTGCGATCGCGTCGCGGTGATGTACGCCGGCCAGGTCGTCGAGGAAGGGCCTGCACTCGAGGTCTTCGACAACCCCCAGCACGAGCACACGCGCGCACTCGCGGCAGCGTTCCCGCGCATCGGTGATCCGGCCGCGCGCCATGTGAGCGATGATGCGATCGAGTCCGCAGCGATCCTGGGCGCGCGTGATCTGCGCGTGGCCTTCAACGGCCGGGTCCGCGCGGTCGATGGTGTCGACCTAGATGTCGCGGTAGGTGAGATCGTCGCGCTCGTCGGTGAGTCCGGCTGCGGCAAGACGACCTTGGCGCGGACCCTGCTCGGACTGGAGAAACCCACCGCTGGCCAGGTGATCTTCGAGGGCAAACCCCTGGATTACCGCAAGCTCAAGGACTACCGCCGCCAGGTGCAACTGGTGCTACAGGACCCGCTCGGTGCACTCAACCCTCGACACACGGTGTACGACGCCGTCGCCGAGGGACTTCGGGTGCACAGGGTGCCCGGCGATGAGGAGGCCCTGGTCGCCGAGGCGCTGTCGAAGGCCGGCCTGCGCCCGCCGGAGAAGTACTTCCTGCGCTATCCGCATGAGCTCTCGGGCGGGCAGCGTCAGCGTGTGGTGATCGCGGGTGCGCTCGCGCTCGAGCCGCGCGTGCTCATCGCCGACGAGCCGGTGTCGAGCCTGGACGCCTCAGTGCGCGGGGAGATCCTCGCGCTGCTGCAGCGGCTGCGCGCCGAACTCGGGCTCACGGTGCTGGTCGTC
>CAZLMT010000134.1:0-5632 GCA_964560615.1 uncultured Actinomyces sp.
GTGCTCCGCGACCGCATGGACTCACCGCTCACGACGAGGATGACGCCGCCGAGCACGACGGTGAGCCCGATGACGACGTCGCTGGTGAGTGCCTCGCTGTAGAGCAGCAGGCCGAGGAGCACCGCGACAGCGGGATTGACATAGGCGTACGTCGAGGCAAGTGAGATCGGCGCATTGTTGATGAGCCAGGTGAACGAGCTGAAGGCAAGCACTGATCCGGCAGTGACGAGGAAGATCCACCCTCCCCACGAGCGCGCGCTGATGGTGGATAAATCGATGCGCTCGCCGATAACCAGGCCGACGAACGTGAGTGCGATGCCACCGCTGAGGAGTTCGTAGGTAGTCAGCGCGAAGGAGTCAGAGGGCTTTGGCAGGCGCGCGGAGAAGAAGCTCGTCGTCGCCCAGATCGTGGCCGAGATGAGGATCATGAGGCTCCAGAACACGACGTCTCCATCGGTGCCGGACACCGGGCGTGTGCCGCCCGGCAGGAGCATCCAGCCGATGCCCAGGAGGCCGACGACAACGCCGACGAGCGTGAGCCGGGCGGGCCGATCGCCGGTGATCACACGCCAGATGACGATGGTGAGCGGTGTGGAGGCGATGATCAGGGCCATGACGCCCGTGGGCACGTAGTCCTGCGCCAGTCCGACCGTCCCAAGACCCACGCCGAGTAGCGCGACGCCCATGAAACTGGCACTCGCGAACTGTCGTCGCGTCACGCGTAGCGCCGACCAGCCGCGGAAGAGGCCCGTGATGACCGCCATGATGACGAAGGCGACGAGGAAGCGACTGCCCATCGCCAGGAAGGGCGGGATCGTCTCCGTGGCGAAGAGGATGCCGATGTACGTCGATCCCCAGACGATCCAGACGATGACGAGGTTGACCCACAGGAGCGGACCGGAGGTCACGCGGGGGGAGGACATCGTCGACATGGCCCGGCGGACTCTACAAGTGGGGACTTAAGTCCCGGCCACTGCGGACTGAAGCCGGAGGAATGCTGACCAATCGGGGGACACCATGGCCTCATGGAAGCCCTCGACCTCGCCCGGTGGCAGTTCGGCATCACGACCGTCTACCACTTCCTCTTCGTCCCTCTCACCATCGGTGGCGCCTTCTTCGTCGCCGGATTCCAGACTGCCTGGGTGCGCACGGGCAACCCGCGCTATCTCCAACTCACGAAGTTCTTCGGGAAGCTCTTCCTCATCAACTTCGCCATGGGCGTGGTCACGGGCATCGTCCAGGAGTTCCAGTTCGGCATGAACTGGAGCGTCTACAGCCGCTTTGTCGGCGACGTCTTCGGCGCACCCCTGGCGATGGAGGGGCTCCTGGCCTTCTTCCTCGAGTCGACATTCCTGGGCCTGTGGATCTTCGGCTGGGATCGGCTACCCAAGAAGCTTCATCTCGCCACGATCTGGGCCGCGGCGTTCGGCACGCTCATCTCGGCGTACTTCATCCTCGCGGCGAATGCCTGGATGCAGCACCCGGTCGGCTACGTGATCGATCCGGAGACAGGGCGTGCGGTCCTCACCAGCATCAACGACGTGCTCTTCCAGAACACCGCTGTCATGGCCTTCGCACACACCATCTTCGCGTGCTTCATGACCGCAGGCGCGGCCGTAGCCGCGATCGGGGGATACAAGCTCATGAAGGGCAAGCAGGCTGACGTGTTTCGCCCCGCGGTCAAGGCCAGCGCCTTCGTCATCCTCATCTCGGCCGTAGGCCTGGCCATCAGTGGTGACATGTTCTCAAAGATCATGGTGGAGCAGCAGCCCATGAAGATGGCGGCCGCCGAGGCTCTTTACGAGACCACCGATGGCGCACCCTTCTCTGTCCTCAGCATCGGTGATCTCTCCGGCGACGAGGCAACCCACCTCATCGAGGTCCCGGGACTGCTGTCCTTCCTGTCCACCGGCGACTTCGGTGCTGAGGTTCAGGGCATCAACGACCTGCAGGCGGAGTACGTCGCGACGTACGGCCCCGGCGACTACGTGCCCTACGTCCCCGTCGCGTACTGGAGCTTCCGCCTCATGATCGGCCTGGGCATGGTCGCTGCGCTCTTTGCCCTGTGGTCGCTCTGGGTCTTCCGTCGCCAGCGCCAGCCCGAGGCCGGCACGAAGCTTGCGAAGATCTATGCGGCCTTCGCCACGGTCCTCGTGCTCTTCCCGCTGCTCGGCAATTCCTTCGGCTGGATCTTCACCGAGATGGGGCGCCAGCCCTGGATCGTCTTCGGGCTGCAGGAGACGGCCGATGCCGTGTCGCCGCTCGTCAGTGCCACCGAGGTGTGGATCACCATGATCGGCTTCACGCTGGTCTACCTCATCCTCGCCATCATCGAGGTCAAGTTGCTTCTCACCTACATCCGACGCGGCGCCCCCGAGGACGTCGTCGAGGATCCCTATGCCGATGCAGTCGCCGCGGAGAAATCCGATGCCGACAAAGAGCTCTACTTCGCCTACTAGACCGGATGGACTGACACATGAATATCGACACTCTCGTGCTCATCTGGTTCGGACTCATCGCGGTCCTGTGGGTGGGCTACTTCATCCTCGACGGCTTCGACCAGGGGGTAGGCGTGCTCCTGCCCTTCATTGGCAAGGATGAACTACGTCGCCGCGTCATGATCAACACCATCGGACCGGTGTGGGACGGCAATGAGGTTTGGCTGCTCGTCGCGGGCGGTGCCACTTTCGCCGCCTTCCCGTTGTGGTACGCCACGATGTTTAGCGGCTACTACCTCGCGCTGTTCCTCATTCTGCTGGCCCTGATCCTGCGCGGCGTGGCCTTCGAATACCGCGGTAAGCGGGATGACGCCACGTGGCGCAAGCGCTGGGACGCGGCGATCTTCGTCGGATCGGTCATCCCCGCCACGCTCTTCGGCGTCGCCTTCGGCAACGTCGTCGGCGGCTCCCCGATCGAGCCCATCGAGACGACTCTCCCCGGCGAGGCCAACTCGCTCAACTACACGGGCACGTTCTTCGACCTTCTCAATCCGTTCTCACTCACCCTCGGGATCATGACCCTGCTGGTGTTCACGACCCACGGTGCGATCTTCCTCGCACTCAAGACCAAGGGCGAGATGCGCGACGTCGCACGCAAGGCGGCGCTTCGGGTGGGTGTCGTAGCAGCAGTGGTCGCAGTGGTGGCGCTCCTTTGGGCGCAGCTGTACTCCGGTCGCGTGGTCGTGACACTGCCCATGGTGCTGCTCGCCGCCGTGGCCTTCCTCGGGGCGCTGGCGGCGACCTGGCGCGGTCGCGATGGGTGGGCCTTCATCCTCACGTCCGGGACGATCACGTTGGCCGTGGCATCGCTCTTCGTCGGCCTGTGGCCCAACGTCATGGTCAGCTCCATCGATCCGGCGTACAACCTCACCGTCTACAACGCCTCATCGCAGGAATACACATTGACGGTCATGACCTGGGTCGCGGTGATCATGACCCCGATCGTGCTCATCTACCAGGGCTGGACCTACTGGGTGTTTCGCAAGCGGATCAGCACCTCGATGATCCCGCCACAGCCGCAAACCGGTCGCGCTGATGACCGATTCGCGGGAGCATCGAAAGGATAGGCACGAGACCCCCGATGGTGAGCCTTCTCGGGCGCCCATCGTCGGGCCGAGCGGCGGGACGGCGCGTCCGGGGGGACCTGCGCCGTCCCGCCCCTTTGTGTCGAGCCATTCGACGTTCAGGACGATGCCTTTCAGGAAGTCGTATTCGACAGGCAGGATGACGACATGAGACCGGTGGATCCACGTCTGCTGCGCTATGCGCGCAGTACCCGCGGATTCCTCATCCTCGCGGTGGTGCTCGGCGCCGTCGTTGCTGCACTCGTGATCACGCAGGCGCGCTTGCTCTCTGCGGCGATCGTGGAGGTGGCGCAGGGGAGGGCCAGCCTCTCGACGGTGAGCGGTGTCCTCGTCGCGCTCGCGGCCATCTTCCTCGCGCGCGCGCTCGTGTCGTGGGTCGCGGAGGCGGCGGCGTATCGCACCTCTGCCAAGGCCAAGGCTGAGCTGCGTGCCGAGGCCATCGACCATGTGCTGCGCTTGGGCCCCCTCGGCCCGGCCGGCCGTGATCCTGGCGCTGTCGCCGCTCTCGTCACCCGCGGTGTTGACGCCCTGGATGCCTACTACGCGAGGTATCTGCCCCAGCTCGTGCTCGCCGTGATCGTCCCGCTGGCAGTTCTGGTCACGGTGCTGGGCGCGGATCTCATCAGCGCGATCATCATCGCGGTGACCCTGCCACTCATCCCGGTCTTCATGATCCTCATCGGTCTCTACACGCGGTCGCGCGTCGACCGGCAGTGGGAGACGCTGAGCCGACTCTCCGGCCACTTCCTCGACCTCGTCGCCGGACTCCCCACGCTCAAGGTCTTTGGTCGTGCTCAGCGGCAGGCGAAGGCCATCAACGCGATGGGGGAGAGATATCGCAGCACGACGATGGGAGTCCTGCGCATCACCTTCCTCTCCTCCTTCGCACTCGAGCTCCTCGCCAGCCTGTCGGTCGCCCTGGTTGCCGTGACGATGGGCGTGCGACTGGTCGAGGGTCAGGTGACCTTCTCCATCGCGCTCTTTGTGCTCCTTCTCGCTCCGGAGGCGTACCTGCCGATTCGCCTCGTGGGGCAGCACTTCCACGCGGCTGCCGAAGGGCTCGGCGCCGCCGAGGAAGTGTTCGCCCTGCTGGAGCAAGAAGTGCCCGCCGGTGGCACGCAGTCCCCGCCTTTGCGCCCCACGATCCATCTCGATGGGGTCGGCGTGACCTACGCCGGACGCGAATACCCGGCGCTCGAGCCCACGACTGCCGATCTGCCCCCCGGCGCCCTCATTGCCTTCGTCGGAGCCAGTGGTGGCGGCAAGTCGACGCTGCTCTCGGTGCTCCTGGGATTCGTCGCACCGACGACGGGTCGCGTGCGCCTCAACGACCAAGACCTGTCAGAGACTGACCTGACCCGCTGGCGCGCACAACTTGGCTGGGTGCCGCAGCATCCCCAGCTTGTCGCGCCGGGTGCGGCCCGGCCCACCATCCGTGATGCGGTGCGACTCGGGGCACCCACCGCGGATGATGCCCGCGTCACGCGGGCACTCGCCGATGCCGGAGTGCTGGCAGAGGTCCAACTCCTCCCCGAGGGACTCGACACCGCGGCGGCGGGCCTGAGCGCCGGCCAGGCACGTCGCGTCGCACTCGCGCGAGCCCTGCTCCCCGACCCCCAGGTGCTCCTCCTCGATGAGCCGACCGCCTCTCTCGACGGCGTCAGCGAAGAGGCCGTCATCGCGGCGCTCACTCGCGCGCGCGACGCTGGACGCACCGTGATCGTGGTCGCGCATCGACCCGCAGTCGTCGACGTCGCGGATGTGGTCGTCCACGTGGGGAGCGATGCGGTGCGGGACGTCGTCGCGCTGCCGCTGCCGGAACTCAGTCGCACCACGGTGACGGCGAGGGACTTCTGATGCGTGAGATGTGGCGGTCTATGGCCACGCAGCGATGGCGCCTCGCCGCTGCGGCGTTCTTCGGCGTGATCGCAGCAGGCAGCACTGTCGCGTTGATGGGCACCTCCGGCTGGCTCATCTCCTACGCCGCCGAGATGCCGCCGGTGCTGGCGCTCGGCGTTGCAGCGGTAATGGTGCGGTCCTTCGCACTGA
>CAZLMT010000135.1:0-5424 GCA_964560615.1 uncultured Actinomyces sp.
CAAGGAATACGTCCCCTTCCGCGAGGGCATGCAGGCCAATGGCTACTCCGATGGGGCGATCCAAACCCTGTGGGACATCCTTGTGCCCTTCTCCGACTACGCCTTCAACAAGGCGCACACCGCGGGCTACGGCCTGGTGTCCTTCTGGACGGCGTATCTCAAGGCCAACTTCCCGCAGGAATACATGGCCGCGCTGCTCACGTCCGTCAAGGACGACAAGGACAAGAGTGCCGTCTACCTCAACGAGTGCCGGCGCATGGGCATCAAGGTGCTGCCACCCGATGTCAACGACTCCGACTTCGACTTCACTCCGCGCGGGAGCGATATCCGCTTCGGACTCTCGGCGGTGCGCAATGTCGGCGCGAACGTCGTCGACTCGCTCATCGCCACCCGCAGGGCGCATGGGCGCTTCGCGAGCTTCTACGACTTCATCGACAAGGTCGAGGTATCCGTCTGCAATAAGCGCGTGGTGGAGAGCCTGATCAAGGCCGGCGCCTTCGATTCACTCGGCGACTCCCGTCGCGGACTCATCACCGTGCATGAGCAGGTCATTGATGCTGCCGTCGATCTCAAGCGCGCCGAGGCCGTGGGCCAATTCGACCTCTTCGGCAGCATGGGTGAGGCCGAGGGCGCCGGAGGCTTGCGCATCACCCCCGAGATTCCGCTCGGTGAGTGGGACAAGGCCGTGCTCCTCGCGCACGAGCGCGACATGCTCGGCCTCTACGTCTCCGACCATCCGCTCTACGGCGTGGAGCAATTCCTGGCTCAGTCCACCGACTGCTCGGTCGTGCACGTGCACTCGGGTGACCGCGCCGAGGGCACCGTCGTCACCGTCGGTGGACTCGTCACCGGCGTGCAGCGCAAGACCACCAAGCAGGGGTCCCTGTGGGCCATCGTCACGCTCGAGGACCTTGATGGCGCGGTCGAGGTCATGGTCTTCCCGCAGACCTACGCCGGTGCAGGCACTCTCCTCGTCGAGGACGCCGTCGTCCTCGTGCGAGGCCGCATCGACCGTCCGGACGAGGACGCTGCTCGACTCGTGGCGATGGAGATCACGCAGCCGGATGTCAGCCAGGCGCCGGCCGGCCCCGTGCGGCTCAGCATGCCCGCGGCCCGCTGCGTGCCACCCGTCGTCGAGCGACTCAAGGAGATCCTCGCCGCGCACCCCGGCACCACTGAGGTGCACCTCCACCTGGCGTCGTCCGGTCGCACCACGGTGCTGCGCCTCGACGATCGGCTGCGCGTGACACCGAGTCCTGCTCTCTACGGCGACCTCAAGGCCCTGCTCGGGCCGACCTGTCTCACCTGATCACCGATGCGCCGCCTCGCTGCGATCCTCATTGCCCTCGTCGGGGTCCTCGGTCTCGGGGCCCTACTCGGGTTTGTCTGGGAGGCCCTGGCACCACGTGTCACGCTCGTCGTTGCCTCCGATGGCAATCCCTATCCCGAGGGCTATCAGCCCGAGGGCTACATGACCGACGACGGCATTGCCGCGCTGCTCTGCGTCACCGCGGGATTTGTCGTGGGCCTCGCTGCCCTATGGATCGTGCGCCGTGTGGCCCCTCGCGATCGTGCGCTGCTCGTCGCGCTCGTAGGGGTGCTCGTCCTCGGCGCGGTGGGTGCGTGCGCGATGTGGTGGACCGGCGAGAGGCTGGGCGGCTTCGACTTCGACGCCACCCTCGCCACGAGCCCCGAGGGCACGACCCTCACGGCGCCGCTCACCCTGCGCATGCCCGGAGTGCTGGTCCTGTGGCCGCTCGCCAGTGTTGTCGTGGTGTTCGTCGCGGCGCTCGGGGACTGGTGGCGTGAGCGCAGTGACCGGTCCGCCTACTCCTGAGCGGTGTGGCCCGGATCCTTCTGTGGTCGAAAAGTGCCACCGGGTGGACGCCTGCGACCACAGAACGGACCGGTAGACCGGCCAGCCGCCCCTGTCGGGCTAGGTCGAGAGCGCGCCGACTGTCGCTCCCGTGATAGCGATGATGTCGCCCGGGGCCACGCCGATGTCGAGGCCGCGCCGGCCACCGGAGACATAGACGACGTCGAGATCGAGGGCGCTTGCGTCGAGGACGGTCGGCAGAGCGGTCCGCTGCCCAAAGGGCGAGATCCCGCCCACGACGTAGCCCGTGAGTCGCTCGGCCGCGGGGGCCTCGAGCATGCGGGCCCGCTTCGCCTGTCGCACCGACGCGAGCGACTTGAGGTCGAGCATCCCGGTGACGGGCACGATGGCGACGACGGGGGAGCCGTCGACGTCGGCGAGGAGCGTCTTGAAGACCGCTGCGGTGTCGACTCCCAGAGCTTGCGCCGCCTCGAGTCCGTAGTCCTGGCGCCCCGCATCGTGGTCGTAGACGTGCACGGTGTGTGCGATCCCCGCGCGCTGCAGGGCCACGAGGGCCGGGGTGCCGGCCGCCTGACGGCGCGCCATCAGCAGACGCCGAAGGGCTCACGGGCGAGGTCGACCGCGGGGAGGGAGGGCACATGCTGGATGAGCGCAGTCTCGCGCCGCAGGAAGGTGAGTTCGTCGCGCAGGCGCGTGGAGTCATCAGTCGCCTCGAGGAAGCCCTGACGGGTGCCCAGATCCGCGACGACCGCTGCGCCGACCAGGTAGGAGAGCACGCGTGCGTCGTCGGGAAGTTCAGTGTCGTCCGGCTCGTCGGTGAGCAGGCCGCGGTACTCCTGGAACCGCGCGGCCACCGAGCGGGCGAGGGGGATGCTCGCGTCGCCCGGTTCTTCCTCCAGCCATTCCACCCGTGCTTGCGCGTAGGGCAGTCCGTCCACGAGATCGAGGACACGGAAGCGGTGCGTCCCCACGGCGACGATGTCGAAGCGGCCGTCCGGCAGAGCGGTGACTTCCCGCAGGGAGGCGAAGGTGCCCACGGCATAGAGGGCGCGCACCCCATCCGTGCCGACCTCGTGGCCCTCGCGGATCGCGATGACGCCGAAGCCCCGCTCCTCGTCGGGGACATCCTGCAGGTCGACCAGGAGCTGGCGATATCTCGGCTCGAAGATATGCAGGGGCAGGACAAGCCCCGGGACCAGGACGCTGGACAGCGGGAAGAGTGGGATGACTCGTGCCGACGTCACATGTGCAGGCTAGACCTACAATCGACCCCATGATCCAGCGGATCGACCTGCGCGGTTCGGATGCCGACCCGCGCACGGTCCTGCCCCGAGCGGCCATCGACGTCGAGGAAGCGACCGCGACGGTCCTGCCGATCGTGCGCGATGTCCAGGCCCGAGGGGCCGAGGCGGTGCTCGACTGGACGGAGCGCTTCGACGGCGTCCGACCCGCTCACCTACGCGTGCCCGACGAGGCGATCGCCGCGGCGGTCGCCGGCCTGGATCCATCCGTCCGCGCGGCGCTGGAGGAGTCGATCCGCAGGGCGCGCATCGTGCACTCCGATCAGGTGCGGGCCGAGACGACGACCACCGTCGTGTCAGGCGGCACGGTCACCGAGCGCTGGGTGCCCGTCTCGCGAGTGGGGCTCTATGTCCCCGGCGGTCGCGCGGTGTATCCCAGCAGCGTCGTCATGAACGTCGTCCCGGCCCAGATCGCCGGCGTCGAGTCGCTGTGCGTCGTCTCTCCGGCTCAGGCTGACCACGCTGGCCTTCCCCATCCCACGATCCTCGCCGCGTGCGGACTCCTCGGAGTCGGCGAGGTGTACGCCGCGGGAGGCGCACAGGCGATCGCGATGCTCGCCTACGGCGTCGACCTGCCCGGCGGCGGCCGATGCGAACCCGTGGACATGGTCACCGGGCCCGGCAACGTCTGGGTGACAGCGGCCAAGCGCGTCTTGAAGGGGCAGATCGGCATTGACTCCGAGGCGGGCCCCACCGAGGTCGCCGTGCTTGCGGACGACACGGCCGACCCCGTGCATGTCGCGGCCGATCTCATCAGCCAGGCCGAGCACGACACCCTGGCTGCTGCTGTCCTCGTCACGACATCCCCTGCCCTCGCGGATGCCGTGGACCAGCAGGTCGAAGACCAGTTGGCGCGGACCAAGCACGTCGAGCGCATCAGCGAGGCACTCTCGGGGCCGCAGAGCGGCATCGTGCTCGTGGACGACATCGACCAGGGCCTGCGCGTCGTCGATGCCTACGCCGCAGAGCATCTCGAGATTCACACCCGCGATGCCCGGGCCGTCGCCGAGCGCGTGCGCAATGCGGGTGCGATCTTCGTGGGCACGCACGCGCCGGTCTCGCTCGGCGACTACTGCGCCGGCTCCAATCACGTCCTGCCCACCGGAGGGTCCGCGGCGTACTCGTCGGGCCTGTCCGTGCAGACCTTCCTGCGCGGCGTGCACATCATCGACTACGACCGCGCGGCGCTCGAGGGAGTTGCCGACCACGTCGTCGCCCTCGCGCTCGCGGAGGACCTGCCCGGTCACGCCGCGGCCATCACCGTCCGGCTGCCGGGCTGACGGGACGCACATGACCTGGTTGCCTCCCGTGCGCGAGGACCTGCGCGGGGCAAGCCCCTATGGCGCGCCCCAACTCGACGTGCCGGTCCGGCTCAACACCAACGAGAATCCCTTCCCGCCATCGCCGGAGCTCGCTGAGCGGATGGGGCGCGCGGTGGCCGAGGCGGCCACGTCCGTCAACCGCTATCCCGACCGCGAGGCCTGGGCCTTGCGCCAGGACCTTGCCGACTATCTCCGTCGCGAGTCCGGCGTGATCATCCCTCCCGAGATGGTGTGGGTCGCCAACGGCTCCAACGAGGTCATGCAGCACGTCTTCTCGGCGTTCGGGGGCCCGGGGCGCCTCGCGATGGGCTTCTCGCCTACCTACTCGATGTACGAGCAGTACGCGCGCGACACGCACACCCGCTATCGCACGGTCGGCAGGCGCGCGGACTTCGGTCTCGATGCCGCGATGGTGGTCGCCGCGATGATCGGCGGGTCGCCGGACATCGTCGTGCTCACATCGCCCAACAACCCCACCGGGACGGCGCTGTCCCTGGATGTCGTCTCGGCCGCCTGCGCCATGTCGGCGGGAGTCGTCGTCGTCGACGAGGCCTACGCCGAGTTCCGTCGCCCGGGCACCCCCACGGCGCTCAGCCTGCTCGAAGCCCACCCCAACCTCATCGTCACGCGCACGATGAGCAAGGCATTCGCCCTGGCCGGGGCGCGCGTCGGCTACGCGATGGCAAGCCCGGAGGTGATCGATGCCCTCAGGGTCGTGCGCCTGCCCTATCACCTATCGAGCGTCACCCAGGCTGTGGCGCGCACGGCGCTGGACTCCAGTGACGAGTTGCTCGGTCAGGTCGATCTCATTCGGCGTGAGCGTGACTCCCTGGTGGCCTGGCTCCGCGCGCTCGGTGTCCGCGCCGTGGACTCGGATGCCAACTTCATCCTCCTGGGTGAATTCACCGACCGCCATCGCGCCTGGCAAGGGCTCCTGGAGCGTGGCGTGCTGGTGCGTGAAGTG
>CAZLMT010000136.1:0-5229 GCA_964560615.1 uncultured Actinomyces sp.
GTTGCTCAGAATCATCCATAGCAGGCGGCGCCGAGCGTTCGTCGATCTCAAACCTCAGTGACTCCCCCGACGCCGCGCCAACCCGCGCATATACATGGCGGGCGTACTCCTGCCACAGCAGTTCATCGCGGAACGACGTCACGTCCTTGCTCGGGCCACCCTCGACGTGATCCCACACACGGGGCAGGGTGAGCAGCCCATGGCGGATGTACGGCGAGAGCCGCGAGGCACCGCGTCGATCAGTGGGCAACACCTCGTTGCGGCGACCTGCGTAGCCGCGCACGTCGAACGTCTCAAGCGCAGCGTCGGCGCGTGACTGCCCGCCGTGCATCGCCGGCTCCCCGCTCGGCTCGCGCACCAGGTCGCCGAGATGCTCCTGAAGCCAGGCCGCCTCTTGGCCGGGCTCGGGTGCCGGGAGGTCAGCAACGGCGGACACGCCGGATGCGGATGGGTCCCTTGGCGTGGCTGGGGTCGACGACGTGCCCGCCCTGGGTGATCTCGACCTCATCGCGAGCGACGAGGCGGCGAGCAGCCTGCCTCGCAGGCTCCATGAGATCGCGCCATCCCGCGGGATCGACAGCACGGGCCGCCTCGCTCGGGCAGATGGTCGCGCTCACTGCACGGGCATCGAGCAGGTCCAGGATCGAGGCCTCGAGCGCTTGATCAGTGGCGGTGAGCTTGTGGCGCCGGCAGGCGTCGGAGCAGTAGCGCACCTGGTCCCAATTGCGGGCCCACGCCTTGCGCCACTCCATGGTGCGCCCGCAGCGGGCGCACGTCTTGGACTCGGGCGTCACCGTCACATCATCGACGCGTGGCGTCTCGAGCGCATCCTCAGGACGCGGTCGCGGGCTTCGCCGGTGCCGCCTGAGCCAAGGGATTCGGCGTAGGAGGCGAGACGAGGTGGAGGGTGTTGCCGTCCGTGTGGTGGAAGGGCTCGGGGCGATCCGAGATCGTCATCGTGGTGTCTTCGGTATAGGTCCAGGTGCCGTCGGGATTGGCCGTGACCGTCATGGAGAACGCCGTCGTCTTGAAGTGCGCGGTCAGGAAGGGGTTGGAGCTGATGCCGTAGTCGTGCGCACCCAGGGTGGCCTTGACGGTGAAGGTCGTGGCGTCGGCGTCGCACTGGCCGCCCGCGAGCAGCACCTGGCCCCGCGGGATGGCCGCCGTCAGCATCACGGTGTTGGTCGCCGGCTCCCAGAGCCAGTAGCCGTCCTGGTCGTGGAAGGTGGCCGTCTTGTCGGGCTTGGTGATGTGCGTGTGGTAGCGCAGGCCGTAGAACAACTGCGGTCCGTTGGTCTGCGGATCGATCGGTTGCGCCTCGTAGTCCTCGACGAAGACCTGGTCCTTGGCACCCGATCTATTGGGGTGCACGTCGGCACCGGCCGTGCCCTGCCACACGCCCGCCAAGGCACGCAGGGGCCCGAGATTGGCGAGTGTGTCCGGACTGATGTCGGCCGGCTTGGTGTAGATGGACGGCGACGTATTCGGCATGGCCCAAGGCTAGGCCACATCGGTGGCTAGCGGGCTGCGGTGCCCTCGACGTAGTCGTCGTCTCCGGAGTCGATCCAGCTCATGAGGCCCCGCAGCTCGCGCCCGGTCTCCTCGATGGAGTGAGCCTCGCCCTTGGCCCGCAGCGCCTTGAACTCAGGGCCGCCAGCCTCCTGATCCGCCATGAATCGGGCGGCGAAGGAGCCGTTCTGCACGTCGGCAAGGACGGCCTTCATGTTCTCCTTCACGCGCTCGTCGATCACGCGTGGGCCGGAGACATAGTCGCCGTACTCGGCCGTGTCCGACACGCTCCAGCGCTGCTTGGCGATGCCGCCTTCATACATCAGGTCGACGATGAGCTTGAGCTCGTGGAGGCACTCGAAGTAGGCGACCTCGGGCTGGTAGCCCGCCTCGACGAGGGTCTCGAAGCCGTACATGATCAGCTGCGAGGCACCGCCGCAGAGCACCGCCTGCTCGCCGAAGAGGTCGGTCTCGGTCTCCTCGGTGAAGGTGGTCTTGATGCCGCCCGCGCGCAGCGAGCCGATCGCCTTCGCGTAGGAAAGCGCGAGCGGCCATGCCTGGCCGGTGAAGTCCTGCTCCACGGCGACGATCGCCGGCACGCCGCGACCCGCGACGTACTCGCGGCGCACGAGGTGACCCGGGCCCTTGGGAGCGACCATGCAGACGTCCACCGTCGCGGGCGGGTTGACGTAGCCGAAGCGGATGTTGAAGCCGTGCGCAAAGAAGAGCGCGTCGCCCTCCTGCAGATTGGGCGCGATGGCCTCGGCGTAGAGCTTCTTCTGCACCGGATCCGGCACCGTCATCATGATGAGGTCGGCCTCGGCAGCGGCCGTGGCCGGATCGACGACCCGCAGGCCCTCCTCCTCGGCCTTGGCGCGGCTCTTGGAGCCGGGCGCCAGGCCCACGCGCACATCGACACCGCTATCGCGCAGGCTCAGGGAGTGGGCATGCCCCTGGCTGCCGTAGCCCATGACCGCGACGACGCGGTTCTGGATGATGGACAGATCGGCATCGGCGTCGTAGAAGAGCTCGGCCACGGGGACTCCTTCAGGGGATGGGCAGGGGACGAGGGTATCGGGGGGCGTGGGGAAGCGGTGAGTAGGCGTCAGGCGATGCGGTCCGCCGGGCGCAGGGCCCGGTCGCTCATCGAGCGGCCGCCGCGGCTCGCCGCGATGACCCCCGAGCGCACGAGCTCCTTGATGCCGTAGGGCTCGAGCAGGCGCAGCAGGGCCTCGATCTTCTCGTCGTCGCCCGTGACCTCGATGGTGACCGCGTCGAGCGCGACGTCGACGACCTTCGCCCGGAAGAGCTGCACCACCTCGAGGATGCTGGAGCGCTGCCCCGCATCGGCCTTGACCTTGACCAGGGCGATAGCGCGCTGGACTGAGGCAGATTCGTCAAGCTCCACGATCTTGAGGACGTTGACGAGCTTGTTGAGCTGCTTGGTCACCTGCTCGAGAGGGAGCCCGGTGACGTTGACAACGATCGTCATGCGCGAGACCTCGGGCACCTCCGTGGGTCCCACGGCGAGCGACTCGATATTGAATCCGCGACGCGAGAAGAGGCTGGAAACCCGGGCGAGTACGCCGGGCTTGTCCTCCACGAGGACGGAAAGGGTGTGGCGGCTCATCTCATTCCTCCGAGTCCCACGAGGGCGCCATCTCGCGCGCCACGAGGATGTCATCGTTGCTGGTGCCGGCGGCCACCATCGGCCAGACCATCGCGTCGCGATGGACGACGAAGTCGATGACGACGGGGGCGTCGTTGATCGACAGTGCCTTCTCGATCACCGAGTCGACCTCCTCCGGCGTCTCGCAGCGCAGGCCGTGGCAGCCGTATGCGTCGGCGAGTTTGACGAAGTCGGGCAGGCGGTGGCTGTGCAGGTCGGTCTCGGAGTAGCGCTCGTTGTAGAAGAGCGTCTGCCACTGGCGCACCATGCCGAGGCTGGAGTTGTTGATGAGCGCGACCTTGATGGGGATGTCGTTGATCGCGCAGGTGACAAGCTCCTGATTAGTCATCTGGAAGCAGCCGTCTCCGTCGATCGCCCACACCACCGAGCCGGGCATGCCGACCTTGGCACCCATCGCCGCGGGCACGGCGAAGCCCATCGTGCCGAAGCCAGGTGCGGGGCTTCTCGTACTTCACGAACTGCGCACCCCACATCTGGTGCTGGCCCACGCCCGCAGTCATGATCGCGTCAGGCCCACTCAGGGTGCCGAGCCGCTCGATGACGTACTGGGGCGACAGGCTGCCGTCGTTGGGGAGGTCGTAACCGAGTGGGTAGGTGTCGCGCCAGCGATTGAGCTGCACCCACCAGCCCTCGTAGTCGCCCTGGCGCCCTGCAGCCATCTCCTCGCGCAGCGCGGCGATGAGCTCCGTCATGACCTCGCCCACGTCGCCCACGATCGGCACGTCAGCGTGGCGGTTCTTGCCAATCTCTGCTGGGTCGATGTCAGCGTGGATGACGGTCGCGTCCGGAGCGAACGTCGAGAGCTTGCCGGTCACCCGGTCGTCGAAGCGCGCGCCGAGTGTCACGAGCAGGTCGGACTTCTGCAGCGCCCCCACGGCACCGACGCTGCCGTGCATGCCCGGCATCCCCATGTGTTGGGGATGGCTGTCGGGGAAGGCCCCGCGCGCCATGAGCGTGGTGACCACAGGCAGGCCCGTGAGCTCGGCGAGCTCACGCAGCTGAGCGGACGCATTGGCGCGGATGACACCGCCGCCGACGTAGAGGACCGGGCGCTTCGATTCGAGGATGAGCCGGGCGGCCTCGCGGACCTGCTTGGAGTGCGGCTTGGTCACCGGGTGGTAGCCGGGCAGAGAGATGTCGGTCGGCCACTCGAAGGTCGTCATCGCCTGGAGGGCGTCCTTGGAGATGTCGACGAGCACCGGGCCGGGGCGTCCGGAACTCGCGAGGTAGAAGGCCTCGGCGATCGCGCGCGGGATCTCGGCAGGATCGGTGACGAGGTAGTTGTGCTTGGTGATCGGCATCGTGATGCCGCGGATGTCCGCCTCCTGGAAGGCGTCGGTGCCGATCGCGGAGCTGGGGACCTGGCCCGTGATCGCGACCATGGGCACGGAGTCCATGTGCGCATCGGCGATGGGCGTGACGAGGTTGGTCGCGCCCGGACCGCTCGTCGCCATGCAGACGCCGACGCGACCGGTGGCCGCGGCGTAGCCCTCGGCGGCGTGGCCGGCCGCCTGCTCGTGACGGACGAGGATGTGGCGGACCTTGGTGGAGTCCATGAGCGGGTCGTATGCCGGGAGGATCGCCCCGCCGGGAATGCCGAAGACCACATCGACGTCGGCATGCTCCATCGACCGGATCAGGCTCTGGGCGCCCGTGATCCGCTCACCGGACGACTGCCCTGCGCTGGTGCTCATCTGTCCTCTTCCCACTTCCGTCTCGGAAGTTCACTTCCGTCGCGGGGACCATGGTGGCGCATGGGCCCCTCTAACACGAAACCCCCCGGCCCGGAGGGGCTCGGAGGGTGCGCGCGGGTCGCCATCAGGCGACAGGTGCCGGGGCTAACCCGCGCGCCTGCCTACGATGACGATGACCTGCTGCATGCGCCCAGAGTAGCGGTCCGGGTCGCAGAGCGCTAGGGCGCCTCCCCCACCCTCGGCGAGAACTCAGTCGCAGACGGCGCCCCGGCTCGCCGAGCCCACGAGCCTCACGTACTTCCCGAGGACCCCACGCGAGTAGCGCGGAGGCAGGGG
>CAZLMT010000137.1:0-3215 GCA_964560615.1 uncultured Actinomyces sp.
GCGCACACGCCGACCCGGCGCCCCTACCTCAGCGTCGTGCGCTGAACTGCTATCTGGTCGAGTGGTCTGCCCCTTTCACGCGAGCGGCGTGTTCACCATGGCCAAGGCCGCGCCGGTGAGGTAGCCCCAAAGTTCAGTCTCATCCTCAGGGTCCATGTCTCGTGCCTCAACGGCTGTCCGCATATGGGCGATCCAGCGGTCATGGGCGTCGGCGCCGATGGCGTAGGGCGAGTGGCGCAGGCGCAGTCGCGGATGGCCGCGCAACTCGGAATAGGTGGTGGGACCGCCCCAGTACTGCTCGAGGAACATGCGAAGCCGATCCTCAGCAGGGCCAAGGTCCTCGTCGGGATACATCGGACGCAGCACGGGGTCCTGGGCCACCCCGACGTAGAAATCGTGCACGAGGGCGGTGAAGAACTCGTGGCCGCCGAAGCGCTCGTAGGGGGAAAGTGAGTCGGTCACGGACCTATTGTGGCGCTCAGGCTAGGCGGGCGCAGCGATGGCATCACCGACGCCGTCGATGACGGCGCGGAAGTCGACAGTCGCATCGAGGCCGCAGAGCAGGGCGATGGTGCCCATGACGGCGCGGTGCTCGAGCAGATAGTCGGCGGGGAAGCGCAAGCGACTCGCGCCCTGCAGTGCCTGGACCGGATCCTGGAATTGCTGTGAGCGCGACTGGAGCCATTCCTTGCTGAAGGTGAACTCCTCGCGGGTGTAGGGCCGATCGTCCGGGTCCAGCATTTCCATGAGGTGCTCGGCCGTGGTCGAGTCACTCACGAGCCCGGCATCCCGCCACGCGTGGAGGACGGCGGTGAAGTCACCTCGCGTGCTGAGGATGAGGGTCTGCGCGAAGAGGTGCGTGAAGAGTCCGGAGTCCTTGGCCACGCTGCCGAAGTCGAGCACGGCGAGTCGCTCGTCTTCGAGGAGGCGGAAGTTGCCCGGATGCGGATCGGCATGCGTCGCGCCGACCAAGCGCGGAGACCAGAAAGAGAAGCGCGCCAACTGGCGACCGGCAGCATCGCGCCGGTGTGCGGGCTCGTCGACCAACGCGGTGAAGGGTGTGCCGTCGACCCACTCGGTGACAAGGAGCGTCTCGGTGGCGAAGTGCACCTTAGGGATGACAATCCCCTCGGACTTCCATGCCTTGCGGAAGCGCTTCTGCCACGCGGCCTCGTGGGTGTAGTCCAACTCCTCGGCGAGGCGTGCAGCGTGCTCGTCGACGAGGGCCCTGACGTCAAGAGTCGGGAGGAGGCGGCCCACCAGGGGCGCCATCGCCCGCAACTGCATCATGTCGGACTTCACGACCTTGGGGGCGTCGGCGTACTGCACCTTGATCGCGACCGGCGTGCCGTCAGTCCAGGTGCCGCGGTGGACCTGGCCGAGGCTCGCGGCGGCAATGGCCTCGGGCTCGATGTCGACGCCCTTGGGGAGTCCCTTGAGCTGCTTCTCGATCGTCTTCAGGGGCTGCGGCTTGGCGTCTTCGTAGAGCCGCGTGAGAGCGGTGAGCTGGGCGGCCTGGTCCGGCGGCAGGGCAGAGGAGAAGACCGCGAGGGCCTGGCCGAACTTCAGGGCTGGGCCGCGTGCCTTGGCCAGTGCCGCGGTGAGGGTCTCGACCGAGGCGGCCGTGGCCTTGGCGTAGACCGCGTCGCGATCGGCGCCGAATGCCGTGGCCGTGGCAGCGCCCGCGAGTCGTGCACCCGTGGTGACGGGGACCGAGGCGAGTGAGGCGGCGCGACGGATGAGACCCATAACTACCTTTCTACGCTGCCGGGCGCGCGGACGCCACGGCGGGATGCTGCTCGGCCTCGCGCACGAGGTGGCCGGCCATGCCGGGGAAGACGAAGCGGTGGAAGGGTGCGACCGACCACCAGTAGCCGTGCCCACTCAGGCCATGCGGGTGGAAGACCGCTCGCTGGGTGAGCCGCGACCCGCCACCCTCGCGGGGCTCGATGGTGAACTCCAGCCATGCGAGTCCGGGCATCTTCATCTCGGCCCGCAGGCGGAGCAAGCGGGGTGGGATCCGCTCCTCGACGCGCCAGAAGTCGACCGCGTCGCCAACGACGAGGTGGTTGGGATCGCGGCGGCCTCGCCGCAGCCCCACGCCTCCGACCAGTCGATCGAGGAAGCCCCGGACCTGCCAGAGGAAGGTGGCCGAGTAGTAGCCGTGCTCGCCGCCGATTCCTTCTACGGCGTGCCAGAGCGTCGCAGGGCTCGCTGTGGAGTCGACGACGCGCACATCGGTGTAGAGCGAGCCCCCCGACCACTCCGGGTCGGAGGGAAGGGGATCGCTGGGAGCTCCCGGGGTCGAGGCATCCGACCAGCGGGTCGTGACATCAGCGTCGCGGATGCGCGTGAGGGCATACTCCACGGCGGTGTCGAAGGGCAGCAGCCCCTCGGGTGGGTCCGGGATGTAGCGGGCGATGTCGTGCTCACCGCACACCGACGGATGCTTGAGCGACTCGACCAGGGGGCGCGCGAGGCGTCTCGGCACCGGTGTCACGAGTCCGACCCAGTGGCTGGACAGACCCGGGGAGAGCAGATTGATGGGCAGGATCAGGCGCTTGGGCAGGCCCGCGACAGCGGCGTAGCGCTGCATCATGTCCTGGTAGGTCATGACCTCGGGTCCACCGATGTCGAAGGAGCGGTTGACCTCCGGCGGCAGGTCGGCCGCGAGCACGAGGTAGCGGAGCACGTCGCGGATCGCGATGGGCTGAGTGCGTTGGCGCACCCAGCGCGGGGTGATCATGGCCGGCAAACGCTCGGTGAGATAGCGCAGCATCTCGAAGGACGCGGAGCCTGAGCCGATGACGACGGCGGCACGCAACTCGCAGGTGGGCACTCCTGACGACCGCAGGATCTCTCCGACCTGTGAGCGAGACCGCATGTGACGGCTCATCTTGTCGGTGGCCACCTCGGGCGCGAGGCCACCGAGGTAGACGATGCGACCGACGTGCTGCTCGCGAGCAGCATCAGCGAAGGTCCGCGCCATGCGCGATTCCTCCGACTCGAGTGCCGAGCCTTGCTGGAGGGAGTGGAGGAGGTAGTAGGCGACGTCGACGCCCTCAAGCGCGGCGGTGATCGCGGCTGGGTCACCCGCGTCGCCGCTGGCGATCTCGACCTGGTCGCCCCAGGGCAGGTCGCGCACGCGCTCGGGATGACGAGCAAGCACGCGGACCCGGAACCCAGCTTCGAGCAAGCGCGGGACGAGCCGACCG
>CAZLMT010000137.1:3225-4738 GCA_964560615.1 uncultured Actinomyces sp.
AGCCGACCGCCGACGTAGCCCGTCGCGCCGGTCACCAAGCAGAGTCGCTCCACGTCCTCATTCTGGCGCGAGGGAGCCGATCCTGCAGATCCGCCGCTAGTCTTGCGACATGTCCAGTCCGGACCCGGGTCAGCGGGCGGCCGACACTGACCGTGATGCCGCGGCGGAGACGCTGCGGGAAGCCTTCGCAGAAGGTCGCATCACGCAGGGGGAGCTCGAGCAGAGGCTCGACCAGGTGCACGCTGCCCGGACCTACGGTGAACTGGCGCCGATCACGGCGGACCTGCCCGTGGTTGTCCCCGCCCCAACCCAGCGTCAGGAGCAGGACGCGAAGGCGGCGAAGCGTCGGCGTGACCTCCGTGCAGGATGGGCCTCTTGGCTCGGCGTCTCCGCGATCGTCAACGTCGTCTGGCTCGCCTCGTGGGTCGCTGGAGGCGACTCACCCGGCTACTACTGGCCCATTTGGGTCATGGGCCCGTGGGGTGCAGCAATGGTGCTGGCGACCCTGACCCAGAAGACGCGTGGTGACGACTAGCCCTGGAGGCCCGTCCAGCGGGCGACGAAGGCGAGTGTGTCGGCCGCCTCGTCGATAGACCGGGAGAGCGACCGGGCCCCGTGGCCCACATCACCCTCGCCCCTGAAGACGACCGGGCGATCCGAGGTCGTCGCATGCTGCACCGCCGCGCACATCTTGCGGGCGTGCATCGGATCGGTGCGGGTGTCGTTGTCGAAGGCGACGAACATCGTCGCGGGGTACTCCGTGCCCTCCTCGACCCGGTGGTACGGCGAGTAGCCCAGGAGCCAGTCGAGCTGCTCCGGGATCTCCGGGTCGCCGTACTCGACGGTCCACGTGGGGCCGAGCTCGGATGTCGTGTAGCGGACCATGTCGAGTAGCGGCGCCACGCACACGACCGCCTGGAAGAGATCGGGTCGTTGCGTCATGGCCGCACCGACGAGCAGGCCGCCGTTGGAGCCGCCCTCGATCGCGAGCTGGGAGGACGTGGTCCAGCCCTCAGCGACGAGGTACTCCGCAGCGGCATGGAAGTCGTCGAAGACGTTCTGCTTGCTGCCGAGCATGCCGGCGCGATGCCACTCCTCGCCTTCCTCACCTCCACCGCGGAGGTTGGCGATTGCCCACACGCCGCCGGCCTCGACCCACGACAGGATCGACGCGGAGTAGCCGGGGGACAGCGGTATGCCGAAGCCGCCGTAGCCGTAGAGCACCGCGGGGCGCGGGCGGTCAGCCTCTGCCTCGGGCGACAGGATGAACATCCGAATCTCGGTGCCGTCCTTCGAGGTGTAGGTCACCTGCCGCGAGTGCACGGGTGGTACGTCGACGACACCGGGTGGCTCGGCGTAGAGCGCGAGCTCCTCGGTGCGTCCGTCGAAGGAGTAGATCGCCGGCACGGTCGTGTGGTCGGTGTAGACGAGCCAGGCGACGGGACCGCCGTCCGGACGCTCGACGGGGCCGCCGATGGTGCCTGCGCCTGGCAGCGGAATCGTGCGGATGAGG
>CAZLMT010000137.1:4748-5219 GCA_964560615.1 uncultured Actinomyces sp.
TCGGGGAGGAGGTCGCGCCAGGGCTCGTCCCAGAGATGCTCGGGTGCGCTCACGAGGAGTTGCCCGCGAGGAGCCTCGCGGTCGGTGAAGATGTAGAAGAGGCCGTTGCGTCCGACGTGGATGCTTGTCTGCGCGTCAATGTCGCCCTGGACGAGACGGAACGCCGGAGATTCGGGCGGCGATGCGGCGAGGTCCGCGATCCACAGGTCATTGCGCGGCTCGGTCCCCTCCGATGCGGAGACCTGCAGCCAGCGTCCGTCGCGGCTCACCTCGACGCCGTAGTAGTTGGTCATCGTCATGCCGGCGCCGAAGACCAGCACGTCGTCGGTGGGATCCTCGCCGACCGTGTGCAGGTAGACGCGACGGTGGAACTTCTGCTCCGTCTCGGGCAGCAGCTCGGGTGCGAGTCGGCGTACGTAGTAGTAGCGCTCCCCGCCGGGCAGCCACGCGACGGGGGAGTAGCGACAGCGG
>CAZLMT010000138.1:0-5201 GCA_964560615.1 uncultured Actinomyces sp.
GGGCACCCTTCGCTGAGCCCGTTGGGCCGAGTTTCTGGGAGCGCGGATGAGCACCACCGAGAAGGTAGGCGAGTCGGTCGCGACGTACGTCGACCAGCGCGTCGGATCCAACCGATTCCTGGGTCGCAGCCTCAAGAAGGTCTTCCCCGACCACTGGTCCTTCATGCTGGGCGAGATCGCCCTCTACAGCTTCATCATCGTGCTGCTCACCGGCGTCTTCCTCACGCTCTTCTACAAGCCCAGCATGATCGAGGTCGTCTACGACGGCTCCTACGTCCCGCTCAAGGGCGTGATGATGTCCGAGGCCTACGCCTCGACCCTGGACATCTCCTTCGACGTACGCGGCGGCCTGCTCATCCGGCAGATGCACCACTGGGCGGCACTGCTCTTCATCGCCGCCATGGCCGTGCACATGTTCCGCGTCTTCTTCACGGGCGCCTTCCGCAAGCCTCGCGAGTTCAACTGGGTGATCGGCATCGCCCTTGTGACGCTGGGCCTCGGTGCCGGCTTCTCCGGCTACTCCCTCCCCGACGACCTGCTCTCGGGCACCGGCTTGCAGATCGCCCGCGGCATCGTCCAGGCGATCCCGATCATCGGCACGTGGGGTGCCTTCCTGCTCTTCGACGGCGAGTTCCCGGGCACGGAGTTCATCTCCCGCCTCTACGGCGTGCACATCCTCCTCATCCCGGGCCTCATCCTGGCGCTCGTGACCGTCCATCTCATGATGGTGTGGACCCAGAAGCACACGCAGTTCCCCGGGCCGGGACGCACCAACGACAACGTCGTCGGCTACCCCCTCATGCCGATCTACATGGCGAAGGCCGGTGGCTTCTTCTTCATCGTCTTCGGCATCACGGCACTCATCGGCGGCCTCGTCACCATCAACCCGATCTGGATCTTCGGGCCCTACACGCCCGACCAGGTGGGTGCCGGCTCGCAGCCGGACTGGTACATCGGCTGGCTCGACGGCGCCCTGCGCATCTTCCCCAACATCGAGACGGTGCTCTTCGGCTTCACGATCTCGTGGAACATCTTCATTCCCTCGGTGGTCATCCCCGGCATCGTCTTCACGGTGGCCGCGCTCTATCCCTTCCTCGAGGCCTGGGTCACCGGTGACAAGCGCAACCACAACCTCCTCGACCGGCCGCGCAACGCCCCCACGCGCACCGGCCTCGGGGTCATGGCGATCACGTTCTACGTGCTGCTCTTCATCGGCGGCGGCAACGACATCATCGCCATCACGTTCGACCTGTCGATCAACTCGATCATTTGGTTCCTGCGCATCGCTGTCATCGTGCTGCCGCCGATCGCCTTCCTCATCACACGGCGGATCTGCATCGGCCTGCAGCGCAGGGACCGCGAGAAGCTCCTCCACGGCTACGAGTCGGGACGCATCCTGCGCCTGCCCCACGGCGAGTTCATCGAGGTGCACGAGCCCCTCAACGTCAAGGATCGCGCCGTTCTCGAGTCGGCCATCGAGGCCTACCGGGCTCCCCTGCCCGCACCCGAGCGGGTCGATGCCAACGGAGTCGCCAACAAGCACTACCGCATCGACGTGATCCGCTACAAGCTCTCACGCTGGTTCTACGCCGACGACATCGTGCCGCCAACCCGCGCCGAGATCGAGGCGGGTCAGGCTCACGTCTCCCACGACGCCGCCATCGAGGCACCCCTCCACGAGTACGACGAGGACGAGACCGTGATGGTGCCCTTCCACGGCGGCGTCCTCCACACCGCTGGCGAGCCCGCGACCAACCGCGAGCAGCTCGAGGAACGCGGCGGCAACCTCTAGTTCCACGAATTCAACGCAGACCCGCCCCGGCCGCCCACGGCGCCGGGGCGGTCCGCTGTCGGGCATCGCGGTCCCTTACTTGCTAGCGTCCCTGCTCATGGGACACCGTGTCATGCACCGCCGCACTCTCGCTTTGGCCGCTGCGACGATCGCCCTGGCGGGCCTCACCGGGACGGCGCTTCCCGTCAGTGCCGACCCCGAGGTGGGACCGGCCCCCACAGCGCGCCAGGACGCACCCACCTATGCCAAGCCGAGCGCGCCCTCCGAGGTGATCGCGAGCCCCGTCCCTGGCGGCGTACGCGTCTCCTGGGCCCCGGTAGCAGCCAACCCGCCCGTCACCCGCTACTCCATCCATGCGGGCCCGGGCTCCTGCCCGGTCGTGGTCCCCGCAGGCGCCACGTCCGCGGTCCTGCCGGTGGTCGCGGGCCAGACGGTCATCACGCCGCAGGTCGAGGCGGTCAACGCGTACGGCTTCTCCCCCGCGGGCAGCGCCGACGCGATCGACGTCACCGGACGCGCCTCCAAGCGCTACGTCAACCTCCAGCTCCTGCAGCTCAGCGACTTCCACGGAGCCATCCAGGCCTCACCCTCGGCCGCCGGAGCCGGCGTACTCGCGAGTGCATGGAAGCGCGACCGTGCGCGAGTCCCGGCCACGCTCACCGTGTCCTCAGGGGACAACATCGGCGGCGCGCCGCCCGTGTCCGCGCTCTTCGAGGAGTTCCCCACGATCAAGGCCCTCAATCTCATGGGCATGGACGTCTCAACCCTCGGCAACCACGAGCATGACCGTCCCCTCGAACATCTGCGCCGCATCATCGACGCCTCCGACTTCAGATGGGTTGTGTCCAACTACAACACCCTGGAGCCCCTTGCCGGCAAGCAGAAGCAGGTGCGCGACTCGGTGCTGCTGCGCCGCGGCGGCGTGACGATCGGCATCGTCGGCATGAACACCGAGGACACCCCCGGGGTCGTAGCGCCCGGCAACCTCACCGACCCGGACACGGGGCAGGACGTGACCATCTCGCCCTCCACACGTGGCGTGCAGCGCGCCATCGACCGGGTGCGCGCCCGCGGAGCAGAGGTGGTCATCGTCCTTGCGCATCAGGGATGGTCCATGAACGTCGACGGTCGCCCCAAGGGTCGACTGCTCGAGGTCGCGCGCAACCTGCGCGGCGCCGACATCGTCTACGGCGGTCACACGCACCAGGAGTTCATGTCCTACGTCCGGGGCACATTCGTCGCCCAGGTGCCCAACTCCGGCTTGGAGTACTCCCGCACTCAGGTCTGCGTCGACACCCGCGCAGGCCGCGTGGTGGGGGCCGACACCGAGCCCGTCACCGTCGCCGACATGGTGGGCGTCGCCCCCGACCCCGTGGTCCAGGCGCTAGTTGACGGCTACGTCGAGCAGACCCGGGCCCAGCTCGATGTGCGCGTCGGCGTCGTCGCGGACGTCTTCCCCCGAGGCGGCGTACCCCCCGTCGAGCGCTCTAGCGAGACGCCCATGGGCACCTACTCCGCGGAAGTTGTGCGCCGCACCTATGGCACGCAGCTAGCCTTCCTCAACGGCGGCGGGATCCGCGACACCCTCCCCGCGAGCAAGTACACCCCGGGCGACCCCACCCTGGTCCGCCCCGCCCCAGGGTCAAGCGGGCCATACGACGTCACCCTTGGCGACCTCGTCTCGGTCTTCCCCTTCGGCAATAGCGCGGCGACCACCCGGATCTCCGGCGCCGACCTCTGGAAGGCCCTGGAAAACGGCGTCTCCGGGTACCCCTCCGACGGGCGGTTCCCGCAGATCGCCGGATTCCGCTTTGCCTTCGACCCCGATCTCCCCGTGGGCAAGCGCATTACCCGCGTCACCCTCGCGGACGGCACACCGATCCCCGCGGACAACCGGACGTACACCGTGGCGACCGTCGATTTCATGGTGTACGGCGGTGACGGCTACGTGGATGTCTTCCGTCCGGCGGAGGCCGTGATCCGCGGGCCCTACCTTGACGACATCGTCGCCTCGATCAAGAAGGACGCAGCCAACGGCGTGGTCACGCAGGTCCCCGCACCCGACGGCCGCATCACCGTCGAGTGAGGCCTCCTAGCCAGCGACGCTGACCCGGATGCCGACCTGTCCCGCGGCGCCGGGCTTGCTCGCCGCCCGGCGGCTCCGCCACATGAAGAGCTTGCCCAGCACGCCGTAGCGCTTCTCGATGAGCTGCGCCGTGCGCGCGGTCTCGGCCGCATCCTCGAGGGTCGCCGTACCCTCGACCTGCTCCCCCTTGAGATTGCCCCGGGCATCGCAGGGTGCCACGAGGACCCGCGAGTCCTTGCGCAGGCGCTTGGCCTTGCCTGAATCAGCCTGGGTGATCACCCGGAGAGCGTCGCCATCGCGCACGAGCCACACGGGCGTGGCGACGGCCGTGCCGTCGCGGCGGAAGGTGGTGAGGGACAGGTACTTGCCCTGAGCCAGCTCATCGATGGCCGACATCAGACCTCGGGTGAGGTGAGATGGGCGCCCGTCGCCGAGCCCTTGACCCAGTCATCCCAGGAGATGTTCCAGACTGTGATCCCGTTGCCGGGGTTCTGCTTCAGGGGGGTCCCGGTGATCTCGATGGGATCCCCGATGTTCGTCACGCTGAAGAGCCAGCCTGCGTTGTCGAGGCTCATCGAGGTGCAGCCGTGGCTGATGCGGCTATTGCCCCACGCCCCCGCTGCCCACGGCGATGCGTGCAGGAACTCACCGTGCCAGGTGAGCCGCATGGCGTAGTCGACCTTCACCCGGTAGTGATCCGGATCGTCCTCGGAGACCCCCGCCGTGGCGTTGTCCATCACGCGCGTGCGTTCCTTAGTCATGATCAACTTCGTGCCCGAGAGGGTCTCGTAGCCCTCCATGCCCATGGTGACCGGGATCGTGCGCTCCTTCTTGCCGTTGATGAAGACCTTCATCATGAGCGTCTGGGCGTCCGCCTCCATGACCACGCTGTCCGTCGTGCGGTAGGTCGTCCGCACGTTGTCGCGACCCCACAGGCCGGGGGCGGCTTCGACTCCGCGCAGATCGATGTCGAGTTCGATGTCGGAGTTGCCCGGCCAGTAGTCCTGGGGGCGGAAGATCGCCTGCGTGGGGCCGGTCCAGTACCAGGCACCCAGGATCGGAGTCGGCGTACGCACGATCATGGCCTTCTCCACGGCCGCGCGATCCTTCACCGCCTCATCGAAGTTGACGGTGAGGGGCATGCCCACTCCGAACTCCGTGCCGGCCTCCATGCCGGGCGATGCCTTGAGGAAGCCATCCGGATCAACCGTGCGGATCTTCTCCGTCAGGGAGGCCTCCTGGCCGCGCGCGTCCACCGCCGTGGCCTTCACCGTGTAGGTGGTGTCGAAGTCGAGGTAGGAGCGCTGGGAGGTCCAGGTGCGC
>CAZLMT010000139.1:0-1027 GCA_964560615.1 uncultured Actinomyces sp.
AGCGTGGAACCACATGGTGAAGGCGGGCAGTCCGACAACCTTCGGCTACTGCGCGACCCGCACGGCACCGGCGCCCACGCCGACGCCCACGCCCACACCGACGCCCGCGCCCACTCCGACACCCACACCGGTCAGCGGACTCACGGCGCGCTTCACGGTGGACTCGAAGTGGGAGACCGGTGCGTGCTACACCCTCGAGATCGCCAATCCGACGACCAAGGCGGTGTCGACCTGGACCGCGAGCTTCACGCTGGCAGCGGGGACGACCATCACGCAGTCCTGGAGCGGCACGGTCGCGAAGGTCGGCCCCGTGGTCGCCGTGAAGGCGCCGAGCTGGGGTGCCCGGATTCCCGCGGGCGGCAAGGTGCGCCACTTCGGGATGTGCATCTCCGGAGTCGGCAACCCGACGGCGGTCCGCGCCTCCTGACCTGGCTTCAGATCAGCACCATCGGGAAACGACCGTTCGCTTGACTTCTCAACCTTGGGAAGTCAGACGAGCGGTCGTTTTCCGTGCAACGGCTAAAGTGACCCCCATGCGTCCCTACCTCATCGGAATCGGCATCGCTATCGCTGGGCTTGCACTGACGGCATGCGGAAGCTCTGCAGCCCCACTCACGGCCGATGAGGTCGTGCCCAAGCTCGAGTCTGCGGGCATCGACTGCACTGAGACTTCGAGTGAGCCGGTGCAGGATGCCATCGCGGCGACCGCGGTGACCTGCGCCCTGGGCGAGGCCGGGGGCGTCGTCGTCATCGTCGGTGAGTCCGCAGCCGAGATCGACAAGGCCAAGGCCGAGCTCTGCGCCCAGATCCCCGAGGGTCAAGGCAACCTCGAGGTGGCCACCGGTGACGCGTGGCTGTCGGTGACGCTGTCGACCGTCGGCATTGGGGCCGCGCAGGTGGCCGAGGCGCTGGGTGGCGAGGCGGTCAAGATCGACGACTACTGCGCGTAAGCGCTGTAGTCCCCACCAGACTGACTACTGCGCGTAAGCGCTGTAGTCCCCACCAGACTGACTACTGCGCGTAGACC
>CAZLMT010000139.1:1037-1652 GCA_964560615.1 uncultured Actinomyces sp.
CCCCGAGGACCAGCAGAAACTGATTGAAGCTGCGCCGCTGGAATTCAGGGAAACAGGCGGCTAGATTTGGTCAAGTCGCCCAATCGTGACCTGGTGAAAGGTCTACGCGTCGTAGACCCGGCCCGCGCCGGTCACGCCAACGACGACGGCCTCACCCGGCCTTGGTGGCGGGGTGCCCCCGGGCACGCGCACGGGGATCCACGTGCCGTCCGCGAGCTCGACCCGCAGGAGCGAGTCGTGGCCGTGGTAGGACGTCTCGCGCACGATGCCGCTGCCCGGCAGGCTCAGTGGCTGGCCCTCAGGCTCTACGGGGCAGGACAGCACGAGCTGCTCGGGACGCAGAATCACCACCGCATCGCCGTCGCGAGCCGCGGAGGAAGCGGCGTGCACGGGGATTTCACCGAGCGCGCAGCTCACCCGACCGTCGCGGCACACGGCAGCAAGCTCCACGGCGTCGCCCACGAAGGCTCCATCGGCCTAGTCAACACCCTCGTCGCCACGCGCCTCCTGCGCAAAGGCTACGAAACCTCCATCCTCCTCTACGGACCCGGCGTGACCATGGGTTTCCAGAAAGGCTTTCCTTCTCTCGGCGACGAAGCCTTTCCCGGCCATCTG
>CAZLMT010000139.1:1662-4887 GCA_964560615.1 uncultured Actinomyces sp.
GCGCGCAACATCGAGATCAGCGGGTACGTCGTACACCTCGAGAGGCGTGCCGACCTGCACGATGCGCCCGTCGCGCAGGACTGCGACGAGATCGGCAGTGGAGAGGGCCTCCTCCTGATCGTGCGTGATGAGGATGGCCGTCGTGCCCAGGCCCCGCAGGAGCTCGCGCACCTCGGCGCGCAGGCGCACGCGCAGCGCGGCATCGAGCGCGGTGAAGGGCTCGTCGAGAAGGATGACATCAGGTCGCGGGGCAAGGGCACGCGCCAGGGCAACGCGCTGCTGCTGGCCGCCGGAGAGCTCAGCGGGACGGGCGTGGGCGTAGTCGGACATGCCCACCATCTCGAGCACCTCCGCGATGCGTGCTGCGGAATCAGTGCGCGACGAGGACGACCGGGGTAGGCCGAAGCCGACGTTGGCCGAGACATCGAGGTGCGGGAAGAGAGCGCCCTCCTGCGGGACGATGCCGATGCGGCGCTTTTCGGGCGGCACGAAGGCATGGGGGAAGCCCGCGCCCGCTCCCGCCACGAGTCGGTCGCCGAAGTGGACCGTGCCCGCGGTGGGCTTGAGGAATCCCGCGAGCACGCGCAGCAGGGTGGTCTTGCCGGAGCCACTCGGACCAAGCACCGCGGCGAGAGCACCCGAGGGCACCGACAGGTCGAGCCCGGCGAGCACCGCTTCGCCGCCGTAGCCCGCCGTGAGGCTGCGCACATCGACACTCGTCACGGCTCAACACCCCATCTCACGGCTCCACCGTATCCGTCGGCGTGCGCATCATCGCGCGGCTGAGCAGCCACGCGGGGATGGCCGCCAAGGCGACAAGGGCGATCGCGTAGGGAGCAGCCGAGCCATACGCCGCGATCTCGGTGCGGCTCCACAGCTCGGTCGCAAGCGTGTCGAGACCCGTGGGGCGAAGCATGAGCGTGGCGGGGAGCTCCTTCATCGCCGTGAGCAGCACGAGGAGGCCGCCCGCGGCGATGCCAGGGAGCGTGAGCCGGAAGGTGGTCTCGGCCCACGCGCGCAGGGGACCACGGCCGAGGGTGCGCGCAGTCTGCTCGAGCACGGGAGACACTGCGGCCGTCGCACTGCGCGTCGCACCGATCGCCTTGGGCAGGAAGAGCACGGCGTAGGCGAAGGCGAGGATGAAGATCGTCTGGTACGCCGCGGGGAAGACCGCGAGCGTGAGGAAGACGAGCGAGAGCCCGACGACGACGGCGGGAAGTGCGTGGCCGGTGTAGGAGACGGTCTCGATCGTGCGCACCGAGCGCGTGCGGTAGCGCGCCGCGAGGATGCCGACCGGCAAGGCGAGCAGCACGGCGAGGATCGCACCCGCAAGCGCGACGCCGAGAGACGTCAGCGCGGCGGTGAGCAACTCGAGCGGATCGAGGGGGGTGCGACTGCCCTGCAGCATGCGCAGGATGAGCGAGACGAGGGGCACGCCGAGCGCAAGCAGGGTGAGGCCGGTGAGCCAGGCGATCGCGCCGATGCGGGCGCCCGGCCGGAGTGCGACCGGGACGGCGGTGCGCTGCGTGCCGGTGGCCACGCGCCAGCGCCGGGTGCGACCGCGCACGCGGCGCTCGCCATAGACCAGGAGGGCGGCGAGTCCCACGAGCACCAGCGCGAGGACGGCAGCGCTCACGCGGTCAAAGCTCGCGCGGTAGGAGGCGTAGATCACGCGCGTGAAGGCGTCGACACGCAGCAGTGCCACGGCGCCGAAGTCCGACAGCACGTAAAGCGCCACGAGCAGCGCGCCCCCCGCTGCGGCGGGCCAAGCCTGCGGCAGCGTAGTGGTGGCGAAAGCACGGAAGGGGCCGCGGCCGAGTGATCGTGCCACCTCCTCGAGTGCCGGATCGCTCGACCGGAAGGCCGCCGTGACGGGCAGGACGACGTAGGGCGATGACACCATCGTGAGGATGAGGGCGGCGGCCCAGAAGCCGTGCATCGCGGGGAATTGGGCAAGCCAGGCGTAGGCCGCGACGTAGGACGGGATGGCGAGCGGGAGAGCGACGAGCACGAGCCACATGCCGCGCAGGGGCAGATTCGACCGCGCGACGAGCCAGGCGGTGGGGATGCCGATGACCAGACACGCGATGACGACGACCAGCACGAGCGCGACCGACGTGCCGATCGTCTCCAACGTGCGCGGCCGGACCAGCACCTCGATGATGCGCGCCAGCCCCGCCTCGCTGACGCGGACGACCAGGTAGACGAGCGGGACCAGGGCGACCACGGCAGTGATCGCGCCCGCGGCCACCAGCAGGCGCGGGGGCCGCCCACTGTTGGCCCGGCGGGTCAGCGGAGCCGCCCCTGTCGGGCTGCGCCGCGGGCCCGTTCCGGCCGCGGGGACTGTCATCAGATGAGGCCGACATCCTCGAGCATGACCAGGGTGCCGGGCAGGTCGGCGAGCTCGGCCAGCGGCACGTCGGGACCACGCAGGGTGTCGAGCGCCGGGAGGCCCTCGGCAGCAGCGACCGACGGCAGGAGTGGGTACTCCCAGGTGTTCTCCACGAACCACTGCTGCGTCTGCGGGGACAGCAGCCACTCGACGAACTTCGTCGCGTTGGGAGTGTCCGCGAGCATGCCAACGCCCGCGACATTGACCAGACTGCCCGGGTCATCAGGCTTGGCGAAGGCAATCTGCGCACGCATTGCATCGGCGCCGACCTCGGCGGCCTTCTCGTACCAGTAGTAGTGGTTGATGAGGCCGAGCTGCGCCTGACCGGTGTCGACCGCGTCCAGGATGAGGCCGTTCTTCTCGTAGATCTGCACGTCGTTGGCGACGAGGCCCTCGAGCCACTGCTTGGTCACGTCATCGCCCTGCGACACGCGCATGGCGGTGACGAAGGCCTGGAAGGAGGCATTGGTCGGTGCGATCGCGACCTGGCCTTTCCACTTCGGATCGGTGAGATCGAAGACCGACTGCGGCACATCGGCCGCGGGCACCTGCTCGGGGTCGTAGGCGATCACGCGTGCACGCCCGGTGACGCCGGTCCACGATCCATTGGGGGCGCGGTAGGCCTCGGGCACGGTCGTGGCGACCGAGGCGGGCAGCGGCACGAAGAGTCCGGCGGCATCGACCGCGCCGAGAGCGCCGGCGTCCTGCGCGAAGTAGACCTGCGCGGGGCTCGCGTCGCCCTCCTCGATGAGTTGGGCGGCGAGCTCGGCGGTGTCGCCGTACCTCGCCTCGACCTGAATCCCGGTCTGCTCGGTGAACTGGGCGAAGAGCGG
>CAZLMT010000139.1:4897-5184 GCA_964560615.1 uncultured Actinomyces sp.
GAGCGGTCCGATGAGCTCCTCGGAGCGGCCGGAGTAGACGGTGAGAGGACCGTCGGCCGAGTCAGAACTCCCACCACCGCAGGCGGCGAGGAGGGGCAGGGCCAGCGTGGCCGCGGCGAGACCCAGCAGGGCCCGCTTCGATCGGAACACCGTGAACTCCTTAGGTAAGACTAAGTTAGGACTACCTAACTTTGCCCGCGGGCGAGCGGCGATGTCAAATCCCGGGGGCAGGCGGGGGGGCGCCACTAATCTCCAGCCATGTCTCCCCCCGGGCTGCCGGCCCTGCA
>CAZLMT010000140.1:0-4900 GCA_964560615.1 uncultured Actinomyces sp.
ACTGTGGTGAGTTCCTCGATGATCGATCGCGTCACCGCCGCACTCGATCGGCGGCTCTGGGAGGTGCCCGTCGGCTTCAAGTGGTTCGTGCCCGGCCTCATCGACGGCAGCGTCGGCTTCGGCGGTGAGGAATCGGCCGGTGCATCGTTCCTGCGTCGAGACGGATCCGTCTGGACCACCGACAAGGACGGCATCATCCTCGCGCTGCTCGCCTCGGAGATCCTCGCGGAGACCGGCGAGTCACCATCGACTCGCTACCGGCGCCTGACCGAGCTCCACGGCGACCCGGCGTACGCACGCGTGGACGCACCCGCCACGCGCGAGCAGAAGGCGGCTCTCGCGGCACTCTCCCCCGAACAGGTCACCTCGACCGAACTCGCCGGTGAGCCCATCACCCGTGTCCTCACGCGCGCGCCGGGCAATGACGCACCCATCGGCGGTCTCAAGGTCGAGTCAGCCAGCGCCTGGTTCGCTGCACGCCCGTCGGGCACCGAGGATGTCTACAAGATCTACGCCGAGTCGTTCCGCGGCCCCGAGCATCTCGCCGAGGTGCAGCAGGCGGCGCGGATCGTCGTCGACGCGGCATTGGGCACTTCATGAGCGTCACCACCTGGTCAGAGGCCACCAATGCGGGCGACGTCACCGTCATCGAGATCACCTTCCCCCGCATGCGGGTGCAACTCCTGTCGTTGGGTGCGGCGATCCGCGAGGTCGACGTACCCGACCGTGACGGCACTCTCGGAGGCGTCCACCTCGCCCTGCCGACCGTGGCCGACCACGCGATCCGAGCGCTCAATCCTCACCTCGGTGCCACCCTGGGCCGCTACGCCAACCGGATCGCCGGCGGCACCTTCGCACTCGACGGAGTCGAGTACCCGCTCGATGTCAACAACGGTCCCAACACCCTCCACGGCGGCAGCATGGGCTGGGATCGGCTCATCTGGAACGTCGATGAGATCTCCGACGATGACAGCAGCGCGACGATCCGCTTCTCCCTGATCAGCCCCGACGGCGACATGGGATTTCCCGGGACGGTCTCGGCGCGGACGACCTATGTCGTGAGTGAGGGGCGGATCGCGACGCACTACGAAGCGACCACCGATGCGCCGACCGTCATCAGCATGGCCAATCACGCCTACTGGAATCTCGCCGGCTCGCACTCCATCGCTGACCACGAACTCCAGGTCCCGGCCGCCTGCAAACTCGTCTACGACGAGTTCCAGATTCCCACCGGGATTGTCGACGTAGACGGCACGCCCTACGACATGCGCTCATCCCGCGCTCTCGGGCCGATCCTGGAAACCACGGGCGGACTCGACGACTGCTACCTGCTCGGGGGTGCCGCGGGGGACATGCGCCTCGGTGCTGTCCTGACCCATCCAAAAACCGGACGGGTGCTCCGCGTGTTCACGGATGCACCCGGCGTGCAGGTATACAGCGGCAACAACCTCCGGTCGCCGTTCGAGGTGCACCAGTCGATGTCGCTGGAGACACAGCGCATGCCCGACGCGCCCAATCAGCCCGAGCTCGGTCCCTGCGTCCTGCGGCCGGGCGAGCACTACGCGACGACTACGCTTCTGGAGTTCAGCACCTCAGCGACCTGAAGGAGCGCCATGCGGGCACGGGCCTACGCCGCAGCGGAGGCGGGCGCACGCCTGGCCCCGACCACCATTGAGCGCCGCGAGGTGGGGCCGCGGGACGTCCTCATCGAGATCGACGCCTGCGGGGTCTGCCACTCCGACATCCACCAGGCGGAGGCTGACTGGGGGATGGACATCTTCCCCATGGTCCCCGGGCACGAGATCGTCGGGCGCATCACCGCGGTCGGCTCGGATGTGACCAAGCATCACATCGGTGACCGCGTCGGCGTCGGCTGCTACGTCGCCTCTTGCCAGGACTGCGACGCCTGCGCTGCCGGTGACGAGAACTACTGCCCCGACTGGTCCACGACCTACAACGGCTACGAGCGCGACGGTGCCACGCCCACCTACGGCGGCTACTCCGACAGCATTGTCGTCGACGAGCACTTCGTGCTGCGCATCCCCGAGGGTCCGGATACGCAGGCCGTGGCCCCGCTGCTGTGCGCGGGGATCACCGTCTACCCACCGCTCAAGGACTACGCCGGGCCGGGCAAGGAGATCGGCGTGATCGGGCTCGGCGGTCTCGGTCATGTCGCCGTCCGCATCGCCAAGGCCATGGGCTCGCGCGTCACGGTCTTCAGTCACAGCCCCGGCAAGGAGGCCGACGCCCTTCGGCTGGGGGCACATGCCTTCGTTGCCACGCATGACCACAAAGCCCTCAAGCCGTTGCGCATGTCCTTCGACATGATCCTGAGCACCGTGTCGGCACCCATTGACGTCAACGCCTACCTCGGCCTGCTCAAGACCCGGGGCACGCTGGCCATCGTGGGCCTCCCTGTCGAGCCACTGAGCTTCGAGGCGGGCAACCTCGTCGGTGAGGCCCGCACGATCGTCGGTGCCAAGCTCGCGGGCATCGACGCAACCCAGGAGATGCTGGACTTCTGCGCCGAGCACGGGATCGTCGCCGATGTCGAGGTGATCGATATTGCCGACATCAATGAGGCTTGGCAGCGCATCAAAGATTCGGACGTGCGCTACCGATTCGTCATCGATGTCGCGGGATCGCTACGCGGCTGATCGACACCGTCACAGGCCCTCGGCGAGGAGCACCTCGGCCACCGCCAGCGGCGCACCGTGCACGAGATCGTGGGACTCGAGCATCCACAGCTCGGCGATGACGCAACCCACGAATCCCCAGGCCCGCAGGCGATCCACGTCGTAGCCGGTCGTCTCGGCGTAGATCTCGGCCCGGCGACCGGATCGCTCCGCGAGCAGTCGGCCGTCCATGCCGCGCGCGTCACCACCCTCGACAAGCCCGCGCGGATTGGCGAGCAGAGCCGCAGCCTCGAAGACCGGGTCGCCGACCCAGCCGTGCGGATCGATGGCGCGCCACCCCTCCCCCGTGTTGAGGACATTGAGGTGCTGGAGATCTCCGTGCAGCACAACCCGAGGCGTGCGCTCGCCCATGAGATCGTCGAAGACCCGGCGCGCACTGTCGACCAGGTGCCCCGGCAGCCGATCATCATGTGGCGCGTCGAAAGCCACACCGATGTCCCGAAGCGGCGGCAGCCCTGACCCGGTTCCCTGGTCTCGATGCAGGTCCGCAGCCAGGAGCGCGATCTCTCGCGTGGCCGCGTCATCGTCCTGCCGGGCCAGGGGGCGGATGTCATCGCCGGGCAGGACACGTCGGGTCACGAGGAGTCCGAGATCCCGATCGTGCTCGATGACGTCTGTCGCTCCGACGCCGAAGGCCTGCAGGGCGAGCGCCTCGCGATGGCGCTCGCCGGGATCGCCGGCCTTGACGACGACGAACTCCTCGCCGCGCATCGCCCACCAGGCGAAGGGATGGTCATCCACCTGCGCGAGCGCCACCACGCCCCAGGCCTCCAGCCGCGCGACCTGATCCGGGGTCAAGGTCATCCGACGCGCTCGCGCAGCGCAGCACCGGCGAGGGGGATGATCATCAGTGCCGCGACCACGACCACTCCCATGCCCCAGGCGATGCCCGCGCCCTGGGCGATGAGGCCCACCGCGAGCGGGGAGATGACGAAGCCGATACGCGAGAACCACGTCACGAGCGCCACGCCCGTCGCGGGTGTCACTCCCGGCAGCCGTGATGCGGCGCGCATGGCCGCCGGGAAGAGCGTGGCGACACCGAAGCCAGACACGGCACTCGCGATGACAAAGGCAAGGGGAGTGCCGACGACGAGGGCCACGCCCATGGCGACCGCGACAGCCGCCATCGACCAGCGAATCCAGCGGACCTCCCCAAAGCGCTCCGCGAGTCCGTCGCCGGTGAACCTGCCGAGGGTCATGGCACTCGTGAGCGCGACATACGTGACCGCGATCCACGTCACAGGATCAGCCAGGCGATCGGTGAGGTAGACCGACCCCCAGCGTGCAGGGACGTCCTCGACGAGGACCGCACCCATGATGAAGGCAGCCAGCAGCGCACCTCCGGACGCCAGCATGACCGCCAGGGCGCGCCGACGGCTGAGGTGATGCGTCTCGCCCGAAGCGCCGTCGTTGCGGCTCTGCTCACCCTCGGGCACCGCGCCCGTGCCCGAGACCCACACCACCAGGAGCGCGGCGCCCGCTACGAGAGCGAGACCGGTGAGGAAGGGGCCGAGGGCGATGCCAGCGAGTGCGCTCAAGGCGCCCAGGGCGCTGCCGATGATGGATCCCAGCGACCACCAGGCATGGAATCCGTTGATGATCGAGCGGCCGTAGGTGGCCTCCACTTCGAGCGCGCGCGTGTTCATCGCCGAGTCCATGACCGCGTCTGCGGCCCAGAAGAAAAAGAAGGCGATGGCAAAGACAGCGGGGATACTGGCCCATCCCATGACGACAAGGGGAGGCAGGGACAGCAGGCCCACCGCCGACGCAACCGGCACGGCACCCCGGCGATGGATCAGCGGCGCCGCCAACGGCCCCACCACGAGTCCGCCCGCCGTGCCCACGGCGAGGACCACGCCCAGGCCCGCGGCATCGAGGCCGAGGTCGGCCTGGATCTCGGCGAGCCGCGGCACGAAGGAAAAACCGAGGATCCCGTTGATGGCGAAGAACGCGGTAGCCCCGACCCGAGACCTCTGCAATGAGGTCACGGTGCGGCCGAGAGCGTCATCCGATGCACGGCCTCGGCGAGAATCTCGGGCGTCGTCGCGAGATTGAGCCGGGCGAAACCCGCGCCCTGCGTGCCGAAGTCGAGTCCGGGATTGACGGCCAAGCGGCCGCGCTCGAGGAATAGCGCGGCAGGATCATCGCCGAGCCCGAGTCCACGGCAGGCGAGCCAAGCGAGGTAGGTGGACTCACCTGCGACG
>CAZLMT010000141.1:0-4896 GCA_964560615.1 uncultured Actinomyces sp.
ATGGCTCAACCAGGGCATGTTCGACACTCGAACACCCCTAGGCAAGCGCAACACTATGCCGATGCTCTGAGTGCCAGCGGTGGCGACGTCCTGCTTGACTGGTTTCCCAGTGGGCACATGCCGACGGGTCTCGTCAGTATGAGGAGGGACTACCTCCGGATGACCCAACTCACGGATCGCGCGCTAAACGACGAAAGATGGGACCAGGCTCCTCCCGTCACTCCCTGACGGCATTCACGGGCACCATCGAGTCCCGTCGCTCACCCCACGAGTCAGGCGACGCTAGCCCGGGTCAATTCACTACACCAGCGCGCCCGACAGCCTTCGAGATGGAAAGGACGCCTTCAGGCTCTGGCCTCCGGGCCCCAATTCCAGCGCCCATGTCGTCGCACACTCATCAATTTGGCGAGTGCCGAGTCCACGAGACCCGGGCAATGGCAGATCGTCGCGATGGGGTGCCCGAGACTCCATGCGCACCAGCACAACAGCGTGCTCACGATCCAGGGTGATCCGCACATGGACAGCGGTCGAGCCGCCATGCCGCACAGCGTTGGAGACGCCCTCCGTGGCGATAGCCACAAGGCACGCCCTCAGCGGCACGTCATCATCTAGCAGAGCCAAGACGTCGGCGTCGACCTCCGGCTCGACCTGACACACACCGTCCCATGTCGTCACGATGTTCGAGACGCCCTCCTCGAAGGACACCGAGTCACGCGTCGCGGCACCCAGAACGTCCAGCTTGCGACCGATGTCGCCACGGACCTGGTCCATCAATTCAGAGGTGACTTCTCCCGACGTTATCGCGGAATTCAGCCGGTACGCAGCTGCCGTGATCGCTGCCTGGACCGGGCCGTGCAAGGCAAGAGAGAGCGCCCTGTCCTGGAACCACCGCACCTGATTGACCAGCGCCAGGTTGCGCCTCAACTGTGCCGCTGCAGAGTCCAACTCCTCGATCACGACCTGCCGGCCGGCCTCGATAGCCGAGTCCACCGAAACTCCTAGCGTGAAGATCGCGACAAAGAAGATCGAGCCTAGGACGGCTCCTTGCTGGATGGGCAGACCCACCGTGACGGCGTAGCCCACCCCTCCCACCGTTAGGCCACACAGGAGCACCCCCAGCTGCAGGATTGCCAGCCGCACACGCAGTGACCGCTTCCCGAAAGCCCGCACCATCAGCGGATTGGCCAGAGTCAACGTGACGAAGGCCGCCGGTGGCAAGAGCATGAATCGCACCGCACCAGGTGGATAGGCGGTGACGGCTCCAAGCACAGGGATGAACATGAGGAGCGTGACCGCCAGCGGGCGGAAGGGACGCCCACGAGCCGCGAGATCCATCAGCGTGACCCACGACACCTTGGTGGGCACCGCTGGCACTGCAGCCGGCAGCACGGGGACCACATCCGCCAATTCGTGACTCAGGGGGCGCACGACCTCCCGGGCGATGCGTTCCAGGGACCGGATATCAGCCCCGGGGTCGCGTGACTGCACGGTGGCGAGCTCAGCCTCGAGGATGTCGCGCACTCGCTCGACCGATTGCTCACCGCGCTCTTGAATGCCGGCCCGCACCTGCGCTGCGCTGTCTTTGAGCTCAACCTGCAGCGCATCGAGCTCTTGAATCCGACGTCGCTGCTCGCGAGCACCACTCACGGTGTAGGCCGTAAGCACGAAGACCATGCCGATCGTGACGAACGACCCCTGCGCACGCAGGAGCCACAGGGCGTCTTCGGGCCCCTGGACCCAGGTGAAGGTCAAGCCGACAAGGAGCGTGCGCAGGGTGGCTCCCACCACGAAGGCACCCAGGATGATGACGGCGATCGCCGTCCGCCGATCAGGCTCCATGCGCAGGGTGATCCACCGGGCAATCACGAGGGGCGCCCAGAGCACGAGGTGCCCCGCCCCATTGATCGCGATGCGCGCGGGCCATGAGATCCCAGAGGTCGTCACAAAGAGGCTGCCGATGATCACCGCACCGAAGGTCAGCCAGAAGGACAGCCAGGTCACCGAGGCAGGCGAGCCAACGCGCCAGAGAAACCGCTGGAGTCTCTCCCCCGGGGACATGTGACGAGGATACGGAGGAGAATCGATCCATGTCCGAGGACGTGCGTGACGTGCTGCTGGACAAGCAGCGTGCCCTTCGGGACCGTGATGCCGACCTCACGGCTCCCCCTGATGCGACCGGTGGGATCTCCTTCGGCAAGCGAGTTGGTGACGGCACGAGCATCGCAGTCGAGCGCCTCACGCAGGTGGCCGCTCATGAGCAACTGCTTGTGCAGGCTGAAGAAGTCTCACGTGCTCTCACCAAGCTTGATGAGGGCACCTACGGCATGTGCGATGCGTGCGAAGCACCGATCCCCACAGGTCGACTCGAGATCCATCCGTGGGCGGTCCTCTGCGTGCCCTGCGCCAGTGACACCTGACCGACGCTCGGGCCGAGAGAGTCGCCTGGGTTCAGCGAGCGCTGACGTGCTCGACCAGGAGATCGGTAAAGCGGTCAGGATCGTGCAGGTGCGGCTCATGGCTCGCTCCAGGGAACACGACGAAGCGACTACCCTCGAGCGCGGCATGCGCACTGCGCCCGTGCGCAAGAGGAATCATCGGATCCTTGTCACCCCACACGATGAGCACGCGGGTCCCGTCCAGCAGGTGCAGCTTGTCTAGGGCAGAGACGCGCTGGCCCGAAGGACTGACCACGCTGCGCAGCGTCGCGAGGAATGCTGCACGCCGATCGTCGTCACTGAGCCACGAGACCGTCTCGAGGGCGCGCGGGCTGAGGGCATGAGGGGCCATGCCGACACGAGCAAGCCGCTCGCCAAGCCATGCCGCGCCTCGGAGGGTCTTCCGGTTGATCGCCCACTTGATGACAAGCTCCGACCCAGGAAGCGAGGCCGCACGCAGGCCCGTGAAGGTCTCCTCGCCAAGGCCGCCGCTCGACTCGAGCACTAGGGATGCCATCCGATCCGGGAATTGGTAGGCGAACTGCATCGAGACGCCGCCACCGAGCGAGTGGCCGACCAGGTGCACCCGATCGATATCCAGCTCATCGAGGAGGTCGCGAATGGTCGACGCAAGCGAGCCGAGGCTGTAGTCACCTCGACCCTTCGACGACTCGCCGTGCCCCGGCAGGTCCAGCGCCACGGTGCGGATCCCCTGGGCCGAGAGTCGATGGGGCACATCGCCCCACGTGTCGGCGCTCGAACCGATCCCGTGCACGAGCAGGACGGGCGTTCCCTCTCCCGGCAGATCGACATAGGCCACGTCGCGGCCGTGGAGGTGACTACGGCTGCGGGTGGCGGTCGTCAACATCTGCGGTGCTCTCATGCTCGTGCCGCCAGCCCGCCACCGCCGCCGCAGTAGTCGCGTCAGCCCCCGAGTTCTGCAGCGAGGCGCATCCACTCGTCCTCGAGGCCGGCTTTGCGTCGCTCGGAGTCCTGCAGTGCGCGGTTCAGATCCGCCAGCGTGGCGTGATCCGTCGCCGCACTCGCCATCTGCCCGTGCAGGTCCCGCTCGGCTTCGTCGAGCTTGGCGATGGCGCGCTCGATTCGTGACATCTCCTTCTCCATGGCCCGGCGATCCTGGCGCGCCTGCTTAGCGTCGGTCTTCGGAACCGCTGCCGCGGGAGCCGCAGACTGCCTCGCCGCGGGACGCGTGCGCACACGCTTGAGGTACTCCTCCACACCTCCCGTGAGGTGGGCGAGTCGGTCATCTCCCATCAGGGCGTAGAAGTCGTCGCACACGCGCTCCAGGAAGTAGCGATCGTGTGAGATGACGATGAGCGTGCCGGCGAAGCCGTCGAGCAGGTCTTCCAGAGCCGTGAGCGTCTCGACGTCGAAGTCGTTGGTCGGCTCGTCGAGCACGAGCACATTGGGCCCGCTCATCAGCAGTCTCGTGAGCTGCAGGCGCCGCCGTTCCCCGCCCGAGAGGTCACCCACGGGGGTCCACTGACCATCAGAGCCGAAGCCGAGTCGCTCGCACAACTGGCTCGCGGTGAGCTCACGATCCTTGCCGAGGTCGACGCGGGCGGCCACGCGCTCGACCGCCTCGAGCACGCGCCATGACGGATCGAGCTCCTCGAGGTGCTGGGACAGGTAGGCGGGCTTCACCGTCACGCCCGTCGTGATCGAGCCCGCAGCAGGGGGGATCTCTCCGAGCATCGTGCGGATGAGGGAGGTCTTGCCCGTGCCGTTGGAGCCCAGGATCCCCACGCGCTGCCCCGGGCCGACATCCCAGGTGAGGTGGTCAACGAGTGTGCGATCCCCCACCGCAACGGTCACGTCGTGGAACTCATAGACCGTCTTGCCCAGTCTCGCGTTGGCGAAGGCCAGGAGTTGTACGTCGTCCCGCGGCGCAGGCTCGCCCTTGATGAGCTCATTGGCAGCATCGATGCGGAACTTCGGCTTTGACGTGCGCGCTGGAGCGCCGCGACGAAGCCACGCGAGCTCCTTGCGCAGGAGGTTCTGCCGGCGTGACTCCGAGGCCGCCGCCTGACGACTGCGTTCCGCCTTGCTCAGCACAAATGCGGAGTAGCCACCGTCGTACTCCTCAACTCCCCCGTCGACCACCTCCCAGGTGCGATCGCACAGGGCATCGAGGAACCACCGGTCGTGGGTGACGATGACCACCGACAGCCGCGGCCGCGAGGCAAGGTGGTCTGCCAGCCAGGCCACCACCTCGACGTCGAGGTGATTGGTCGGCTCGTCGAGCAGGAGCAGGTCAAGGTCGGCGATAAGCGCCCGGGCGAGCTGCACGCGCCTGCGCTCACCGCCCGACATGGTCCCCAGCCGCCGCGCGAGCAGACCCTCGTCGAATCCACCGAGGAGGCCGTCGAGGACCTCGCGGATGGCCGGGTCGCTCGCCCACTGGTGCACATCCTGCCCCGGCACGACGTACTCGGCCACG
>CAZLMT010000142.1:0-4885 GCA_964560615.1 uncultured Actinomyces sp.
AGGGCACGGCTGAAGTACTGGGCCTCCAGGTGCGTTGCCGAATCGGCACTTTGGTGGTTTAGGACGAACTGGCCGACCGTGAAGGCGAAGAGGAAGACGAACCCGACACTCGTGGCCTGGATGATCCGCCCGCTCAAGTAGTAGTAGGACTCCCGCGGCCTTGGGGAATCGTCCTCACCGTCGCCCTTCGGCTCCTGGGCCAACCTGAGGAGTTGACGATGGCAGGCCCAGACGAGCAGGACACTGATGCCAGCAGTGACCACCATGGAAAGCGCCAATTGCACGATCACGGGTGCATTGATCGCGTACTCGGCGTAACCCACGGCCACAGGATGACAGATGCGCCATGGGCGGGATGGCGCTCCGCTCGGGGGGTCGATTGCCGGCGGACAGAGGATCTGGTTGAATACTCAACTACATAGCCGGTCCGCCGGCCCGACAGTCCCTGGAGGACCGACCATGAGCACTGACCTCGCCGCCACGACCGGCACCTGGGAGATCGACCCCACGCACTCGACCATCGGCTTCGTCGCCCGCCACGCCATGGTGGCCAAGGTCCGCGGTGGCTTCTCCGACTTCACCGGCACCCTCACCCTCGATGGTGCCGACCCCGCTAAGTCCTCCGCCGACCTCACCATCGTCGCGTCCAGCTTCAGCAGCAACAATGCCGAGCGCGATGCGCACGTGAAGTCCGCGGACTTCCTCGACGTGGAGCAGTTCCCCACCCTGACCTTTAAGAGCACCGCGGTCACCACGAAGGGCGATGACGACTTCATCGTCACGGGGGACCTCACGATCCATGGCGTCACCAAGCCGGTCGACGTGAAGTTCGAGTTCCTCGGCACCAGCCAGGATCCGTGGGGCGGCACGCGCATCGGCTTCGAGGGCAAGGCTGAGATCAGCCGCAAGGAGTTCGGGCTCGTGTGGAACGTCGCACTGGAGACCGGCGGCGTACTCGTCGGCGACACCATCAAGCTCGAGATGGACGTCGAGGCCGTCAAGAAGTAGTCCGCTACGGCCGACCCCGGCCGTCCGATACCGTCGCGCCATGACGATGTCGGCGGCCGGGGTCGGCCTTGCTACGTGGTGGTCCGGGGGCATCCTCGACGTCTGGTACCCCCTGCCTGCCCTCGGGCCGGACGCACCCCCCGTGCCGGGCCTGGATGCGGCGGCGCGCCCCGATGACGTGCGCGGGGTGGAGATCCGACCCGTGCGGACTCTGATCGACGATCTCCAGGCTCCCCCGGCAGATGTCGCCGATGCCTACCTCCGGCTCCACCTGCTCTCCCATCGCCTCGTGCAGCCGCGCACGATCAACCTCGACGGCATCTTCGCAATCCTGCCCAATGTCGCCTGGACCACTCGCGGACCCGTGGCGGTGGAGGAACTCACGGCAGCGCGCTTGCGCGCCCGCACGCACGGCGAGCACCTCGTCGTCCTCGGCGTGGATCGCTTCCCACGGATGATCGACTACGTCGTCCCCTCGGGTGTGCGCATTGCCGACGCTGATCGCGTGCGCCTGGGCGCTCATCTCGCCGAAGGTACCGTCGTCATGCACGAGGGCTTCGTCAACTTCAATGCCGGCACTCTCGGCACGTCCATGGTTGAGGGGCGGATATCCGCGGGTGTCGTCGTAGGCGACGGCTCCGATATCGGCGGTGGGGCGTCGATCATGGGCACGCTCTCCGGGGGCGGCCAGGAGGTCATCAGCGTCGGCAAGGGGTGCCTCATCGGGGCCAACGCCGGCATCGGCATCAGCCTGGGCGACGGCTGCGTCGTCGAGGCGGGCGCCTACGTCACCGGCGGCTCGCGCATCACCCTCCCCGACGGCGAGGTCGTCAAGGCCCGCGAGCTGTCGGGGGCGCCCAACCTGCTCTTCCGCCGCAACTCGGTGACGGGCGCGCTCGAGGCGCTCCCACGCACCGGCACCTGGGGCGGCCTCAACGCTGCCCTCCACGCCACGGACTAACCTCCGCGCCCCCACCCCATTTCTCCCGCTAAGCGGGACAAATGATCGTTTCGGGTACCTCATGGGCCGCCAAATGGCCATCTGTCCCTGTGGATAGCCAGTTGTGAGATGAGCGCCGTTGGCGCAAGGTTCACGCGTGACACCATCTCCTCGCGAGCGAGAGCTCTGCCGCATCCGCGACCACGTCCGGGAGCATGCCCGCGCCCGGCACGGGATCTTCCGTCGCTCGGACCTCGCCGACCTCGGTGTGGATCCCACTTGCATTCGGGCTTTCTTGCGTCGCGGCTGGTGGACGAAACTCCATCATGGGATCTATATCGACGCGCACATCCTTGCGAGCACTGACAATCCCCTCGCACGTACTCGCATCCTGGCTTCAGCGGCTATCGCCGCGCTCCCCAGTCCGGCGTACGCCTTCGGACCCACCTCGGCTTTGTTGCATAGCCTGGTCGTCGATAGGAATCTGTCAACGCCGATCTCAATAGTGCGCTCACTCCACTCCGATCAGAGATCGCTACGGCGACGCGTGAGCGCTCCCTCGGCCTTCGGGGACATCAGCGTGCACCGTCATGCCGTGCCACCCGAGCGACTCACGGTCGTCGACGGCATTCCCACGGTTGATCGAGCCATCGCGGCCATTACGACCGCCGCGCGATCCGATCCGATGTGGGCAGTTGCCACCCTCGACTCCCTCGTGTGGAGGGATCCGGCGGAGCTGGCACTCCTGCCGCAACTCATCGAGGAGTGGCGGGGGCTGAAAGGCATCGGGACCGTACGCGACGCAGCCGCACTGACGCGAGAGGGAGCGCAGTCCGCCCTTGAGTCCATCTCGCGCTTCCGCCTCATGGCAGAGGGCCTCCCCGAGCCCCTTCTTCAAGTCGCATTCCACGACGAGGACGGTCTCATCGGGTACGCCGACCTCGTGTGGAGGGAGCTCAAGGTGATCGGAGAGGCCGACGGGCTCGGCAAGTACCAGACGCGTGAGGACCTCATTGCCGAGAAGCGCCGCGAGGATCGACTACGGGCGCTCGGGTGGATCGTCGTCCGCTGGACGTGGGATGAGATCTTCCGTGATCCGCGTGCCGTCGCCGAACGCATCTGGCGGGCCTCCGTCCAGGCCCGCTTCCACGCAGCGCGCATCGCGTAGGTGTCGTACGCCTTGCGGAATAGATCGAGCACGCTGGATACCTCATCGCCCTGCCCCATGGGACAAATGGACGAAATCAGCCTCCGCGATGCCGCGAAATGACCATTTGTCCCGCTTAGCGGGAGAAATGGGAGGAGAGGTTAGAAGGAGCGGACCTCGATGGGGACGTAGTCGCGGAAGGGCTCCCCGACGTACACCTGCCGGGGACGGCCGATCTTCGTCTCGGGGTCGTTGATCATCTCCCGCCACTGGGCGATCCAGCCCGGCAGGCGGCCGAGCGCGAAGAGGACCGTGAACATCCGGGTGGGGAATCCCATGGCCTTGTAGATCAAGCCGGTGTAGAAATCGACGTTGGGATAGAGCCTCCGAGAGACGAAGAAGTCGTCTGCGAGCGCGACTTCCTCGAGCCGCAGGGCGATGTCGAGGAGTGGATCCTTGACGTTCATGGCGGCGAAGACGTCGTACGCCGCCTTCTTGACGATGGCGGCCCGCGGGTCGTAGTTCTTGTAGACGCGGTGTCCGAAGCCCATGAGCTTGACGCCGTCCTGGCGGTCCTTGACCTGACGAATGAAGGTGTTGACGCCCCCACCGGATGCGTGGATCCCCTCCAGCATCTCGAGCACCGCCTGATTGGCGCCACCGTGCAGCGGGCCGAAGAGCGCGTTGATGCCCGCGGACACCGACGCAAAGAGATGCGCGTGCGAGGAGCCCACCAGGCGCACCGTCGAGGTGGAGCAGTTCTGCTCGTGATCGGCGTGCAGGAGCAGCAGCATGTTGAGGGTGCGCGAGACGACAGGGTCCACCTCGTAGGGCTCCGCAGGCACTCCGAAGGTCATGCGCAGGAAGTTGTCGATGAAGCCCAGGGAGTTATCGGGATACATGAAGGGCTGGCCGACGGACTTCTTGTAGGCGTACGCCGCAAGCGTGGGGACCTTGGCAAGCAAGCGGATGGTGCTGATCTCGACCTGCTCGGGATCGAAGGGGTCCAGTGCATCCTGGTAAAACGTCGAGAGCGCCGAGACAGCGGAGGACAGGACCGGCATCGGATGCGCATCCCGGGGGAAGCCGTCGAAGAATGCGCGCAGCTCCTCGTGAAGCATCGTGTGCCGCTTGATCCTGACCTTGAAGTCGCCGAGCTCATCCACCGTGGGCAGGTACCCGTAAATGAGGAGGTAGGCCACCTCGAGGTAGGAGGAGTGCTCGGCGAGCTGCTCGATCGGGTAGCCCCGGTAGCGAAGAATGCCCTTGTCGCCGTCGATGTAGGTGATGGCGGACGAGCACGCGGCCGTGTTGACGAAGCCGTGGTCCAAGGTCACGTCGCCCGTCGTGGAGAGCAGGGCGCTGATGTCGAGTCCGGATTCCCCGATGGTCGAGGGGACGCGGGCGAGGGGGAGCTCGCCGCCCGGATAGTTCAGGACCACGTCGGTCACGCGGGTACCTCCCGTGCCTGTGGATCCCTCGTGGGGATCGGTTGTCGGCGCTGATGGCCGCCCCACCGTATCCCGGAGGCCCCCCGACACGGTTCGCGGGTGGCTCAGGCGGACAGGCGCTGGGCAGCGCCGGCGATGAGGTCATCGGGCGCCGTCAGGGCCAGGCGCACGTGCCGCGCCCCACGCTCGCCGTAGAAGTCGCCGGGGGCCACCAGGATGCCGAGCTCGGCCAGGGCCGCGGCCGTCTCCCAGCAGTCCTCATCCCGGGTCGCCCAGAGATAAAGGCCCGCCTCGCTGTGATCGATGTGGAAGCCTGCGGACTCCAGCGCCGGGCGCAGC
>CAZLMT010000143.1:0-4341 GCA_964560615.1 uncultured Actinomyces sp.
GGGGGGGGGGGGGGGGGGGGGGGGGGGGGGGGGGGGGGGGGGGGGGGGGGGGGCGGGGGGGGGGGGGGCGGTGGCGGTGGGACCGTCGACATGCTTCCTCCGAGACTGGGGTGCCGACTCTCGACGCCCTAGGGGAGACGTTAGTCCGCCACACTCCCTAGGGGAAGCATTCATCATGAAACGGCCCACAGACTGCCCGGAAGCCCCTAGCGTCGGCCCTACCCGTCCGACGGGGCGGGTGGCGTGCCTCGGATCGCCCCATGAGCTCACACGGGAGAACCATGACCCATATTCCAATCAGCGTGACCGTGGATGGCACGGTCTACGACGCCGAGGTTGAGCCTCGGCGACTTCTCGTCCACTTCCTCCGGGAAGACATCGGCCGCGTCGGCACCGTCGTCGGCTGCGACACCTCTAATTGCGGCGCGTGCACGGTCCTGCTGGACGGCAAGAGCGTCAAGTCCTGCAGCGTGCTCGCCGTGCAGGCCGACGGCCACGTGGTCCTCACGGTCCAAGGCCTCGCCGAGGGCGAGCACCAGTGGCACCCGGTCCAGACCGCCTTCAAGGAGTGCCACGGCTTGCAGTGCGGCTATTGCACCCCCGGCATGGTCATGGCCGCGGTCGACCTGCTGCAAGAGAATCCCAACCCCTCGGAGGAAGAGATCCGCGAAGGCCTCGAGGGCAACCTGTGCCGCTGCACCGGCTACCACAACATCGTCAAGTCGGTTGAGTACGCCGCCGAGCTGATGGGAGGCACAAAGTGACTGACACCCTGCCTGACACCAATGCCAATCCCATGGGTCGGCCGCTCCGCCGCAAGGAGGATGCACGCCTGCTGCACGGGCAGACCAACTGGACCGACAACATCCAGCTCCCCGGAACGCTGCACATGGCGATCCTGCGCAGCCCCATGGCCCACGCCAAGATCACGAACCTCGACGTGACCCCGGCCCTCAAGCGCCCCCACGTCGTGGCCGCCTTCACCGCCAAGGATCTCGGCGACCTCAACGGCTCGGTCCCCTGCGTGTGGCCGGTGACGGACGACATCCAGATGCCGGGCTTCCCCGCACTGGCCGTCGACAAGGTCCGCCACGTGGGCGACTGTGTCGCGGTCGTGCTGGCCACCGACAAGTACGCCGCTGCCGACGCCCTGGACGCGATCGAGGTCGACTACGAGCCGCTCCCCGCGGTCATCGACATGGAGGCGGCAATCAAGCAGGGCTCGACGGCCGTGCATGACGCTGCCGACGGCAGCCACGGCACCAACGTCTGCTACGAGTTCCCGCTCAAGCCGCAGGGCGACGGCGCCTTCGATGCCGCTGTCAAGGCAGCGGGCGATGACGTCGTCGTCGTAAAGCGCCGCTTCATCAACCAACGCATCATCGCCGGTTACATGGAGCCTCGAGCAGTAGTGGCCTCACCCATGGGCATGAGCAATGAGATGACCATCTGGTCAGCCACGCAGATCCCGCACGTCCTGCGCGTGCTCCTCGCGCTCGTCACGGGAATGCCGGAGAACTCCCTGCGCGTCATCGCCCCCGATGTCGGTGGCGGCTTTGGCGGCAAGCTGCAGTGCTACCGCGAGGAGATTCTCGCGGTGCAGATCGCCCGCCACCTGGGTCGCCCGGTCAAGTGGACCGAGACCCGCAGCGAGGACATGGTGGCCTCCCATCATGGACGCGATCAGATCCAGGACATCCAGATCGCCTCCACAAAGGACGGCCAGATCATCGCCCTCAAGGTCGATCTCATCGCCAACATGGGTGCCTACCTCCAGATCATCACCCCGGGCATCCCGCTGCTGGGCATGTTCATGTACCCAGCGATCTACAAGATGCCGACGTACGAGTTCAACTGCGTGGGTGTCTTCACCAACACCACGCCGACCGACGCCATCCGTGGTGCCGGGCGCCCGGAGGCGACGTTCGCCATCGAGCGCATCGTCGATGAGCTCGCCGCCGAGCTGGACATGGATCCCATGAAGCTCCGCGAGATGAATTGGATCAAGCACGAGGAGTTCCCCTACGCCACCGTCGCCGGTCTCACCTACGACACCGGCAATTACGAGGCCGCCACGGCCAAGGCCATGGACCTCTTCGGCTACGACGCACTGCGCGCAGAGCAGGAGCAGCGGCGTGCATCGGGTGACCCCGTGCAGCTGGGAATCGGCATCTCCACCTTCACGGAGATGTGCGGCCTGGCGCCGTCACGCACACTCGGCGCCCTGAAGTACGTGGCAGGCGGCTGGGAGCACTGCACGATCCGTGCGCTGCCCACCGGCAAGATCGAACTCATCACCGGCACGTCTCCCCACGGCCAGGGACACGAGACGGCGTGGAGCCAGATCGCCGCAAGCATCCTCGGCGTCCCTGTCGACGACATCGAGGTCATCCACAGCGACACCGGCCGCGCCCCCTACGGCATGGACACCTACGGCTCGCGCTCGCTCGCGGTCGGTGGCCAGGCGATCAAGAAGGCGGCCGAGCGCCTGGTCGAGAAGGCCAAGGTCATCGCGGCTCACCAGCTCGAGTGCTCGGTGGACGATCTGGAGTTCATCCAGGGCGCCTTCCGCGTCAAGGGCGACCCGGCCAAGTCGCAGCCGCTTGCCGCGGTTGCCTTCGAGGCCTTCTCCGCGCACAACCTGCCGGACGGCGTTGAGCCGACCCTGCAGGCGGAGGCCACGGTGGACCCGGATGACTTCTCCTACCCGCATGGGACTCACCTGTGCGCGATTGAGGTCGACACGGAGACCGGCAAGTCGAAGATCCGCAGCTACGTCGCGGTCGACGATGTCGGCATCCAGGTCAATCCGCTCATCGTCGAGGGCCAGGTGCACGGCGGTCTCGCGTGCGGCATCGGTCAGGCGCTCTACGAGGGCGTGGAGTACGACTCCGACGGCAACCTGCTCACCGCGAGCTTTGCCGACTACCTCATCCCGAGTGCAGCGGATCTGCCGAACTTCACCACCGACCGCACTGTGACCCCGTCCACGACCAACCCGCTGGGCACAAAGGGTGTTGGCGAGGCCGGAGCCATCGCGTCCCCGCCGGCGATCATCAACGCCATCGTCGACGCGCTGCGCCCCATGGGCGTGACCGACGTCAAGATGCCGGCCACGCCGGAGAACGTCTGGCGAGCTATCAACGCCGGCAAGGGAGGTGCCCAGTGATTCCCATGGCATTCGACTACGTCCGTCCGAGCACGGTCGACGAGGCCATCTCGGCCCTCGCGGCTGCCGGCGAGGACGGCAAGGTGATCTCCGGCGGTCAGTCGCTCATGCCGGTCCTTCGCCTGCGCATGGCCGCGCCGACCACGCTGGTCGACATCGGCTCCATCGCGGAGATGAAGGGCGTGACGGACGGTGGCGATCACCTCGTCGTGGGCGCCAACGCGACCCACTACGAGGTGATGAACGACGACCTCGTCAAGCAGCACGCACCGCTGCTGGCCCAGGCGGCGGGGACGGTGGCCGATCCGGCCATCCGTCACCGCGGCACCTTCGGCGGCTCCCTCGCCCACGCCGATCCGGCCGGCGACCTGCCGACCGTGGCGCTGGCGCTCGATGCCACCATGGTCGCCAAGGGACCGGGCGGCACCCGTGAGATCGCGGCGAAGGACTTCTTCGTCGACTACTTCACGAGCGCCCTGGAGCCCGAGGAGATCCTCGTGGCGGTCAAGGTGCCCAAGCTCGGTGACGGGTGGAGCACCCACTACGAGAAGTTCAACCGCACCGCCCAGGCCTGGGCGACGGTCGGTGTCGCAGCTGCGGTGAAGCGTCAGAACGGCACCATCACCGAAGCCCGCGTCGCCCTGACGAACATGGGGCCCTCCCCCGTGCGCGCCAGCAGCGTCGAGGCCGCTCTCGCCGGTGCGGCGGCGACTACGGATGCCATCGCCGCTGCTGCGGCAAATGCAGCCGACGGCACGCGCCCGACGAGCGACCTGCATGCGTCGGCGGAGTTCCGTGAGCACCTCGCCAAGGTGCTCACCAAGCGCGCCGTGGCTCAGGCAGCCGGCGTCTAGCAGTACTTGCACCACTGTGGGCCGGTCCTTCTGGACCGGCCCACAGTTCGTTGAGTGGCGGGTTGTGCAGCACGACACGCCGTGAATTGACTGCACAACCCGCCGCTCAACGAACTGACATCACCCGGCGTCGGCCGTCACGCCACGGAAGCCGCGCAGGAGGATGAGAGCAGCAAGACCTAGTACCGCGACGAACGTCGCGGCAGCGACCGTCGAGAAGGGGACGGCGACCGCGGTGAGCAGGATCGCCGACCCGGCGATGAGCAGGCTGCGCGCCGCCGCCATGCCGCCCGTGAGCCTGCCACGCACCTCATCCGG
>CAZLMT010000143.1:4425-4884 GCA_964560615.1 uncultured Actinomyces sp.
ACAGATGTCGCGACGAGCGGGATACCCAGAAGGGCGAGAGCGACGAAGGTGCCGTAACTCTCGAGCAGTTCGCGCCGGACGACTCCGTGGGAGCCGGTGAGGGACAGGATGAGTCGTCCCACGAGCACGCCGAGCACACCGCTGATAAGCACGGGAGTCACCAGCGACTCGTCCCAGTCGCTCGCGAGGATGACATTGGCGAACTGCGTCGGCACAGCGACGCACAGCACGAGGTCAGCCACGACCACCCGACGGAGCACCGGATGTCTCGCCAAGGTCGCGAGGACGCGACCGCTTTCCTCGCGCTCGTCTCCACGATGCGGCGTGGGGACCGGGCGCGTGATGACCGCAATCGGCCAGGCCACGAGGCAGAGGACCACTCCGACAGCAACGAGTGTCATCCCCGGACTCGGGCTGAGGTTGGCGAGGAAGAGACCGAGTGCCGCTCCGATGCCGAGC
>CAZLMT010000144.1:0-4762 GCA_964560615.1 uncultured Actinomyces sp.
TCATGTGAACGGTGTCATCGGCGCGATCCTCGCCGTGGCGTGCGTCTTCCTGGTACGTGAGAGGCGACGCTCCTAGTGCCGGGTCCGACTCCAGCCGGGCACGGCGTAGACGCGCCGCACGATGATGCCGAGCACGATGCTCAAGACGACATAGATCGCAAGAACGACGTAGAAGTTCATGCCGGGGATGAAGCAGGCGGGTACGGCGATGAGCGAGGCGACGACAGGGGAAAATGCTGACAGCAAGGAGTTGCGCTTCTCCATGGTCGTGAGCGGGCGCACCATCAGATCGTCCCGGATCGCGATCAACATGAGCACCACCTCTAGTGCGCTGATGACCGCCATGTATCCGATGAAGAAGGCAAGGGCGGTGAGACTGGCAGATTCACCAAGCACTGACGCGGGGAAGGGCAGGAGCGCCACGAACGCGAGGTAGGTGAGGATCGCCCAGATATAGCGGCTGTCCATGCGGCGCAGGGTCAGCGTGAAGCGGTGATTCGCCTTCCAGTAGAAGGCAATCCACATGAACGTCAGGGCGTAGGGCCAAAGGTTGCTCAGGCCCGCTGCAATCGCTGTCCCCGCGTCCTGACCATCGGTCATGCTCGTGAGCGTGGGTGCGACGAGCGTGGCCGCGATGAGGGTCAGGGCAATCGCGTAGACGGCATCGGAGAAGAGGATCACGCGCTCGAAGCCCTGGGTGCCCCGGTCGTAGAAGTGCAGAGTCCAGGGATCCGGCTCAGGTGGATGGCTCGACTCCGGCTGGTCCTCGCTTTCCCCGTCCCGCATGGCCCGAGCGTAGCCGGATCAGGGGTCGACGAGGTCGATGCGCAGAGTGCTCAGGCGCTCCGGGAGCGATGTGACGACGTCGCGCCGGGGGTCGGGCACATCCAGATGGGGTCCGCGGGGGAGTGCGGCGAGCGGACGCAGACGCGGATCAGCAAGGACCTCATCCACGAGGGGTCGATCGCCTCCGGTGGCCAGGTATTCCACGGGAAGCCCAGGCACGATCGTGCGTGCGACGTAATCGACGGCCGCATCGACGAGCTCATGAACCTGCTTGTCGCGGCGGCGAGCGAAGCGCTGCTGTGACCAGCCGCCAGCAGCCGTGCGGCCCTGCACATGTCGCTTGCCGACATCGCTTGCGATGACCGCATCGCCTTCGACGATCGCCGCCGCGAATCCACCGCGGCGAATGAGGATCACGCCCGTGCGCGGGATGCGCTGAACTGCCTCGACGAAGCCGGATGCGGTGTCCGTGGGAACGGCGTACGCGGGAGTGATCTCAGCTGTCGCACCGTCTGTGCCCAAGACGTGCAGTGCTCCGTCGAGGACCTGACTCGTGGCACCTGCGTGGCGCTCGTCGAAGCCGGCGAGCCATCGCTCGAGTCGTGCGGCCGGTACGAAGACCGTGCGACGGTTCATCGAGGCAGCGGGTTGCTCAGGTTGTTGACCGTGCAGGTGCGGGGCAATGTGCCCGCGATCGCGCCCGTGACGAAGCGCTCCAGAGGGGATCCGGCGTAGGCCTTCGTCTTCGGGTTGGTCGCCGCGGCTGAGGGGACCTGCAGATGGTCAATGCCCGCGAAGTAATCGGCATCCAGGTGCGCTGCGCGGGGGCAGTACTCGGGCTTCATAGACCCGTACAACTGCGCGGTGAGGCAGTTGCGTGCGCCCACGGGCCCAAGTGCGTCGACGCACCAGATGATGCGGTCGTTACGTCCCTGCGCGAGGTAGACGGGGACCTTGGCCCCGGAGTTGTCGACCGGGACCTTGGAGTAGGGGTTCACGCCGTAGGGGCCGGGCGTGTGGAACTGCATCCACGCGCACCAGTCCTGCACGGCCTGAGCGAAGCCCGAAGGATTCGCGCAGGTCTTGTCGATCGCCCCGGTCCACTGCCCCTTGACCTTGGAGCCTGCCAAGGGCGAGAGGAACATGCGGGCCCGATCGGGATTGAGGTACTTCGTCGTGGCCAGCGCGACCGTGACCAGGTCACGCCCCGCCAGGCATGATCCGGCGACCACGGGCGCCGTCTGCAAGCCGTCGGCGGTGAGAACGGCGGCTGGGGAGACGCTCGCGGTCGGGCCGAAGGGCAGCGGGCCGGCAGTGGCATCGCGCACCTCGCCCCAGGATGCGGTGACGAAGCTGAAGAGTGCGGCACCGAGGGGGAAGGGCACGCCCAGGCCGGGATCGCGGTTGTAGATAGCGCGGTCGCCGAGGTGGTAGCCGATGAGATTGGCGGGCTGGCCCGGTGAGGTCGTGAGCTGGCTGGCCGGAGCGAGGGCCGCCACGCCGGCGAGATCGAGGGTGCGATCACCGCGCAGGGCGAGGTACTCCTGCGCGATTTGACCCGCCCAGAGTGCGGCGCCACCGCCCTGGGAGTGCCCCCAGGTCACCAAGGGAAGTTCGGCGGTGGGTGGAATCGAATCCAGTCCGAAGGCCGCGGGGTTGCCCGTGACTACGCGAGCCGAATCGATCACCGCCACACCCTCAGCCACGCCGAGCACGTATCGCTGCAGCTGATTCGAGCCAAGGCCCTGGGATGGGTAGTCCGTCGCCGTGACTGCCGCGCCGGAGCGCAGCATGGAGACGAGTGCCCCACTGTCCTGGGGGCCGCTCGGCACGGGGGCGACGAAACCCGCGGGGTTCATGCTCGGCTGGCAGAGCTGCTTCAAGCCGACCGTGCCGTGTGCCCACGCGATGACACTCGTGAGGGACGTGCGCGGCGGGATGGCGACGAGCCCGCAGGAGGCGACTACCGCCCCGGCTTCGCCCGTGGTCGCGTAGGCAAAGCGATACAGCGTTCCGTAGGACAGGCCCGCCGCAGAGGTGACGTCCTGTGGCGTGGCCAGGAGGTCACCGGGCGCTTTGCCGACGAGCGCGGCAGCGATGTCGGTGTCAAGGCAGATATTGCCGGTCGCGGAAGGTGGGGCAGTCGGTGCGAGGTCAGGGGCTGCCTGGGCGGGCACAGCGGCGACGAGCCCTGCGGTGAGGCCCAGTGCCACGACCACGCCTGCGATCCGCATGCGGCGAACTTATCTCAAGATGAGCGGGCTGAAGCCCGCTAGGCGGTGGCGGGAGTGACGCGGGACACTGATGCCATGACGGAGTCGCTCAATGTGCTCGGCGGTCCACTCGAGGAGTGTGGCCGCGACCCGCTCACCGGCTTCTATCGCGACGGCTGCTGCTCGACGGGCTCGGATGACCTGGGCTCCCACACGGTGTGCGCTGTGGTGACCGCGGAGTTCCTCGAGCATCAGCTCAGAAGCGGCAACGACCTCGTGACACCGATGCCGGAGTACCGCTTTCCCGGTCTCAAGCCGGGCGACCGCTGGTGCGTCTGCGCCTCGCGCTGGCTGCAGGCCTATCGTGACGGCGCCGCAGCGCCGGTGGTGCTCTCCTCCACGAACACCGCGGCACTGCGGATCGTCCCGATCGAGGCGCTGCGCGAGCACGCTGTCGATGTGCCCGAGAGTCCGGGTGACCTCCTCACCTGACGGGCGTACCCTCGGTCCATGACGGCGACCGATGAGCGGACGAATCTCGACACGGCGCTGACGCAGGCGCGCGAGCACTACGTCGGTCAGCGACCTATCGGCGCGGCAATGCATGTTGACGCCAGCGAGGTCATGCCTGGCGGCAACACCCGCACCGTGCTCTACCACCCGCCTTTCCCGCTGCGCATCGCGCGCGGCGCGGCGCAGCGTGTTGTCGACGTAGATGGGCATGAGTACGTCGACATGCTGGGGGAGTACACCGCTGGCCTCTACGGCCATAGCCAGCAGCCCATCCTTGATGCGGTGCGAGCGGCACTCGATGATGGCATCAGCCTCGCCGGGCACAACGTCTACGAGGCGCGCCTTGCCCGCGCACTCGTCGACCGATTCCCGGCCCTCGAACTCGTGAGATTCACCAACTCGGGCACCGAGGCCAATCTCATGGCCGTCTCACTGGCTCGCGTCGTCACCGGTCGCCCGGGCATCGCGGTCGCGCGGGGCGGCTATCACGGAGGCTTGCTCTATTTCGGTGGCGGCGGCTCTCCTGTCAACGCGCCGTACGAAGCGGTCGTGTTCGACTACAACGACGTTGATGGTGCCCGTGCCGCCATCCGCGAGCATGCCGACCACCTGGCCGCCGTGGTCGTGGAGCCCGTCCTGGGGTCCGGTGGGGTCATCCCGGCAACGCCTGAATTCCTCGCCGCGCTGCGTGAAGAGTCGCAGGCCCATGGCGTGCTCCTGATCCTTGACGAGGTGATGACCTCACGACTGTCTCCGCAGGGTGCCGCGCCGCTGTTCGGCGTACAGCCCGACCTGATCACCCTGGGCAAGTACCTCGGGGGAGGTCTCTCCTTCGGGGCCTTCGGCGGTCGTGCGGATCTCATGGTCCGCTTCGATCCATCGCAACCCGGCGCGCTTCCCCATGCGGGCACCTTCAACAACAACGTGCTCTCGATGGCGGCCGGTCTTGCGGGGCTCACTCAGGTGCTCGACGATGAGCGGCTCCATGCGCTCAATGCCCGCGGGGATCGGCTGCGCGAGGCGCTGAATGCCGTGATGGCTCCCCACGGCTGGACCGCGACGGGCATGGGGTCGATGGTCGGCTTCCATCCCGTGCCCGGACCCGTCCGCTCACCTGCCGATCTCGCGACTGCGGACGACCGCCAGCGCGAGCTGCTCTTCCTTGCTCTGCTGGAGCGGGGCTTCTACGTCGCTCCGCGCGGATTCATCGCGCTGAGCATCGAGGTGACCGATGACGACGTCGACGGGTT
>CAZLMT010000145.1:0-3892 GCA_964560615.1 uncultured Actinomyces sp.
AACGCCGCCGCGGCAACACCGGCGAGGGCCACTCCCCAGCGCCAGGGCACGCGGATGCTCAGGGCTGTTGCTGCACGTGGGCCTGGGGACGCCGCATGACGCCCCCGGCCACGCGGATGCGGCGCCAGGTCGGTCGGGGACTTCGGCGCGGGCGAGGCGACAGCGCGGAGTGACGACGTATCTGCCTCGCCCTCGTGGACCACGTGCGCTCGACGATGTGCCGGTGGAGAGATGGGCGGAGCGGCGTAGACGGCGGCGCGATCCAGGGCTGCGGCGATGCGCGCCATTGAGGGCCGAGCAGCAGGATCGGGATCGGATCCGGCGATGAGGATCTGGGCGATCTCCGCGCCGACCGATGCAGGGGGCAGGCACGAGTCGATCACGGCGACGAGGGCTGCGACATCACCCTCGGGGCAGCCTCCCGGTCGCCAACCGGAGAGGACGCCGCGACCCGCCTGCACGTGCACGTTGGCCTCGCTGACACCACCGTGAGCAAGTCCGGCATCGTGCAGCAGCGCCAATCCCGCTGCGACGGGGGCCAGGGCCGAGAGGGCGCTGGCATCCGCGACGAGGCCTTCCGACGTCACGGGCAACTCCCACGTCAGCGCGAGGCCCTCGCCGGCAAAGGCAACCTCCCGCAACGGCGCGAGGCCCTCGTGGCGCACGGCCGCCACCCGCAGCGCCTGCCGGCGGATGCGATCGCGCTCGACGAGATCGGGGGCGAGGGCGAGCAGGGTCGTGATGGTGGTCATCGTCATGCGGGCATCGTGCCCGCACAGGGCGGTCGCGTGCTTTCGGTTATCCACAGGCGGCTAGCGTGAGCGCCATGGCCGTGATCGTCGTGGGTGCAGGTGTGAGCGGCCTTGCTGCTGCTCGACAACTGCAGGCCTTCGGCATGCCCGCCACCGTGCTCGAAGCATCCGATGCCGTAGGCGGTCGCATGCGCACCGACGTCGTCGACGGCTTCCGGCTCGATCGTGGATTCCAGCTCTACAACCCGTCGTACCCCGAGGGGCAGCGCGTCCTCGATCACGAGGCACTCGACCTGCGTCCCTTCGTCGCGGGAGCGCGAGTGGTGCTGCGACCCAAGGGGCGTCGCCATGTCGCCCGGATCGCGGACCCTCGCCGCGAACCCAGCTGGGCCGTGCCGAGCCTGCTCGCGCGTATCGGCTCGCCCGTGTCGACCGCTCGATTCGGGGGCTACGCCGTCTCGCGGGCGCTGCGCTCACCCGCCCACCTGCGCTCCGAGCCCGATGTGACGGCCGCGGAAGCACTACGCCGCGCGGGAGCCGATCGCACCCTCATGGAGCGACTGCTGCGCCCCTTCCTCGCCGGTGTCTTCCTCGAAGCCGACCTCACGACCTCACGGAGATTCCTCGACCTCGTGCTGCGGTCCTTCGTCAAGGGCACTCCCGCCGTCCCGGCGCTCGGCATGCAGCGCATCCCCGAGCAGCTCGCCGCCGCGCTCGATGTGCGCCTGGACACCCCGGTCGCTTCCGTCTCCGCGCGCGGCGTCGTGCTCGATGACGGCACCGCACTGCACGCCGACGCCGTCATCGTCGCCGCCGATCCGCAGACCGCGCAGCGCCTGCTGCCCGGCATGCGCGCGCCTGCGCCGCGCTCGGTGACGACGTGGTACTACCGCCCCGACGGCGACGCCTCGCGGCTCGCTGAAGGCGAAGCCGTACTCACCCTCGATGGCGCGCGGCGCGGACCCGTCATCAATACCGTCGTCCTCACGCACGCGGCCCCGGAGTACGCACCGCCCGGCAGCGCACTCGTCTCCGCCTCGGCACTCGGCGTACGCGACAGCAGTGCCCACGAGTCGGCCGTCCGCGACCATCTCGGGTGGCTCTACGGCGTCCCGACCTCGCGCTGGGAACTCATCGCGACCTACCCCATCCCCTATGCGCTTCCGGCGATGCCCGTGCCCCTCGATCTACGCCGACCCGTGCGCACCCCGAGTGGCGCCTACGTCGCCGGCGATCACCGCGACACGTCATCCATCCAGGGTGCTCTCGTGAGCGGGCGCCGCGCGGCCGACGCCGTGCTCGAGGACCTAGGCGTCTCACGCACCGCTCAGCCCGATCAGCAGGAGGCCTCATGACGACCCGCCGGATCCTCGCCACGAGCGGGGGCTTCCTCGCCACCGACCGCTGGGGCGTGCTGCGCCCCGGTGGGCTCATGCTCGAGGCCTTGCGCCTCACCGGTGCCGAGCGCCCGCGCGTGTGCCTGGTGATGACCGCGAGCGGCGACGACGCGTCGTACCTCGCTCGCTCCTACGCCGCCCTCGGCGCACTCGGCTGCGATGTCGACCACCTCGCGCTCTTCACCATGCCCAACCGCGATCCGGAGGAGGTGCTCGGTCGCTCCGATCTCGTGTGGGTCGGGGGTGGAAGTGTCGCCAATCTCCTTGCACTGTGGAGGCTGCACGGCGTCGACATCGCGATGCGCGCGGCGTGGGAGCGCGGCACGATCCTGGCGGGAGTGAGCGCGGGCTCGATCTGCTGGCATGTCGGCGGACCCACCGACTCCTTCGGCCCCACCCTGCGCGTGGTCACCGATGGGCTCGCGCTGCTCCCCTACGGCAATGGCGTGCACTACGACAGCGAGGAGCAGCGTCGGCCGCTGCTGCAGCGTGTCGTCGGCGACGGTCTGCTGCCCACGTCCTACGCCACGGACGACCGCATCGGGATCCTCTACGAGGGCGACGAAGCCGTGCGGGTCATCGCCGACGTCGACGGGGACGTCGAGACCGGCCCTGCGGCGTACCGCATCGAGCGTGTCGGGGCCGACGTCGTCGAGACGCGCCTTCGGGTGGGGGCGATTCGCGCGTAAGACCAGCACCTTTTTTTGGGCGTAATCCCTTGCGAAGCGCCCTGGGAGTCGCCACCATGTGCGCATGAAATACACGACCATGAAGACGCCCCTCATCGCCCTCGCTGCGTCAACGGCCCTGGTGCTCACGGCATGCGGCGGAGGTGGCGGCTCGGACACAAGTCAGGCGCAGGAGTTCTGCGACCAGTTGGCCGCAGGCACCGATCCCTTCGAGGTATTCCAATCGATGCGCGACGAGTTCTCCGATCAGACGGAGTGGGCGGCCGCCGCCAAGGACTGGGCGAAGTCGACATGCCCCGACCAGTTGGCCAGCAACGAGATCCTGCGCAACATCATCTCCAACACCGGTGGCAACCCGGACTCCTGAGCCGCCCGCCATTGCGCAGAATCCACAAGACGCCCCGGACCCGCGAACATGGTCGGGCTATCGCGGGTGGGGGGCGTCTTGCCGCACATCGCGAGCCCGAGTGAAGTGCCCGCGGACGCCTCGTAGTTGCGCATCCGCAGTGCCCCCCGGCATCAGCCAGCCGGATATCGGTACGCGCGGATGACCTCGGCGACGACGACCTCGTACTCCGCGTACCAATCCGCGCGGCCGCGGCCCTGCGCCTCGAGGTGCTCCACCACCCGCTTCCATGCGCGGGCACTCGCGTCGTCGCGCCAGTAGGACACGGTGATCCCCTCGCCTGTCTGGGGATCGCGCACGGATCGCACATCTAGGTAGCCCGGCTGCTCCGCCGCCAGCGTCTCCATCGCATCGGCCATCGCCGCATAGCCATCGGCGTCGGCCGCGAGACCCGAGGACGGATCGCTACGGCGCACCGAGTGGAAGATGACCGCGACGGCGCCCGGCGGCAGGTCGGCGATCATTCGACGCTGAAGTTGGGCAGTCGCTTGCCGAGCCAGCCCGGCAACCACCAGTTGGCCTTGCCGATCATCGACATGACACTGGGGACGAGGATGAGACGCACGATGAAGGCGTCGATGAGCACGGCAGAAGCCAGCGCGACACCGAAGAGCTTGATCGTGTCGTTGGGGACGGGCACGAAGGCCA
>CAZLMT010000145.1:3902-4682 GCA_964560615.1 uncultured Actinomyces sp.
GGGCTGCGGCCACGACCACCTTGCCGGATCCCGCGAGGCCATGTCGCACCGCCTCCTTGTTGTCCCCGGACGCATGCCAGCCCTCCTGCATCCGCGAGACAAGGAAGACCTCGTAGTCCATGGACAGGCCGAAGAGGATCGCGAAGACCATGATCGGCAGGAAGGGCAGGATCGGCCCGGTCGTCGCGACGCCGATGAGGCTCGCGCCCCAGCCCCACTGGAAGACCGCCACCGTGACCCCAAGCGCCGCGGCGAAACTGAGCAGGCTCGTCACGGCGGCCGTGAGCGGGATGAGCAGTGAGCGGAAGAGGAGGAAGAGCGCGATGAAGCCTAGGCCGATGACAACGAGCAGGAAGAGGGGCAGCACGCTGATGAGGACGTTGGTGAAGTCCTGCGTCACTGCCTGTGTGCCGCCGACGTAGATCGCAGCGCCCGTCGGCGCGATGGCCTCCGAGGTCTGCGTGCGCAAGCGATTGAGCAGCGCATTGGTCGCGGGATCATCCGGTGACGTCGTCGGCTGAACCAGGACGCTCGTGACGATGCCGCTCTCACTGAAGGGACTGTTCTTGCCGCCGATGGTCGCGGTCTTGTAGAGCGGCAGCATCTCCTTGTTGGGGATGGTCGAAGCGACGCCCTCGGTCGCCGCCAGCGCTTCGACCGTCTTGGTCAGGGCCGTGTCGTCGAGCGGGAGCGGCAAGGTGACGGCGACGAAGAAGGGGCCATTGACGCCCGGCCCGAAGCCCTCCGCCATGAGGTCGAAGCCCACACGGGCCGGCGAGC
>CAZLMT010000146.1:0-4143 GCA_964560615.1 uncultured Actinomyces sp.
GCCAGCACATCACCATCGTCTAGGAGGACGTCGGTCGAGACAGGGATCCCCTCCGCGTCGTGACGCCCGGCCACGGTCGTGGCCCCCGTCGCGGCCACGACGGCTCCCAGCGCCTGCCAGTGGTCCGCGTGGCGATGGGTCGTGACGACAGCCTCGATGCCGTCGGACCCGATGAGCTCCAGCAGGGCCTCGGGATCGGCCGCGGCGTCGATGAGCACCTGCTCGCCCGTCTCCCGGCAGCGCAGGAGGTAGGCGTTGTTGTCCATGGGGCCCACGGCCAGTTTGGACAGCACGATTCCCGGCAGTTCACGCACGTCGGCGGGTCCGCCGACCCGGACGTCTCCTGAGTAGGTCACCGTCTCACCCTACGGCTAGCCTGCCCCTGTGTCGGACCGTCTTATCGTGCGCGGGGCCCGGGAGCACAACCTCAAGGACGTGTCCCTCGACCTGCCTCGCGATGCCCTCATCGTCTTCACGGGGCTGTCCGGCTCCGGCAAGTCCAGCCTCGCCTTCGACACCATCTTCGCCGAGGGGCAGCGGCGCTACGTCGAGAGCCTGTCGGCGTACGCTCGGCAGTTCCTCGGCCAGATGGATAAGCCCGACGTCGACTTCATCGAGGGGCTGTCGCCCGCGGTGTCGATCGACCAGAAGTCGACCTCGCGCAATCCGCGTTCGACCGTCGGCACCATCACCGAGGTCTACGACTACCTGCGCCTGCTCTTCGCCCGCATCGGCAAGCCACACTGCCCCGAGTGCGGCAAGCCCATCGCACGCCAGACCCCGGGCCAGATCGTCGACCGACTCCTCGAGCTCCCCGACGGGACGCGCTTCCAGGTGCTGAGCCCGGTCGTGCGTGAGCGCAAGGGGGAGTACGCCGATCTCTTCCGTCAGTTGCAGGCCCAGGGCTATGCACGCGTGCGCGTCGATGGTGTGGTGCACGCACTGGAGGAAGTGCCCGCGCTCAAGAAGCAGGAGAAGCACACCATCGAGGTGGTCGTCGACCGGGCCGTGTCCAAGGCATCCGCGCGCCGCCGTCTCGCCGACTCCGTCGAGACGGCCCTGCGATTGTCGGGGGGCCTCGTCATCGCCGAACTCGTGGACCTGCCCGAGGGTGATCCAGGTCGGGAGCGGACCTACAGCGAGCACCTCGCCTGCCTCGACGACGACCTGTCCTTTGAGGAGCTCGAGCCACGTTCATTCTCCTTCAACTCGCCGTTCGGCGCGTGTCCCGAGTGCACGGGACTGGGCACCCGGATGGAGGTCGATCCCCAGCTGGTCGTGCCCGATCCGAGCCTCAGTCTCGACGAGGGGGCCATCGCTCCGTGGTCGGGCGGTCACGTCACCGACTACTTCCAGCGACTGATCGAGGCGCTGGCAGACGAGATGGGCATCGATACGGCGACGCCCTGGTCCAAGCTCCCGGCCAAGGCGCGCAAGTCCCTCCTGCACGGCCATCCGACCGAGATCCATGTCCGTTACCGCAATCGCTACGGCCGGCAGCGCAGTTACTACACGACCTTCGAGGGAGTGGTGCCCTACGTCGAGCGGCGGCACGCAGAGGCGGAGACGGACACCAGTCGGGAGCGCTTCGCGGGATACATGCGGGAGGTGCCCTGTGAGGCCTGCGGGGGTGCGCGCCTGAAGCCCGTGAGCCTCGCCGTCACCGTGGGCGGGAGGTCCATCGCCGAGATCGCGGGCCTGCCTATCGGCGAGGCCGCTGATTTCCTCCTCGGACTGACGCTGGATGGCAGAGACGCGCAGATTGCCGAGCGCGTGTTGAAGGAGGTCAACGAGCGACTCCGCTTCCTCACCGACGTCGGGCTGCACTACCTGTCCCTCGACCGCGCTGCCGGCACGCTGGCAGGCGGGGAAGCCCAGCGCATCCGGCTCGCGACCCAGATCGGTTCCGGGCTCGTCGGTGTCCTCTACGTCCTCGACGAGCCCAGCATCGGCCTCCACCAGCGGGACAACCAGCGGCTCATCGAGACCCTCGTGCGCCTGCGCGACCTGGGCAACACCCTCATCGTCGTCGAGCATGACGAGGAGACGATCCGCACCGCGGACTGGGTCGTGGACATCGGCCCCGGCGCAGGCGAGCACGGTGGCCGCATCGTCGTGAGCGGGCCCGTCGACGCGCTGATGTCCAGCAAGGAGTCGCTCACCGGCGCCTACCTCTCGGGTCGGGTCGCCATCGAGTCGCCCCTCGTGCGCCGCCCCGTCGATCGCAAGCGCGTCCTGCGTGTCGAGGGTGCGTCCGAGCACAACCTGCGTGATGTGTCGGTGGCCTTCCCGCTCGGCTGTCTCGTGTCGGTCACGGGTGTGAGCGGCTCGGGCAAGTCCACCCTGGTCAACGACGTGCTCTACGCCTCCCTGGCACGCGAGCTCAACGGAGCGCGGATTGTCCCCGGGCGTCATCGCAAGGTCGCCGGCCTGGATCTCGTCGACAAGGTCGTGCACGTCGACCAGAGCCCTATCGGTCGCACGCCTCGCAGCAACCCCGCGACCTATACCGGCGTTTTCGACCACATCCGCAAACTCTTCGCCGAGACCCCCGAGGCAAAGATGCGCGGCTACCTCCAGGGGCGATTCTCCTTCAACGTCAAGGGTGGTCGCTGCGAGGCATGTGCTGGCGATGGCACCCTGCGCATCGAGATGAACTTCCTCCCGGACGTCTACGTCCCCTGCGAGGAGTGCCACGGTGCGCGCTACAACCGCGAGACACTCGAGGTGCACTACAAGGGGAAGTCGATCGCCGAGGTGCTCGACATGCCCATCGAGGAGGCGCTGGAGTTCTTCGCGCCGGTGCCCGCGATCGCGCGACACCTGCAGACATTGGTCGACGTGGGCTTGGGCTACGTGCGCATGGGTCAGTCAGCCCCCACCCTCTCGGGCGGCGAGGCCCAACGCGTCAAGCTCGCGGCTGAGCTGCAGAAGCGCTCGACGGGACGCACGGTCTACGTGCTCGACGAGCCCACCACCGGCCTGCACTTCGAGGACATCCGCAAACTCCTCGGTGTGCTCCACAGCCTCGTGGACAAGGGCAACACCGTCATCGTCATCGAGCACAACCTCGACGTCATCAAGTCGGCCGACTGGATCATCGACATGGGACCCGAGGGAGGATCCGGGGGAGGGAGCGTCGTCGTCGAGGGCACCCCCGAGGAGGTGGCCGCCGCAGGGCAGAGCCATACCGGCCTCTACCTGCGCCCCTACCTGGGCATCACGGCCGAATCCGCCAAATCGGGCACCACACCGCCCGCCCGACGGGCCAGGCGCCCCCGGGCGTCGTAGCCTGAGCCCATGACCGCCAAGCCGCTTGCCCGTCGTACTGTCCTCGTCACCGGTGGTGCCCTCGGCGCCGCCGCGGCCCTCGCCGCATGCGGTGGTTCGGGAGAGGGCACCGCTGCGTCGTCCTCCGCCCCCGAGTCATCGGGCGGTCCCGCCCCCTCCGGAAGCGCAGCTCCGACCGGGGAGGTCCTCGGGCCGGTCGATCAGGTGAATGTTGGCTCGGGAGTCGTCTACGACGGACCCAAGGTGGTCGTGACGCAGCCGGCCGAGGGCGACATCCGCGGATTCACGGCTGTGTGTCCCCACCAGGGCTGTCTCGTGAGCGAGGTGACCAACAACGAGATCCTCTGCCCCTGTCACGGGTCGCTCTTCTCGGCACAGGATGGTGCCGTGCTGGTCGGACCAGCGACGACGGGCCTCGCGGCTGTCGACGTATCGGTCGTGGACGACCAGGTCGTCCTGGGCTGAAGATGCCCGGGCGCCCATGAGCAATTTCGCCCGACCCAAGGGCGTCCCCGACGGGCCCGGGGTCTATCGATTCCGCGACGGCGACGGTCGAGTGATCTACGTCGGCAAGGCCAAGTCACTCAGGTCCCGCGTCGGGTCGTACTTCGCCGACGCGCGGTCCCTCCATCCGCGCACTCGGTCCCTGATGGAAGCCGCCGTTGCGGTCGACTGGACGGTCGTCGGAAGCGAGGTTGAGGCACTCCAGCTCGAGTTCGCCTGGATCAAGGAATACGACCCGCGCTTCAATGTGCGCTACCGCGATGACAAGTCCTATCCCTACCTCGCGGTGACCCTGGGGAATGAATTCCCCCGGGCATTGGTGACGCGCGGAGCGAAGCGGAGCGGGAC
>CAZLMT010000146.1:4153-4573 GCA_964560615.1 uncultured Actinomyces sp.
TACTTCGGCCCGTATGCCCATGCGTGGGCCATCCGGGGGACCCTCGATGCGCTCCTGCGTGTCTTCCCCGTGCGCACCTGCAGCAGCGGCGTCTTCGACCGCGCTCGTCGCTCGGGGCGACCGTGCCTGCTCGCAGACATAGGCAAGTGCTCGGCACCCTGCGTCGGCAGGGTCACGCCCGAGGAGCACCGGGTGATTGCCGAGGACCTGTGTGGGTTCCTCGGTGGCCGAGCCCGCGACTTCCAGCGTCGACTTACGACTCAAATGCACGAGGCGTCCGCCTCCCAGGACTACGAGCGCGCCGCACGGCTGCGCGACGACATCGGCGCCCTCGAGCGTGCACTGGAGCGCAACTCGGTGGTCTTCGACGAGTCCGTCGACGCTGACGTCGTGGGCATGTCTGGCGACGAGCTCGAGATC
>CAZLMT010000147.1:0-4084 GCA_964560615.1 uncultured Actinomyces sp.
ACGCCGACGCCGACGCCGACGCCTACGCCGGAGTGGAACACACCTGGCGCCTCACGCGACACCGCGGCACTCCTGCCAGTGGATCTTGTGGCGCGGGCACCCCTTGCGGCAGCCACAGACACGCACTGGTGGTCGTTCACCGCAGGTGCGGCCGGTAGCTACGAGGTGCGTTTGGGCGAACTCCCCCGGGCGTACCGGCTCACGGTCCACCACCCAGGTGGCAGCACATCGACGACGAACTCCTCAACATCGGATCGTGTACGCACCATCACACTGGCCGCGGGCGCCCGCGTTGACATCGCCATCTCGGCGACGGACGCCGGTGTGGACCCCACACGGGCCTATCGGCTCAGCGTCACGCCGCCGGCGACATCCAGTGTGTTCGCCGCACTAGCGCAGAGAGCCCTGGCAGGGCATCTCGGTGTTCGGTAAGGGGAGCGTCACTCGGTTGAAGACTCGCGGATTCACTCGCTCAGATCGTCGGTCGCGCCACCGGGTGCGCGGTCTCGTAAGCGCGCGCTGCACGCAGGACGGTGACGTCATCGTGCGCACGGCCGACGATCTGCAGACCGACGGGGAGGCCGCCCGAGGTCAGACCGCACGGCACGGTGATCGCTGGCTGCTGCGTGAGGTTGAAGGGATAGCTGAACGGCGTCCACGACAGCATCGACTCGGGTGTCATCGGCACCGCGCCTGCGGGCCGCGCCTCGAAGGCCGGGATTGCGACGGCCGGAGTGACGAGGACGTCGTACTGCGTCATGAAGAGTCGCATACGCGTGCCGAGCACATTGCGCTTGAGCGAGAGCAATTGCACGTCCTGGGCACTGAATTCCGCCCCCTGCGCCGCCTGCGCGGCGAAATCCGGATCGGTGACCGCCTGACCATCCGGCCCGAGCGAGTCGTAGACAGTCTTGGAGGAGACGAACCACAGCCCGGTCGAGACGTCGAGGGGATCCTCGATGCCGGGGTCGACCTGCTCAACGATTGCGCCGAGCGCCTCGAGTTCGCGAACGGCTGCGTCGACGAGCGCCGCTACCTCGGGATCGACATCGGCGTAGCCGAGCGTGGGCGAGTAGGCAATGCGCATGCCTCGCATACCGTCATCGAGACCGGCGAGGTAGTCGACGCCGTCGTAGGGCAGTGACGTCCAGTCGCGCGGATCCGGCTGGGCGACGATGTTCATCATGAGGGCGCAGTCGGTGACGCTCATCGTGTGCGGCCCGACGTGGGCCACGGTCCCGAAGGGTGAGAGCGGGTACGCCGGCACGCGGCCGAAGCTGGCCTTCATCCCGACGTTGCCGCAGAAGGCCGCGGGGATCCGCACACTTCCGGCGCCATCGGTGCCCATGCTCAGCGGACCGAGTCCGGCTGCGACGGCCGCGGCCGTGCCACCGGAAGATCCACCGGGCGTTTTCGTGGGATCCCAGGGATTGCGGCTGATGCCCGTCAGTGGTGAATTCGTCTCGGCCTTGCACCCGAACTCCGGTGTCGTCGTCTTGCCGAACATCGCCGCGCCAGCTTCACGCAGGCGCGCTACGGAGGGCGCGTCCTCCTCCCAGGGCTGATCGGGATTGATCGCGCGGCTGCCACGCAGGGTCGGCCACCCCTTGGTCCAGAGGATGTCCTTGATGGTCGTCGGCACGCCCTCTACTGCGCCCACGGGTGCGCCTGTCGTGCGGTGTGCCACCCAGCGCGCCTCACTCTCGCGTGCGGCCGCGAGTCCGGCGTCGGCGTCGACGAGGATGAAGGCGTTGATGAGCGGATCCACGCGCTCCACTCGCTCGAGCACCTGATTCATCGCCTCTACGGGTGAGGCCTGGCCGCTGCGGTAGAGCTCGATGAGCTCGGTGGCCGTGAGCTGCGTGAGATCCATGCGCGGAGTCTGCCAGCGGCCATGGTGCCCACCGACCGATTGGGCGGGTACCCCCTCGCGGAGAGATACCCCAGGGGGTATATTGCGAGAATGATCGACGCCATGCGCCTGTGGTCCGCCCGCCGATGGCGGGTTGCCGTGCTCGGTGGCATCGCCACCGCGATCCTCGTCGCCCTGCCAACCGCAGTGATCCCTAACCCGATCTTCGGTCGCGCAGTTGAGGTGACCTGGTGGTCCATTCCCGTCGTTGTCCTCACGGGCATCCTCAGCGGACTCCTGCTTGCCACGTATGTGCGAGAGCCGGGTCTCACGGAGGAGCAGCCCGCTCAAGAGGCAAGGGCATCCAAACTCGGCCTTGCCGGTGGATTCATCGCCTTCTTCGCCGTGGGCTGTCCGGTGTGCAACAAGCTCGTCTTGATCGCCCTGGGCGCATCGGGTGCGATGACGTGGTTCGCCCCCGTGCAGCCCTTCCTTGCCGTCGCCTCTGTCGTCCTCATGGCCGCAGCCCTGCGGATCCGCCTCAAGAACCAGGTGAGTTGCTCGGTCCCCGCCTAGGCGATGACGACCTCGACTCCCCGCTCCTCGAGTGCTGCCTTGACCTCTGTGGTGATGCCGTCGTCTGTGACGAGCACGTGGATCGCGTTGATGGGCGCGATGTGACCGGGTAAGACGCGCCCCACCTTGCTCGAATCCGCGACGACCACGACTCTCTCCGCACGCTCCAACAACACCGCATTGGTCCGCGCCTCGACGTTGTCGTGCGTAGTGAGCCCTCCCTCGAGATCCAAGCCATCCACTCCGATATACGCCGTGCCAATGCTGGCCTGAGCCAGTGCCGACTCGGCCCAGGGACCTACTAACTCCGTGCTCTGCGAGCGCGCGACCCCGCCCGAGACCACCACACGGATGCGGGGCTTGGCCGCCATCTCACTGGCGATATTGAGAGCATTGGTGACCACGACAAGGTCCACGCGCTTCGACAGCACGCGCGCGATCTCGCTGGTCGTCGTACCCCCGGTGAACCCCACCGTCTGCGGCCCGGGAGGCAGGAGATCAGCGGCGGCCTTGGCGACAGCGGCCTTCTCCCTTTGGGAGCGGCGATCGCGATAGGCGACGGGAAGCTCAGTGCTCGACTCGGTGGGCACGGCCCCGCCGTAGCGGCGCGTGCACAGCCCCTGCTCTTCGAGGATCGCGAGATCGCGACGTAGCGTCGCTTGGGAAACACCGAACTCCGCGGCCAGATCGGTGGCGTGGACTTCGCCCTGCTCACGCAGGCGCACGAGGATGGTCGCCATGCGCTCACCGCGCAGTGCACCGTCAGCCGAGCGCGCGGGCATGGCGCCTCCCGGCATAGGGAATGCGAGCGGCGACCGCTCGCTTCGGGTGCCCTCGCCTCGGGTAGGCGGAGAGGGCTAGGCGCAGGTGCAGCGCTTCGGTTCGGGGACAGACGCCATGACCTGGTCGGCATGCTCGCCGCAGCCGGTCCAGGTGACCTTGCCGCACGCGTAGCAGGGGGCGGGGCTGCACATGGGACGCGCTCCTTCTCTCGGGTTGGACCAATATACCCCAGGGGGTATAGCTCATGCACGTCGTCACGCCTAGCCACCCCCCGGATGTGGTCTCATCGGCACATGATGCCGCTGGGCAACCTCAATGTCACTCCCGCGACTGCGAATGTGGATCTCCTCGCCCTTGCGACTGCCGCTGCCCTGGCCGAATGGAGCGAAAGCGACAGCGTCGGCGTCGCACCCATCGATCCCGATCTCGCCGACACAGCGGCCTTCTGTGAGGCGTATGCCGTGCCGCTCGAGGCCTCGGCCAACTGCGTGGTCCTCGCGGGCAAGCGCGAGGGGCAGGTGCGCATGGCTGCCTGCCTGGTGCTCGCGACCACTCGCGCCGATGTCAACGGCGTCGCGAGGCGCTGGCTCGACGTCCGCAAGATCTCTTTCGCTCCGATGGATGACGCCGTGGCGATGACGGGCATGGAATACGGCGGGATCACCCCGATCGGCCTGCCCGCGGACTGGCCGATCCTGGTGGACTCGCGCGTCATCGCACAGCCGGCGATCGTGATCGGCAGCGGCCTCCGCCGATCGAAGATCGTGCTGCCAGGCGCGGTCCTGCGCTTCGTCGCCGGCCTGCAGGAGATCGCGGGCCAGCCCGTCGTTGTTGGCGAAGAGGCCGGTGGCGACATGGCCGAGGGCGATGACG
>CAZLMT010000147.1:4094-4333 GCA_964560615.1 uncultured Actinomyces sp.
GCGCTCTCCAGGCAGCGCGAGCCGCCAAGGTCCAGTACGGTCGTGGGCCAGGCCCAGTCATCACGGGCCCCGGCACATCGCACAACCCAGGAGAGACGATGAGTGACAACGCCGAGAGTAGAGCGACGGTCACACAGGGTGCTCTCGCAATCGCCGCAGCCGTGCTCTTGGGCATCGCGGCCGTGGTCACCGCGGGGTCGGCGTACCGGGAATCACTCACGAGTGAGCTGGTGCTGAAG
>CAZLMT010000147.1:4343-4572 GCA_964560615.1 uncultured Actinomyces sp.
GTCCTGCGCGAGTATCCGGGCGTGCATGTCCTTGACGGCCTGGCGAATGACGTCTGACCCAGGCGCCACGCCAAGCATCGAGCACCGTCCCGGCAGCGCGAGCCGCCAAGGTCCACTACGGTCGTGGGCCAGGCCGGGGACAGCACGGGCATCGGCACATCGGACAACCCAGGAGAGACGATGAGTGACACCGCCGAGAGTAAAGCGACCGTCACGCAGGGTGCGCTCG
>CAZLMT010000148.1:0-2507 GCA_964560615.1 uncultured Actinomyces sp.
ATCCGCCTTCGCCTCATCGGCTCGGTGCTTCTTGCCCTTCGCCTTGTCCTTGCCATGCCCCTGCTTCTTCGCCGCCATGGCAAGTCGCTCCTCCATCTCTGCGCGCAGAGATGTCAGCTGCTGCTCGAGCCGGCCGACCTCACGGCGCAGGCTGGCGAGCTCGTCTTCACGGGCAAACCCGAGTCGGCGGACCACGCGGTCCACCTCCTCGCGCACGAGCGAGCGCACCTGGTCGGGCGAGAGCAAGGCTGCGACCTGCTCACCCGTGTTGGATGCCGCCTGCACACCCTGGTCCACCACGTCGCCGACGGTGTCACCACCCTGCGTCCACAACCCTTGGGCCAGCTCGGCGGCCTTCGCAGCCGACATGCCCAGGATCCCGGAGGCCAACTGGAGATACGGGCGGACGCCGGCCATGGGATCGTCCTCGGGGGGCTGCTGGCTCATGGGTCCACGTTACGCGGCCCGGGCCCGGTCTCACGCTGTGCCCGCTCGATCAACGCCGCCGCCCCGGCCACCCGGGGTGGCTCAGCCGCCGCCCACGCCGCGGCGCAGGCGCACTGCAGGGCCGCGAGCCAGTCGCCGCCCACGTCTACCCGCACTTCCCCCGCCTCGACCCAGGAACAGGCCGGACCCAGGCGCATGACCTTGCCCTCAGCCCGCGGTCCTTGCGGGCCCGATGTCGGAGCGGGTTGCAGGGTCAGCGCCATCAGGTCCGCACCGATGAAGTCGGGTCGCTCCTCAGGGACTGCGGACAGCAAGGATGCGACGTCCGCGATCCCCGTGAGGACGAGGAGCGAGGGGATGCCGGCGCGCGCTGCACCGGCGATGTCGGTGTCGAGGCGATCGCCCACGGCCAGAGGGGATCGGGCCTGTGTCCGATCGATCGAGGCTTGCATGAGCGCCGGATGCGGCTTCCCGGCGATGTCGTCTGGCGGACGCCCCGCGGCGGCTTCGACCGCCCGAGCCAGGCTGCCGTTGCCGGGCGCACGCCCGCCCGGGACAGGGAGGGTGACGTCGGGATTGGTGAGGGTCCATCGCGCCCCCGCCTGGATCGCCAGTGCGGCCGCGGCAAGATCCGTCCACGCCACATCCCGCCCGAAGCCCTGGAGCACAGCCGCGACGTCCGCCGCCGCTGGGTCGTGCGACCGCACAGGCTCAAGGCCCGCGCCCGCGATGGCGAGGGCCACACCTGGACCACCGACTGCCAGCACCCGCGCACCCGGTGGCAGGCGCCCCGCCAGCAGTGCGGCACCCGCCTGAGACGAGGTGACGACCTCCCCCGCACTAGCGGGGATCCCGAGGCTGCTCAGGTGGTCAGCCACATCCTCGGGTGCGCGGCTGGCGTTGTTGGTGACGAAGGCGAGCCGCATGCCTGAGGCTCTCGCTCGGGCGAGGGCGTCCACGGCACCCGGCACCGCCTGATCGCCGATGTAGACCACGCCGTCGAGGTCGAGAAGCGCAACATCGTGCTGTGCGGCGAGGCTGTCCCCTGCTCCCGCGTCCGGCGAGCCCACTCGGCTCACGAGGGTGCGCCACCGAACGGGTCACCCTCCAGCGGACCCGAGAGCGGAAGCCCTGCGGAACGGCGGGCTCGAATGGTCGCCTTGACCTGAGTGAGTGCCTGCGCATACTCCGCACGATCGGGGCGCATGACGCTCGCCATGGCCAGGTGATCTCGCGCCTGGGGGAATGCCTGGAGTCGCCAAAGACTCATGCCCGCGCCGTAGTGCGCATAGTCGTCGGCGGGTGCGGACTCCAGGCACTCGGCGAAGGCATCAGCGGCCTCCGCATAGCGGCCGCAGTCGAAGAGCGCTCGGGCACGGATCTCGCGCGCGGCCTGCGAGGTGGAATCCTCGAGCAGCACGCGATCGATGAGCACAAGGCACGCGGAGGCGTTGCCGCTCGCGAGGAGTTCGCCCGCCCGACGAAACCAGTCGTAGACACTGCCGCTCGGAGCACCCTGCGCCGTCATGCGCCTATCGTGTCATGGGTGTGGTGCTCTATGCCGCGCGACGGACGTCACGTGCCACCACTTCGGTGCGCGAAGCGGGCGCGGTGCCGGACTTCCAGAACCTGCGCTGCAGCGAGCCCTCGACCTCGATGACATCGCCGTCATGCCAGGCGAGGAGTCGTCGCCGCACCGCCGCGGACCAAGCGATGCACTCGAGGGCATCTACCCGGACACGACCCGCAGGTCCGCGCTGACGCAGGGGCCGGTCGACGACAATACGGAAGGCCACGGCCTCGTCTCCGCTGGGCAAGTCGACCTTGGTCACGCCCGAAAGGCGGCCGCGCAACTGGACCTGGCTGTACGTCGCCCCATCGGGGCTGGTGGTGTGGCGGGCAGGGGACATTGCTCCTCCTCATCGATATCGGGGTCCGGCGACTCGGACCCGGGCCTACGATGCGGCTGAAGCGCCCACGCGAGCGGGCGACGCGACCCGCTGTGGACGACTGCGCGAGGAGACTGCTGTGGACGGAATCAGGGACCTGGGCGGTGAGGT
>CAZLMT010000148.1:2517-4566 GCA_964560615.1 uncultured Actinomyces sp.
GCGCCCGCGTCCTGGCCCAGCGAAACCTCGCCGGTGGCGGCTACGGCGGGCAGGCTGGCGGTGTAGGTGTAGTCGCCCGGCGGCACCTCGAGGCGCTGCTCGCTGTTGGCGGGGATGGGGTAGGCCGTGTTGTTGATGGTGAAAATCAGGGTATCGCCGGTAAAGTTTGTGACCAGCAGGCCCATCGCCGCCGGAGCCGGGGCCGGTTCAGCCACCGGGGTTTCGGCGGTGGGGGTGACTGCCGCCGTCGGGGTGATGACGGGCGTCGCCTCGACCGGGACAGCCTGCACCTGGGCGGTGAGGTCTTCGAGATCGACACGCTCATGGGCGGACACGCGGGGATCACTGCGGGCTACCTGATTCGCTCCGACCGTCCCTGCCTGGTGGAGACCGGGACGGCGCTATCCGCGGCCACCGTCATCGACTCCCTCGCCGCGCTAGGCATCGGCCGCGACGACCTAGCCACGGTCGTGGTCACGCACATCCACCTGGACCACGCCGGTGGCGTGGGAGACATAGCCGAGGCCTTTCCTCGCGCTCAGGTGGTCGTGCACGAACTCGGTGCCCGGCATCTCGTGGATCCGACCAAGCTCGTCGCGAGCGCCCATCGCGTCTTCGGTCCCGTGATGGATGAGCTCTTCGGCGACCTGAAGCCCACCGATGCCACACGCGTCGTGGCGCTGGGTGAGGTCGGCGAAATCGACCTGGGCGGTGGACGCAGGCTGGAGGCATTCCATGCTCCCGGTCACGCCTCGCACCATGTCGGTCTCCTCGATCCCGACACGGGGGACCTCTACACCGGCGATGCCGCAGGGGTGTACGTGCCCGAGGCCGATGAGTTGCGGCCCGCAACTCCGCCCCCGGACTTCAACCTCGACCTTGCACTCGCCTCCATGGATCGCATGCGCGAGGTCGCTCCACTCCGGCTCCTCTTCGCTCACTACGGTCCGGTGACCGCCGTGGGATCCGCACTCGATCGCTCCGAGGCCGTCCTGCGCCAGTGGGTCGAGATGGTGCGCGAGGCCCGGTCGCTCAACATGGATCTAGACCATGCGGTCGCGATGGTGCGCGAGCGCACCCCCATTTCCTTCAAGGGGTCCGCCAGCCCCGAGGAGCGCGAGGCAACCTGGGAGTTCCTCTCCTCGACCGCAGCCAATGTGGCGGGGATCAGCCGATGGCTCGATCAGGCTGAGGGACCGGGCTCGACCTCGGGAGACGCCGCGTCGGTAGGGCGCTGATCCTCCACATCGTCACCCCAGGCATCGTCGAAGACGATTCCGTCCATCTCTGCCAGCCGCTCGTCAGCATCCGTCGCGCCGTCCGGATCGACCTGCGCGGCCCGCTCGAACCACATGCGGGCCTGCTCGCCTCGCCCGAGTTCGAGGAGGGTGTCGGCGTAGGCGTATCGCAGACGGGGCAACCACTCCTCGGTACGGCGCGCATTGAGCTCAGGGACCTGGAGGAGGAGCAGGGCGGCATCGGGCTGACCGAGATCCCTGCGCGCACCGGCTGCGACAATCCTGGCCTCGATACGAGACGCATCCGAGAGTTTGGATTCGGCGACTTCGGCCAGCAACTCCAAGGCCTTGCGCGGCCGCCCCAGGCCGCGCTCGCAGTCGGCCATCACCGGCACGTAGTCCTGGTCTCCGGTCATGCGTCGCACTGCCCGGAGCTCTGCCAGCGCTGCAGCGTAGTCCCCCGCCGCATACGCGGTGATGCCCATAGCCTCGCGCACGACTGACACGCGCCCCGCAAGTCGCTTGGCCTCGGCCGTATACGCCAGGGCGAGGTCGACGTCGCCCTCCTCGAGCGCTCGGGATGCGGCGACGAGCAGTCGCGCCACGGTCTGACCGAGCTCCTCAGGGAGCGTGCGTAGCTCCGCGGCCACGCGGCGGTCGATCTCCTTGCCCGTGATGTCGTCAGGGATGCGCGGCGCGCGCGGCCTATCACTGCGCGGCTTGTCACTGCGCGGCTTGTCACTGCGCGGCTTGTCGCTGCGCGGCTTGTCGCTGCGCGGCTTGTCGCTGCGCGGCTTGTCGCTGCGCGGCT
>CAZLMT010000149.1:0-268 GCA_964560615.1 uncultured Actinomyces sp.
GAGCTGCTGCTGGGAGAGCTTCTTATTGACTTGCTCGAGGAGTCGCTCCAGCGAATCGAAACGCTCAACCAGGACACGCTGGTTCGTCGCCATCTGCTTCTCGATCTCCTGAAGCTTCTTGTAGATGGCTCGGATGTTGCCGGCGTCGCCGCTGGTGCACTTCAGCCCGACCTCTTCATTGGCCAGGCAGGTACTGATTTTGTCGTAGACCGCCTTGCCCGCGGTGATCACCGTCCCGATGGCCCGCGGCTGTGGCGTCGCGCTCGGG
>CAZLMT010000149.1:278-2802 GCA_964560615.1 uncultured Actinomyces sp.
TCGCCCAGGCGAGGCCGTCCTTCTCGCTGCGCGTGCCGGTGAAGTAGGCCGACATGACCTCCAGGGAGCCGAACTGGCTCATCTTGTCGGCTTCCTGGAGGAAGTAGTCCTGGGTCGACGACGTGGCCCGGACGATGTTCGACAGCGGCTCGCGGACTCCATTGGCGCGCCCTCGGTAGGCCTGGCACTGCGCGTCCCTCTTGGCCTTCTCGATGTCCGCCGGAGTCGGCCTGGCCGGAAGTGCCTTGGCGTACGCCTCCGTGCACTCCGTGAGGGCCTCGAGCGCCCACTGGGCGAGGGGAAGGTGCTTCTCGATCGCGGTGAGCTGCTGCTGGGAGAGCTTCTTGTTGACCTGCTCGAGGAGCCTTTCGAGCGAATCGAATCGCTCCACGAGGACGCGCTGGTTCGTCGCCATCTGCTTCTCGATCTCGACGAGCTTCTTGTAGATGGCACGGATGTTGCCGGCGTCGCCGCTGGTGCACTTCAGGCCAGCTTCCTGGTTGGCCAGGCAGGTGCTGATCTTGTCGTAGACCGCCTTGCCTGCAGTGATGACCGTGCCGACCGCCCGCGGCTGAGGGGCTGTGCTCGGGGAGGCATCCTGTGCAGGACTCGTCTCGGCAAGAGAAGTCGCGGGGGCTGCAGGTGGCGCGGGTGCTGCGACCGCAGCAGGAGCGGTCATCGTGGCGAGGATGACGGCCGCGCCGATGGCGCCAATGCCGATGCGGGTCAGACGAGCGGACATGGAGGCTCCCAAGGGCGGCGTACAGTGTCCGATAAATAATCGTCCGTCAGGGTCGCGGTGTCAAGCACACCCAGGCACCCAGACGAGGCGAAGGGTGCCTAAGGCGTGCGCGTTTCGCGCTCACCTTCCCTATCTCGGGACGCTGTACTAGTGATTCTTCACTCGACAGGAGGTCCCTCATGGCCATGAAATCAATCCGCAACTCTCTCCTGGTCCTGGCCGCAATGGCCCTGGGGGCCGGAGCGCTGGCCAGCCCGAGTGCAGCGGCGCCCCCTGATCCCACGAAGGAACAGGTGTGGGTGAAGTTCGTCAACGAATCCGATCGCACGATCTACCTCCTCCGCTTCACGGATAACAAGACCGAGCGCATCTACCTCAACCCGGGTGACAAGGTGGAGATGTGGGGTTCGCGGCCAGCCAAGCACGACCTATCCGTGCATGCGCACTGGTGCACGGACCAAAAGACCTTCAGCATGACCTGCCCTGGCATCACACGGCCGGATCTGAAGTGGAAGAACCCCACGATCGGCTATCCCTGGATGGAGCAGTCGGAGTACATCTACGACGACGGCAGTCGTAAATACGTCCGCATTCGATTCTCGGTCGGCGAGTCCCACACCTGGTACCCCGATGGCCGGCAGAGCAAGGTGGCCATCCTCGGGACGCGCCTGCCCGATAACGGTGCCAAGGTCTGGCGCGTGGCGTTCCAGAACGTTTCGTGATTGACCACGTAAAGGAAAGGGCAACCGTCCACGCGCGCGACACGCCGTGCGCAGAGCGCGAGCGGCGCGTCGGGGGTCATCACTTAGCTCTGGCGGAGACGACCTTGGTGGGCCCGGCACCGGCATAGTTCCCCGTGCCGATGCTGACGGTCACGAGTTGGCCCTTGCGTGCCTTGACGGTGACCTTGAAGGCGTCGGTCTCGATCCACTGCCCAGCGCCGATGCGGTAGTAGTACGAGACCGTGTCGCCCCCGTCGCTCGCTGCAGGCTTCCAGGTGACGGTGACGCGCCCCTTGCCCGCTGTGGCCTTGACCTCGCGCGCGACAGAGGGCGCGGTGATGTCCCACCACACCTTCGTGGGATCGGTGCAGATGAAGAGTTCACCGCAGTAGACGGGCGACCCCGTGACGACGCTGCCCGCAGCGGTGAGGGTCCCCAGTGCCCGACCGGTGTTGTCGACGACGGGCGCTCCGACGTACATCGCATCCACCGGTGAGTCCACGGTGAAGGTAGCGGTGCCCACCACGGTGACGCGGCGCTCGAGCATGGGCAGCACCCCACCGTCGACACCGCGAGCCGCGATCCCAACCCACTGGCCGACGCGCGGGGTGGGGACGAAGTCCCAGTCGATGTAGGGCAGGTCCGGCTTCAGGTCGATCGTGCCGACACCGCGTGCCGTGTTGGTGTCCAAGGGGCGAGCCTCGACTGTCTGCGCACCCTGGCGCACGCGGAGCGCAGCAGGCGTGGCCGCACACGCCCCGCTCATCGTCGACGTAGTCACGAGAATGGCCTTCCAACTGTCGGGTGCCGGGTCGTCCGCCACGTCGGCCGACCAGCCGGTCGCCGTGACATTGCCGCAGGACACGGCGTAGGTGACCTCGGCGAGCCGGGCAGCGAGCGCGGCCCGAAAGGCCGGGGGGTCACTCGGGTTCCACCCGGGGATGACTGACTTGGGCGTCACGCTCTGGGGCGTCATGGCCATGGCGGGGCTCGCTGCGGTGACGAGAGCTGCGGCGAGCAGGGCGGCAACAACCGGGCGGCGGGGGGACACGCGTCGAGA
>CAZLMT010000149.1:2812-4525 GCA_964560615.1 uncultured Actinomyces sp.
GGCGACTCATGCGGCGCGACACGCTGTGCGGAGGCCCCACAAGCCGCCACTCAACGAACTGGTCGTCAGCGGACGCCTAGCGCGGTGAGCGCCCAGGCGACGACCTCGGCGTCGTAGGCCAGCGCGGCGTACCTGCCGGCCTGTCCGCCATGCGAGCCCTCGCCGGTCTCCACCCGGAAGGCGACGCTGCCGCGATCGGTGATGCTCGCGCGGTCGCCCTGCTGCGGGTCTGAGTGGCGCAGCGCCGCGACCCACTTGGCCGGCTCGTGCACGAGCACGCGCGGATCATGCACCGCACCCGTGACGAGCAGCGGCGGGCGCTCCGCGGGATCGGGGAGATTGGTGTACGGCGTGTAGGACTCCATGTAGGCGCGCTGCTCCGGGATCCGCGGGTCGCCCCACTCCTCCCACTCCGTCACGGTGAGCGGGATATCCGGATCGAGCATCGAATTGACGCAATCGACGAAGGGCACCTCCGCGATGATCCCGGCCCAGCGCTGCGGTGCCATGAAGTAGACCGCGCCCTGGAGCAGGCCGCCCGCCGACCCACCGCGACCCACGATGGGGCCCGCGATCCCCGTCTCCGCGAGGTGATCGGCCGCCGCGATGAAGTCGGTGAAGGAATTGCGCTTAGCAAGCAGGTGGCCATCGATCCACTGCTGGCGGCCCACCTCGCCGCCACCGCGGATATGCGCCTTCGCATAGACGACACCGCGATCGAGCAGCGGCAGGACCCACGACTCGAACCACGGGTCGTCGACCGACTCGTAGGAGCCGTAGCCGTAGAGCATGCAGGGAGCAGGCGCATCGAGTGGAGCGTCGCGGTGACGCGTGACCACGATCGGGATCTGCCAGCCGTCACTCGCGGTCGCGTGGATCACTTCGCTGATGTACGCCGCGGGGTCGTGCCCGGGCACCTCCTTGGCATGGCGCAGGCACCGCTCCCCCGTGACGAGGTCGACATCCCACCACCGCGTGGGATCGGTGAAGGATTCCGTGACGACGGTGACGAATCCCGCGTGCGGGTTGTCGTTGTGACCCAGGCGGATCGCGCCGCCCGACTCAGGGCGCAACTCGTGTCGGATGCGGCCATCGCGCTCGAGGATGCGGATGCGCGGCTGGCCATCGATGCGGGAGTAGGTGACGATTGCATCGTCGAAGGCGACCATGTCGTGGATGCGCCCGTCGCGGATATCGAGTGGCGGGATCGACTCGGCAGTGAGCGCGAATTCCGTCGCCTCGGCGTTGCTCAGGAAGAGCCAGCGGTCGGTGTCACGCTCGACGTCGTACTCCACCCCGTCGACGCGCGGGCGCAGTGACACCGCCTGTCCGTCGACCACCTCCCAGCACTCGCTCGTCGTGCGCGAATGCGCCGCGATGACGACGCGGTCCTGTGACTTGCGCACGGTGAGCTCGAAGCGCTGATCGGGCTCGGTGAGCACGTGGTGTCGCTCGCCCGTGCGCGGATTGACGCGATGCACCTCGCACGGGCGATTCAAATCGTCGACGACGGTGAAGTAGAACCATCCGTCGGCCCAGGCACCGGTGTAGTAGGTGTCGTCGATCTCCAGGGGAAGGTCGTGCGCGATGGAGAGGTCGTGCGCGCCTGACATATCGCGGAAACGCAGCGTGTAGCGCTCGGAGCCATCGAGATCGATCGAGTAGGCGAGCAGGTCGCTGCCTGGCTCCACCACCCCGGTCGCGGCGTACGGC
>CAZLMT010000150.1:0-4508 GCA_964560615.1 uncultured Actinomyces sp.
TTGCCCCGTCCACGTCGGCCTGCGAGCCAGGCGATCAGCGGCAGGAGGATGTAGAAGGAGAGTTCCGTGGCGAGGCTCCACGTCTGCGTGAGCCCCTCCAGAGTGAAGCCCGGCACGTAGATGTGGAGCAGTCCCAGGTGCACGGGCCATGCCTGCCAGCGCACCGGCTGGATCTCGGGGAGCAGTAGCAGTGTGAAGATCACCATCGCCCAGTACGCCGGCAGGATCCGCGCGGCGCGGCGCAGTGCGTAGCCGCCCACGGCGGGCCCCCGCCGGTCGACCATCGCTGCCCGCGCCCAGGGCCGGTAGAGCAGGAAGCCGGAGAGGAGGAAGAAGAGCGTCACGCCGAAGTCCATCCGGCCCAGGAGCGGGCCCAGGACGGGGGTGCGGATCTCGCCGGTATTGAAGGCGACGTGGGTGGTGAGGACCATGAAGGCGGCGAGGGCCCGGTAGCCGTCGAGGAGGGGGAAGGGTCGAATCATCCCGCAACCGCCCTTCCCTCGCCGATTCCTGGTCCGTCGGCGCGATCTCCCCGCCGGAGTGCCCAGTATCCGCTACCGTTCCCTGAACGCGCCCTGTCTCGAAGGCAGCGGCATGGCAACCGGAGGGTGGCATGAGGCGAGGCATTGGCATCGTCCTGGTGGGTCTCGGGGTTTTCCTCGTGGTGCTGGGGGCGCTGCTGCGCTTCAGCGTCGTGCCCGCCGTGGCCAAGGCACCGCTCTCCCCGGGGGAGGCTTCGGGCGGTGTCACCCAGACCGACCAGACGGGCGTGGCCGCCAAGCTCTTCGACCCCGCCACGCTTACCGAGCGCACCGACGTGCCGCTGACGGTGACGCGCTTCACGCGCGGTGATGTGCCTGCGAGCCAGACCGCGGAGGCCAAGGCAGGCGACCTCGCTGTCTACGACACCTTCCAGCGCGTTGAGGACAACGCCGGGGTTGTGGTGCTCGCCGACACGGCGCGCTTCGCCTTCAACCGAGTGACCTCGGTGATGACCAATTGCTGCGGCGCCAACGTCAATGGCGAAAACGTCGAACTGAGCGGCATCGTCCCCCTGAAGTTCCCCATGTTCACGCAGCAGCAGACCTACCCCTACTTCGACACGTCCCTCAACAGGGGCGTCGACGCGGTCTACCAGGGCGAGGAGACCCTCGAGGGCCTCCCGGTCTACAAGTTCCTGGTGACGGTCGAGCCGACCCAGACGGGCACCATCGAGGTGCCCGGAGATCTCGTCGGCTCTCCGCTGCCCAATTTCGTCGCGCCCCGCTACTACAGCAACCTCCTCACCCTGTGGGTCGAGCCCACCACGGGCGCCATCGTCAAGGGTGAGAGCGCGCAGTTCCAGACGCTCCGCGGACCGGACAATCAGGACAAGATCACGATCATCGACGCCGTGATCGGGACCACGCCCGAGGAAGTGACCTCGGGTGTCGACTACGCCAAGTCCCAGTCGGCGCTGCTCGCCCTGCTCAACAACACCGTGCCTCTCATCGCCGTCATCCTCGGGGTGATCCTCCTCATCATCGGGATCGTGCTCGTGGCGGGCGGCAAGAAGCGCTCCGGGGCCCACGCCGGGGGCTCCGCCTCGGCCTGACACCCCTCCTGGGGCGGCATCCGGGCCTCCTAGGGCGGCATCCGGGCCTGTCCCGGGGCTGCGCTATTCTCCCTGGGCACGCCGAGCCCGCACGTGTCCCAGACCGAGTGGCCTCGTGACGTTCCTCGTGGTCGCGGATCCCCGCGCTCCACGTCGATCACGGACTCGATCGTGCACAGGCCGACATCTATCCGTATCGGAGTCCGCGTGACCTCCCAGACCATCGCACCCCAGGTAGCCATCAACGACATCGGCGACGCCGATGAGTTCCTCGCCGCCATCGATTCCACCATCAAGTACTTCAACGACGGCGACATCGTCGAAGGCACCATCGTCAAGGTTGATCGTGACGAGGTCCTTCTCGACATCGGCTACAAGACCGAGGGCGTGATCCCCTCCCGCGAGCTCTCCATCAAGCACGACGTCGACCCCCATGAGGTGGTGTCCGTCGGTGACGCGGTTGAGGCCCTGGTGCTCCAGAAGGAGGACAAGGACGGTCGTCTCATCCTGTCCAAGAAGCGCGCCCAGTACGAGCGCGCGTGGGGCACGATCGAGCGCATCAAGGAGGAGGACGGCGTCGTCGAAGGCAGCGTCATCGAGGTCGTCAAGGGCGGGCTCATCCTCGACATCGGCCTGCGTGGCTTCCTCCCGGCGTCCCTGGTCGAGATGCGCCGCGTGCGCGACCTGCAGCCCTATGTGGGCAAGACGCTCGAGGCGAAGATCATCGAGCTCGACAAGAACCGCAACAACGTCGTCCTCTCGCGCCGTGCATGGCTTGAGCAGACCCAGAGCGAGGTCCGCCAGACCTTCCTCAACAACCTCCAGAAGGGCCAGATCCGCTCCGGTGTGATCTCCTCGATCGTCAACTTCGGCGCCTTCGTAGACCTGGGCGGGGTCGACGGCCTCGTGCATGTCTCCGAGCTCTCCTGGAAGCACATCGATCACCCCTCCGAGGTCGTCGAGGTGGGCCAGGAGGTCACGGTCGAGGTTCTCGACGTCGACATGGATCGCGAGCGCGTGAGCCTGTCCCTGAAGGCCACGCAGGAGGATCCCTGGCAGCACTTCGCGCGCACTCACCAGATCGGCCAGGTCGCACCCGGTCGTGTCACGAAGCTCGTCCCCTTCGGCGCCTTCGTCCGTGTCGAGGAGGGCATCGAGGGTCTCGTCCACATCTCCGAGCTCGCTGAGCGTCACGTCGAGATTCCTGAGCAGATCGTCCAGGTTGGCGATGAGATCTTCGTGAAGGTCATCGACATCGACCTCGAGCGTCGCCGCATCTCACTGAGCCTCAAGCAGGCAAATGAGTCGGGCGATGGTGAGGTCGCCGATGAGTTCGATCCCTACCTCTACGGCATGGCTCCGGCGTTCGACGAAGCCGGCAACTACGTGGGTCCGGACGGATTCGATCCCGAGACGGGCGAGTGGAAGGCCGGCTACGAGGATCAGCGCGCCCAGTGGGAGCGGGAGTACGCCGAGGCGCATGCGCGCTGGGAGGCTCACCGCAAGCAGGCCGCCGAGATGCGCACCGCTGATGCCGAGCAGGCCGTCGTCGAGGGCACGGCCACGGGGTATTCCTCTGCCTCAGCCGAGGGCGCCGACTCCGGTGCTCTCGCCTCTGATGAGTCTCTCCAGGCGCTGCGCGACAAGCTCGCCGGCGACGCTTAAGCGCCATAGGTCGCGTTGACGACCGCATCGACGCCAGTCGAGGCCAGCGCGCCGCGCATCCTTCTGTGGGTGGTCGCGGGCGCTGGCCTCGCTCTTCATTTTTGGGCCGCGTGGCGGGGCTTCTTCCACATGGATGACTTCTTCTACCTCGCCGACGCGTCAAAACCGTTTGGTGAGTACGTCCTCCAGATCTACAACAACCACCTGATGCCCGCCGAATTCGCCATCGTGTGGGTGAGTCAGGCTCTCGCGCCCATGTCCTGGGGGCTGGCGATCGTGGTGATCACCACCCTGTGGGCGGTGACCCTCCTTGCGGCGGTCATGCTGCAGCGCTTCCTTTTTGGGTCCAGTGCCTGGGGGGTCGTCACGGTCATGATGCTGGCCTTTGCGCCTCTGCTCACGACCGTCACGGTGTGGTACGCCTCAGCACTGCAAATCCTGCCCTGGGCAGCCACGTTCATAGCCATGCTGTACTTCGCTGCGAAGCACGCCCAGGATCCGCGCTGGCTGTGGCTTTTCGCCGCGACAGCGAGCTTCGCGGTGGGCTTGGCGTTCTGGCAAAAGTCCCTGCTGTACCTGCCGGTCGTGCTGTGGCTCTCGTGGCGCTACTGGCCAGGCACGGGTCGCCTCGGTCTCGGAGGCCTCGGGCGTCGCTGGTGGCTCCCCGCGGTCACCCTTCCGCTGGCAGTCGGCTACGGATTGGTCTACCTGGCAGCACAACCGGAGGCTGTGCTGCGCTCACAGCCGAGCATGGAGCAGTTCCTGGAATCCCTGCGCATCACGCTGGGAGAGGTATGGCTACCGGGGTACTTCGGCGCTCCCTGGACAGGCTTCACCGATGCCCTCGTGCCTGGATCGAATTCGACCTGGTGGTTGTTCCTCGTCATTGCGCAAGTGGTGGTGGGCCTGATCGTGGTCTCGATCCTGCGGTGGCGATCGGCGGGGAATGCATGGTTCATCATCGGGGCCTACGCACTCGTGACGGTGGCGCTCTTCGTCTTCGGGCGCATCAACGTGTTTGGCACTGTGCTCGCCATTGACCCGCGCTACGTCGAGGACCTGTTTGTCGTCGGTGCCGTCGTGTTGCCCTTCGCGTTCGTCAGACCGGCGGGATCTCCACTGCCAGCACCACGTTCGCTGGGATGGCTTCCTCGGCACGTCCCCGGCTGGGTGCAGGCGGTGGGATGGCTGGCCCTGGCCAATCTCCTTGTGCTGCCGAGCATCGCCGTGGGGCGGAGTTGGCATGACT
>CAZLMT010000151.1:0-4466 GCA_964560615.1 uncultured Actinomyces sp.
TCACTCAGGCAGCCTAGGGGGCCTCCCCCCAGTGTCAGAATCACCTCAGGTTGCCACGATATATCTAGTTGATATATCGTGGCAATATGGTACGCCGCCGCAGCGATGTTCTGGAGTTCGCCATCCTCGGACTCCTCCTTGAGTCGCCCCTGCACGGCTACGAGCTGCGCAAGCGCCTCACCGGCGTCCTCGGGCCGTTCCGCGCCATCTCCTACGGCTCCCTCTACCCCGCGCTCAAGGATCTCCAGGCCCGTGGGCTCATCGCCGAAAGCGCCCCCAAGCCCATGCCGACGGTCACGACCAAGCGGGCCCGCATCGTCTACGAGGCGACCTCCGCCGGCGCAGAGCGCTTCGCGGCTCTCGTCGCCAATCCTGGACCCGACGCGTGGGAAGACGAGAAGTTCGCCGCGCACCTGGCCTTCTTCACGAGTACGCCGAGTGAGATCCGCCTGCGCATCCTCGAAGGAAGGCGTGCACGCCTTCAGGAGCGCATGGCGCTGCTGCGCGAGTCCTTCCGACACACCTCTCAGCGACTCGACCCCTACGCGACAAGGCTCCAGGAGCACGGAATCGACAGTGTCGAGAGCGAAGTCCGCTGGCTCGAGGAGCTCATCGAGGCGGAGCGCAACCTCTGAACCTCAGCATCACCCAGCCACGAAAGGAATGTCATGGGATCCATTCGCGTCGCCCTCATCGGCGTGGGCAACTGCGCCTCATCTCTCGTGCAGGGCGTCCACTACTACCGTGACGCCGCCCCCGACCAAGCCATCCCTGGCTTGATGCACGTGCAGTTCGGCGGCTATCACGTGCGCGACGTTGAGTTCGTGGCCGCGTTCGACGTCGATGCCAAGAAGGTGGGTCGGGATCTCGCCGAGGCCATCACCGCCAGCGAAAACAACACCATCACGATCTGCGATGTACCTCCACTGGGCCCTACGCACGATGGCCTAGGCAAGTACTACCGCGAGACGATCACCGAGTCCGACGCCGATCCGGTCGATGTCACAGCAGCCCTTCGTGATGCCAACGTTGACGTCGTCGTCTGCTACCTGCCCGTGGGTTCCGAGCAGGCTGCCAAGTTCTACGCCCAGTGCGCCATCGACGCCGGCTGCGCATTCGTCAACGCACTACCGGTCTTCATCGCCGGCACCCATGAGTGGGCCCAGAAGTTCGCCGCTGCTGGCCTGCCCATCGTGGGAGATGACATCAAGTCGCAGGTGGGCGCCACCATCACCCACCGTGTCCTCACCAAACTATTCGAGGACCGCGGAGTGGAGGTGCAGCGCACCTACCAACTCAACGTGGGCGGAAACATGGACTTCATGAATATGCTCGAGCGCGATCGCCTGGAGTCGAAGAAGATCTCCAAGACACAGGCGGTGACCTCTCAGATCGACCGCCCCATTGAGAGTCGAAACGTCCACATCGGCCCCAGCGACTATGTCGCCTGGCTCGACGACCGCAAGTGGGCCTTCGTCCGCATTGAGGGCAAGGCCTTCGGAGACGTGCCGCTCAGCCTGGAGTACAAGCTCGAGGTCTGGGACTCCCCCAACTCCGCGGGCGTCATCATCGACGCGGTCCGCGCCGCCAAGATCGGCCTCGATCGTGGGATAGGCGGTCCCTTGCTCTCGGCATCCTCGTACTTCATGAAGTCACCGCCCGAGCAGTACAGCGACGACGTGTGCCGTCAGCGCGTGGAGGACTTCATCGCCGGTCGCATCGAGCGCTGAGGAGCAGCCTCGATCAGTAGTACGGCGTATCGGGGTCTACCTGCAGTGACCAGGCATTGATGCCACCGCCCACGTGGATGGCGTCGGAGAAGCCGGCTCCGTGAAGCACAGCGAGCACCTCCGCTGAGCGTCCGCCCACCTTGCAGTGCAGGACGATCGGCTTGTCGGTCGGCAGCTTCTCGAGGGCGGAGCCATCAAGGAACTCGCCTTTGGGAATGAACTCCGCACCGTCGATCGTGGCGATCTCCCACTCGATGGGCTCGCGCACGTCGATGAGCATGAAGTCGCGCTCGCCACGCTCGCGCTCCTCGAGCATCTGCTTGAGGTCGTGCACGCTGATGGTGCTGTCGCGCGCAGCCTCGGCGGCCGCGTCGGAGATCACGCCGCAGAAGGCGTCGTAGTCGATGAGCTCGGTGACCGTGGCATTTGGTCCGCAGATGGCGCAGTTCGGATCCTTGCGGATGCGCACCTCGCGGTAGTCCATCTCGAGGGCGTCGTAGACCTTGAGGCGGCCGAGGAGCGGGTCACCGATACCGGTGAGGAGCTTGATCGCCTCGGTGACCTGAATCGAGCCGATGCTCGCGCACAGCACGCCCAGCACGCCGCCCTCGGCGCACGAGGGGACCATGCCGGGCGGCGGAGGCTCGGGATAGAGGCAGCGATAGCAAGGGCCGTGCTCGGCCCAGAAGACACTCGCCTGGCCGTCGAAGCGGTAGATGGACCCCCACACATAGGGCTTGCCGAGCAGGACGCACGCGTCGTTGACGAGGTAGCGCGTCGCGAAGTTGTCGGTGCCGTCGACGATGAGGTCGTACTGGGCGAAGAGCTGCATGACGTTGGAGGAGTCGAGCCGCTCGTCGTGGATGACGACGTCGACGTAGGGATTGATCTCCTTGATGGAGTCACGCGCACTCTCGGCCTTGGACCTGCCGATGTCGCTCTGCCCGTGGATGATCTGGCGCTGCAGATTGGACTCGTCGACAGTGTCGAACTCCACGATCCCGAGTGTGCCGACACCCGCCGCTGCCAGATACATCAGCGCCGGGCTGCCGAGCCCGCCGGCACCAATGCAGAGCACACGAGCGTTCTTCAGGCGCTTCTGCCCCGACATCCCGACATCGGGGATGATCAGGTGGCGGCTGTAGCGGCGGACCTCGTCGGCAGACAGGCTGTCGGCAGGCTCGACCAGCGGCGGCAAGGACATGACTCTCCTCATGGGGGATCTGGAGCAACCACGGTACCCATGCGTGTATTCCCGCGCCAGATGGTGAGACTAGGGCCATGGGGCGTCCCGTCATCGGTCTATCGACCTACGTCGAGCCTGCCCGCTGGGGCGCCTGGGAAGTGCCCGCGGCACTGCTTCATGAGTGGTACGTCGATGCCGTGCGTGAGGCGGGTGGCCGAGCAGTCCTGCTCCCCCCGGACTCAACAGACGATGACGTCCTGGGTCGCATCGACGGGCTCATCCTCATCGGTGGTGCCGACGTAGGCCCCGAGAACTACGGCGCCGAGCCGCACCCCACGGTGGACACCCCCCGCGTGGAGCGTGATGCGAGCGAGCTCCTGCTCTGCCGGGGAGCCCGGGCGCGCGACCTGCCGCTCCTAGGGATCTGCCGCGGGATGCAGGTCATGGCGATCGCCCATGGCGGCTCACTGATCCAAGACCTGCCCGACGCGGGCTACGGGCTTGTCCATCGCGAGATGCCGGGCACCTTCACCGAGCATGACGTGCGCTTCGCTCCTGGCTCGCGCATCGCCGACATCTATGGAGTGCCGACCCTGAGCACGAACTCGTCACACCATCAGGGCATCGCCGATCCCGGCTCCCTCGTGCCTACGGGGTGGACCGGCGATGGCCTCGTCGAGGTGCTCGAGGCTCCGGAGTCCCGCTTCACCGTCGGCGTGCAGTGGCACCCCGAGCACCCTGACCGGCGAAACCTCGAATCACCTCTCTTCCGAGCCCTCATCGCCGCCGCCGCCACCACCTAGGAAAGGACACCGCCATGCAGGTTGAGGTCAGGCACGGTCCGTCATTTGCGCTCGCGCGTTGCACGCTCGCCGCCGGCGAGCACGTCAAGGTGGAATCCGGTGCCATGGCCGCGATGAGCGACGGCATGACCCTGGACGCGAAGATGGAGGGAGGATTCCTCAAGTCCCTCGGCCGCAGCGCGCTCGGCGGCAACTCCTTCTTCGTCACGTCGTACACCAGCTCCGTCGACGGTGGCTGGGTCGACGTCGCCGCGATCCTCCCGGGTGACATCACCGTCATTGACTCCACGCCCGAGCGACCACTGGCCGTGACGCGCGGGGCGTGGCTCGCCAACGAGCAGAGCCTCACGATGGACACGAAGTGGGGCGGTGCCAACAACCTCTTCGGCGGCGAGGGCGGCTTCGTCTCGCGCTTCGACGGCGCGGGCAAGGTCGTCGTGGCGTCGTACGGCGCGCTCGACCAGCACGCGCTCCACGAGGGCGAGCGCTTGGTGGTGGACTCCGGGCACATCGTGGCCTACGACGCCTACATCGCCATGCAGGCCCGCACCACGGGCGGGATCATGAAGTCCCTGAAGTCCGGCGAGGGGATCGTCGTGGAGATCACGGGCCCGGGGCTCGTGTGGACCCAGTCGCGCAACCCCAACGGCCTGGTCACCTGGCTGACCGCCGTACTGCCCTTCAGTCGCAGTTAGCCCCGCTAGAGCGGGGTGACGTAGGCGCCGGAGATCCCGCCGTCCACGAGGA
>CAZLMT010000152.1:0-1719 GCA_964560615.1 uncultured Actinomyces sp.
CGTTCCGGATCGGCGATCGCGCCTGGGCCGTGCAGTTCCACATCGAGGCCAACCCCTCGCTCGTGTACTCCTGGCTCGCCGCCTACAAGGACGCGATGCTGAAGGCGGATGTCGACATCGACGAGCTGCGCCGATTCACCGCGTCCTACTGGGGGGAGTACCGACAACTGTCGTGGAACGTCGCCACCGGTTTCGCCAGTCAGGTGGTGGCGGCACGGCCTTAAGGCCACTGTCTGGACGACGGAGGTCCCGCATCACCCCCGAGGACACGAGCGCTAGCGTTCGCACGTCCGAGCCAGACCGGGAGAAGGAGACAGGCATGGCCGTTCAGGTCCAAGGCGTCATCGCGCGGGAGAAGGATGCCCCCGTCACCCTCGAGACGATCATCGTCCCCGACCCGGGTCCGGGCGAGGCACGGGTGAAGGTCCTCGCGTGCGGCGTGTGCCACACGGACCTGCACTACCGCCAGGGCGCCATCAACGACGAATTCCCCTTCCTCCTCGGCCACGAGGCCGCAGGCATCGTGGAGTCCGTAGGCCCCGACGTCACCGACGTGGCACCCGGTGACTACGTCATCCTCAACTGGCGCGCGGTCTGTGGCCAGTGTCGCGCCTGCTTGCGCGGTCGCCCCTGGTACTGCTTCAACACCCACAACGCCACGCAGAAGATGACGCTCCTCGACGGCACCGAGCTTTCGCCCGCCCTCGGCATCGGCGCCTTTGCCGAGATGACCCTCGTCGCGGCGGGTCAGTGCACCAAGGTGGACCCGGCCGCAGCCCCCGAGGTCGCCGGTCTCCTGGGCTGCGGGGTCATGGCCGGGCTCGGCGCTGCCATCAACACAGGCAACGTGACCCGCGGTGACTCCGTGGCCGTCATCGGGTGCGGTGGCGTCGGAGATGCCGCCATCGCCGGCGCACGCCTCGCGGGAGCGCGCACGATCATCGCCGTCGACATCGATGACCGCAAACTCGAGCTGGCCAAGAAGTTCGGCGCCACCCACACCATCAACTCCCGGGAGACCGACCCCGTCGAGGCGATCCGCGAGGCCACCGAAGGATTCGGGGCCGACGTCGTGATCGAGGCCATCGGCCGACCCGACACCTACGAGCAGGCATTTTTCGCCCGCGACCTCGCCGGCACCGTCGTCCTCGTCGGCGTCCCCTCCCCCGACATGCGCCTAGACCTTCCGCTGATCGAGTACTTCGGTCGAGGCGGCGCGTTGAAGTCCAGTTGGTACGGCGACTGCCTGCCCTCACGGGACTTCCCCATGCTCATCGACCTCTACCTCCAGGGACGACTCCCGCTCGATGAGTTCGTCAGCGAGAAGATCGGCGTGGGCGATGTCGAGGCGGCGTTCGACAAGATGCACCACGGAGACGTGCTGCGCAGCGTCGTGGTGTTCGCGCCGTGAGCGCCCGCGTCGAACGAGTCGTCACCAGCGGAATCTTCAGCCTCGACGGTCAGGACTTCGAGGTCGACAACAACGTCTGGCTCGTCGGTGATGACGAGGAGGTCCTCATCGTCGATGCCGCCCATGACGCGGAGACCATCCTCAGCGCTGTAGCTGGCCGCCGCGTGGTCGGCATCGTGTGCACTCACTCGCACAATGACCATGTCAACGCCGTCCAGGAGCTCCTGCCCAGCATCGACGGGCCGGCCTACCTTCACCCGGCTGACACCATGCTGTGGGACGTCGTCAACGAAGGCGTGACCTTCACG
>CAZLMT010000152.1:1729-4454 GCA_964560615.1 uncultured Actinomyces sp.
CGCCCAGGTGATCCACACTCCGGGCCACTCACCCGGCGGGGTCTGCCTTTACGTGGCTGAGCTCGGCGTGCTCCTCAGCGGCGACACGCTCTTCCACGGCGGCCCCGGGGCGACGGGCCGATCCTTCAGCGACTTCCCCACCATCCTCGACTCGATCCGAGAGCGCCTCCTGACGCTGCCCGCCGAGACACGCGTGCTCACCGGCCACGGAGACGAGACCACCGTCGGTTCAGAGGCCGGGTCATATGACGAGTGGGTTGTTCGCGGCCACTAGCCCCCCGTGTCCTTCTCGCGGCCGCCACTACGCCCCTGGTGCTATTTGACGAGGGTGAGCGCGGTCACGCCGACGACGAGCACGATGACGCCGACGATCTGGAATCGACCGAGCTTTTCCTTGAACAGGAAGTACGCCGCCACGGCCGCGATGGGCGCGAACTGCGATGACAGGATGGACGTGATGGCCACCTCGTACTGGGCGCCGATGGCGAAGCAGACGAAGCCCAGGATTTCCGTGAACGCCATGGCCACGACCAGTGGCACCGTGGACCTAGTGATCTGCAGCTTCCGCATGACGACCAGCGGGATGAGGATGATGAGGACACCCGCGAGACGCGCAGGCAGCAGCACCCAGGGGATGGGCACGTCGTTGCTGAGGTTGCCCGCCGCGAAGAGAGAGACCCCGAAGCACGCCGCAGCCACAGTCGACAGGACCACGGCGTAGACGGGCCGCTCCTTGGCGAGCGGTGCGGGGTCGGGGGCGATCGCCGAGATGACGATCCCGCCGACGATCACGAGCAGCATGAACCCGACGATGGGCGCGATGCTCTCCCCCAGGAGTGCTGCGATGACTGCGGCAATGGCCCCTTCGGTGGCCAGGATCGGCGCGACGACGCCGACTTTGCCGACGCGCAGGGCGAACCCGGCCACAAGGATCCCGATGACATTGCCCAGCCCGAGGACGACCATCCACGGGATGCTGGGGCCGATGTTGGCCGGGACGCCGGAGGCAACGACGAACGGGGTCGTGATGATGAGCCCCACGAGCATCACCCACGCCACGGACGACGCCGATCCGATGATCTTCACGGCTCGCGACGACATCAGGCTGCTGCTGGCGAAGAAGCACGCGGTCAGGAGCCCGAAGCCGATGCTGACCACCTCCTGACCCTACTCAGGAGCGAGGCGAGGCCTGCCGCGAAACACGGGCGCAACACGACCCGGATACGGTCCTCCCGTGAACGCGCCCGAGCCCGATGCCGCCCTGCGCGAGGACATCCGCACGCTGGGGAACCTCCTGGGCCAGTCACTCGCCCAGCACGGTGGCCCCGAGCTCCTCGAGGCCGTCGAGCGCATCCGCGCTGCCGTCCGGGACGACCCCGCCGAAGCGACACGCATCATCGATCAGATCGACCTGCACGAGGCGACCCTGATTGCACGTGCCTTCTCCATCTACTTCGACCTCGCCAACGTCGCAGAGCAGGTCCAGCGTGCGCGCGACGTCCGGGCTCGCCGCCGAACCGAGGGCAGCCTGCTCACGCGCACCGCCGGACGCGCCCTGGACCTGGGTGCCACTCCCGAGCAGGCCAGGCTGCTCGCAGAGGAGATGGCGGTGCGCCCCGTCTTCACGGCACATCCCACTGAGGCGGCACGTCGGTCGGTGCTCACCAAGCAGCGGCGCATCGCCGACCTGCTCCTCGATGCCCTCATCGATGATGAGCGGCGCTGGTCGCGCATCGCCGAACTCGTCGACCTGCTGTGGCAGACCGACGAGCTGCGCCTCGAGCAGCCACAGGTGGTCGATGAGGCACGCAATGCCCTCTACTACCTCGATGATCTCGCGCGCGGCCCGCTCGCCGAGGTCCTGGACGATCTCGCGACGGCATTCCGCATGCTCGGTGCCGACCTGCCGCCCGATAGCACTCCGCTCACCTTCGGCTCCTGGATCGGCGGCGATAGAGACGGCAATCCCTTCGTGACACCCGAGGTGACGCGCGCGGTCATCGATTTCCAGCGCGACCACGCCATCGGCGACATCCTGCCCATCGTCGACCGGCTGCTCGAGGACCTGTCGGTGAGTGAGCGGCTGTCAGGCGCAGACCCTGCCTTGCGCGCCCACGTGGGGGCTGATCTGGAGTCCCTGCCCGAATTCGACAGGAGGTTCCTGCGCATCAACGCGGAGGAGCCTGTGCGCCTCAAGCTCTCGGTCATCCACAACAGGCTGCGGCTCACGCGTGAGCGGCTCGCCTCCCGCGGTCCGCACGTGCCCGGACGGGACTACCGCACCACTCGCGAACTCCTCGATGACCTCATGCAGGTGCGCGACGCACTCGCGTCGGATGACTCCATCGCCGCCATCGGAGTCATCGACAGGGCTCTTCGCGTGATCGCCGCCATCGGCCTGCCGCTCGCCACTCTCGACATCCGTGAGCACTCGGGCAAGTACCGCGAGGCCATCGGCCAGCTCCTCGGGCGCCTCCCCGGCGCAGTCGACTTCGTCTCCCTGGACGCCGATGCACGCAGAGAGCTGCTCTCTGCCGAGCTCCTCTCCCGCCGCCCGCTCGCGCCGACTCCACCGCCCCTGGATTCCTCCGCCCTGGCGACCTACGGAGCCTTCGTGTCAGCCCGGGAGGCCATTGAGCGCTACGGCCCCCGCACCGTCGAGACCTGCATCGTGTCGATGACCAAGGGCGCGGACGATGTGCTGGCCGCCGTCGTGCTTGCCCGG
>CAZLMT010000153.1:0-4410 GCA_964560615.1 uncultured Actinomyces sp.
TCCGCGACATGGTCGCGTCGGCGTACGCCGCCCGGCCTTGAGTGGGCGGTCCGGCAGAGCGAGCATTCCCCGGGGACTTCCCCCTATATTGCGCGCATGCGGCGTTTCCTCGCCGTCCCCGCCCTCGCTGCTACGGGACTCGCTTTCTCTGCGGTCGCGCTCGGCCTCGCCCCCGCCCAGGCTGGCGGTGTCGACCCAGGCCGCGCTCTGGCCGCAAGCGAGTCACCCACGGAACCAGCGCAGTACACCATCATGGGGGACTCGCACGTCGTCGTCCTGATCAATGACCTGTACCCGGGTGCACATGCGAATGGCAACGAGGGAACGCTGATCGATGGCGGATTCCTCATCTACGGCATGAACGGCATCAAGCTCCATCAGGTCGTGAACGGCAGAGGGAGCGTCAACGCCGGGGAGCTGGCGGTCGGGACAACGAACGTGAACAAGTGGCGGAAGGCGCTCTCCACCGGCCCGGACACCATCGTTGTAAACCTGGGAACAAATGATGGTGGCCCTAGAGCCAAGGACATCGACAAGTTCATGCGCATCGCGGGGAAGAAGCGGCACGTCTTCTGGATCGCGCCGTTCTACACGAGTTGCCCGGCCTGTCGCGCCATCCATGACTACGAGCTCAAGGCGGCAGCGAAGCGCTTCCCGAATTTCACGATCATCAAGGTGGCGGACCTCGGGCTCAACCTCTCCTCCGACGGTCTCCACGCCTTCGGGAAGGCGAATAGTCGAGCCATCTGGGAGCGCATCGAGGAGTTGGTCCTGCCGATAGCGAGCCCTCAGCCGATCCCGGATTCCGCCCGATAGCCACGCTAAGCGCGCTGTTGACGTCGTTTTCGGGCGCAGGCAGGTATCAGGCTGCGGGGATCGCGTCTTTGCTGATCGGCTCGCCCAGCACGATCCTGAAGACGGGGATGTAGCGCCCGGCGTTCTCGGCGTACATCTCGAAGGACTTCCACATCGCGATCATCCGCTCGAAGAGCGCGTCGCGCTCAGCGCCTTCAACCTCGACGAAGGTGCATTGCCAGGCGTCGTCGTTGATGAGCACGTAGCCCTCGGGGTGCTCGCGGGCATTGAAGACCCAGCCCGGGACCTTGGCCTGGCCGGCGTTGGAGCCCGCGACGCACCAGCCGCCGTCGACCTGCGCGGCCAGCAGCGGATTAGTGCGCCACTGGCCGGACTTGCGGCCCATCGAGGTGATCCACACGACCTGGGCGCCGCCCGGGAAGCGCCGCCACACGCGGCCCCCAGTGACCTTGTGGACCACGCGGTGCAGGGCAGTCGTTGTGCGCAGTGATGTGCCCCAGAAGAGGTCGTACAGCCGCTTGTCCACAGCATGAGCCTAGGGGCCGTGGGCCATCGCGCATCAGGTGGGAGATGGCTCCCAGCCGTGGGACAAATGGCCATTTCACGGTCGAATGTGGCCCCGAGCCGACCATTTGTCCCGCTTTGCGGGAGAAATGGGAGTGGTGGAGGTGGGACGATGGAGCCGTGGACGACGGCATCAACCCACCCGACCCTGCCCCCGCATCGCGCGTGTGGTCGCTCGAGGGCACGACATGGGTCCTCACCGAGATCCGCGAGCCCGATGGTGCGTGGCCGCTCCCCGGCGGAATCCGCTCGACCTTTGAGATCGCCGACGGTCACCTGCACGTCGAGGCGGGCTGCAATAACGGCCACGCGAGCGTCTCGGTGCATGACGACACCATCCAGATCGGCCCCATGGCCATCACGCGCATGATGTGCCCGGATCTCGCCATGAAGGTCGAGGCGGCCGTCACATCAGTCCTCCAGGGTCAGGTGCCATATCTCCTCAGTGCTGATGTGCTCGCGGTGGGCACAGCGGCCCGCCTCTTGGTCTATCGCAGCGATCTACCTCCCGCTGCTTAGCGTCGATTTCCCTCGATCTCGCCATTCGACGTACCCTCGAAGGAACACCCGGGAGGACTCGTGAAGATCGCCCTAGCCCTTACGGCGACAACGGCATTGGCGGCCACGGCGCTCGTGGCACTGCCCGCGACGGCCGCGCCGATCGAGCCGCGCACCAAGAAGGTCTACTCGCTCACCGCCGAATTCACCGGTCGCCAGGTGCTGCCCAGCGGCAACCCGCGCGGCGTCGGTGACTTCACCGTCACCACGGGCACCGTCACCGGCAATGAGGGCAACGGCACCTTGACCACCGTCCTCCGCGTCGTCGCACCGGGCAAGAAGTCCGACGCCGAGTTGCGCGACACACAGTCACAGGTGCAGTTGAAGGGCGGTCAACTCTTCGCTCAGGCGGTCAACGAGGACCCCAAGGGCAAGCCGCCCGAGACACTGCACATCATGCCGGTGGTAGGCGGCACCGGTGTCTACGCCGGAGCGCGCGGCACTCTCAACCTCATCCCGCAGGGCAAGACCGGTAAGTACCTGATGATGTACGACGTCTTCGTGGAGAAGAACCTGCGCAAGTCCACCTTCGCTTTCCCCGATCCTGTCACCGAGCGCGTGGGCAGCGGCATCGGCAGCGTGGTGCTCCAGCGTGCCGTGCAGGATGACGTCTCCTACGTCGCGGTTGCGACGAATCTCGGGTCAGCCAAGGGCGGTGCGCGTCAGAGCATCGACCTCCAGGTCTTCGACGGAGACTCCACGATCTTTGCCCGCACCATTACTCCCGTCGCACCCCGCAAGCCGGTCAGCTACGCGATCCTCGGCGGCACGGGCGACTACGCCGGTGCCCGCGGGGAGCTGGTCGTCAGCACCAATGGCCGCAGCATCGAGACGCGCATCGCGCGGCCTTCGGGCCAGGCCAGACCGCTTGCCTGGAATAACATCGCCAGATCGACGGTCGACGACTCGACCATCACGGGAGCGACGTCCTACGCCTCGGGCACCTCGACGCCGGCATCCGGCAAGCAGCCCAAGGGCGACTACTTCGCCTCGGTCCTCACCTATCCGTCGGTCGACGGCATCCAGCCTGTCATCACGATGTTCGAGCAGGGCTTCACCACGGGCACGATCGTCATCACGGGCATGACGCTCCTCGGATCACCCGGGCGGCTAGCGGTCATCGGCGGCACGGGTGAGTACGGCGGGGCCGCGGGCTCGGTGGGCCAGTCGACGACGCGGCCTGGCGCGACGCGCCTGACGGCGAACTTCTGGCGCTGACAGGCCCGCGGACCTCCCCACCCGAGCCGATGGCTCGCCCATAGACTGACGGCGCAGCCGACCCCGAGGAGATCCGATGGCCCGCGTCGTCGTCGACGTCATGCTCAAGCCGGAGATCCTCGACCCCCAGGGCCGCGCCGTCATGGGTGCCTTCGCCCGGCTCGGCGTCCAAGGTGTCGCTGACGTCCGCCAGGGCAAGAGATTCGAGATCACCCTCGATGGCGAGCCCACCGACGAGGCCCTCGCCGACCTGCATCGCATGGCCGAGGAGCTGCTGAGCAACCCCGTCATCGAGAGCTACACGCTGCGAGTCGAGGCCTAGCCGTGAAGATCGGCGTCGTCACCTTCCCGGGATCACTCGACGATCGCGACGCTCAGCGTGCGGTGCGCCTCGCCGGTGGCGAGCCGGTCGCCCTGTGGCACGGCGATGAGGACATCAAGGGCGTCGACGCGGTCGTCTTGCCGGGTGGCTTCTCCTACGGCGACTATCTGCGCTGTGGCGCCATCGCGAAGTTCGCGCCTGTGATGACGGCCATCATCGCGCGCGCTCAGCAGGGACTGCCGGTGCTCGGCATCTGCAATGGCTTCCAGATCCTCTGCGAGTCGCACCTGCTCCCCGGTGCACTCACCCGCAACGACCACCTGCACTTCGTCTGCCGCGACCAGCGCCTGCGCATGGAGCGCACCGACACGACGTGGACCAATGCCTACGCCGAGGGCGAGGAGATCGTCATCCCACTCAAGAACGGCGAGGGCGGCTACGTCGCTGACGACGCGACGCTCGACCGTCTCGAGGGCGAAGGTCTCGTCATCGCGCGCTATCTCGACGTCAATCCCAATGGCAGCCTGCGCGACATCGCCGGGATCTCCAATCCCGCCGGCACGATCGTCGGTCTCATGCCGCATCCCGAGCATGCGGTCGAGTCACTCACCGGTCCCTCGACCGACGGCCTCGGCTTCTTCGTGTCCGCGGTCCAGTCCCTGGTGTCGGCATGAGCCTCGACACCGTCGCCCGAGCTGCGTCCACGCCTGATGCGGAGCAGCCCTACGCCGACCTCGGACTCAAGCCCGATGAGTACCAGCGCATCCGCGAGATCCTCGGCCGTCGACCCACATCGAGTGAGCTGGCGATGTATTCGGTGATGTGGAGCGAGCACTGCTCCTACAAGTCATCCAAGGTGCACCTGCGCCAGTTCGGCGACAAGCAGCCCGAGGGTGGCTGGCCGCAGCTCATGGTGGGAATCGGCGAAAACG
>CAZLMT010000154.1:0-1361 GCA_964560615.1 uncultured Actinomyces sp.
GAGTGACGCGCGCGCGAAGTGGGGAAGCCTCCTGCCCGGCATCGCGGGTCCGGACCTGGAGCGACTCGCCCTCCTGCCCTGCCTCGATGGGGTCACAGACCTCGTCGCCCTGCCCGGCGGCATCACCAACCGCAACTACAAGGCCGTCACGCCTCGGGGCATCTTCGTCGTGCGCCTCTCGGACGAGGGGTCGTCCCTCCTGGCGATCGATCGAGTCCACGAGCACCGCAACTCCCTCGCGGCGGCGTACGCCGGTGCCGGGGCACCCGTCATCGACTTCATCCCCGGCGCGGGGGTGCTCGTCGTCGGGTTCCTTGATGGCCGGACCTGGGACGAGGAGGACGTGCGGCGCCCGGACAACCTGCCGCGCATTGCGGAGGCGTGCCGCCGCCTTCATGCCGGGCCGCGCTTTGCGTCTGACTTCAACATGTTGGACATTCAGGCGCGCTATCTCGCCGTATGCCGGGAGCGCGGATTCCGCCTGCCCGACCGCTACGAGGAGTTCCTGCCCTGGATGGAGCGCATTCGCAGCGCCATGGGCGTCCTTCCCGAGCCCACGGTGCCGTGCAACAACGACCTCCTTGCCCGGAACTTCATCGACGCGGGCGATCGACTGTGGCTCATTGACTACGAGTACGCCGGCAACAACGAGGCGAGCTTCGAGATCGGCAACATCTGGAGCGAGTCCACCCTGCCCCTGGAGCACCTCGAGCCACTCGTGACCGCCTACTGGGGCGCGTGCGATCCGGCCAAGGTGGCTCGCGCCCGCCTGTGGGGACTCGTCGGGCAGTACGGCTGGATGCTCTGGGCCTCGATCCAGTCCTCGGTCAGCCCGATCGACTTCGACTTCTGGGAATGGGGGATGGAGAAGTACAACCGGGCGGTCGCCACCTTCGACGGCCCGGACCTGGGGCGCCTGCTAGACGAGGTGGCCGGGAGGGGATAGGCCCAATTACGGCGTGTTGCTGCGCGATCGGCGCCTGCAGGAGCACACTTCCCCCATCGTGGGCGGATCGGTCCGCCCCCCGACCGCGGTCCCGGGAGGCCACGGTGAGCGAAACAACGAATCTCAGCGCCGACGAGCAACGTCTCGCGGAACTCGGCTACAAGCAGGAACTCAAGCGAAACTGGAGTGGCTTCTCGAACTTCGCCATCTCCTTCTCGATCATCTCCATCCTTGCCGGCTGCTTCACGACCTTCGGGCAGGCATGGAACAACGGCGGTCCGATCGCCATCTCCATCGGCTGGCCGCTCATCTCCGTCTTCATCCTCATCATCGGACTCACCATGTCCGAACTCGTCTCGGCGTACCCCACGTCAGGCGGCATCTACTGGTGGGCGAGCGCACTCGGGGGGCCGAG
>CAZLMT010000154.1:1371-3046 GCA_964560615.1 uncultured Actinomyces sp.
CGGCCTGTGGGCGGTCATCGCCTCCGTGAGCTATGGATGCGCCACGTTCTTCGATCTCACCCTGTCGACGTACAGCGAGACATGGGCGGCGGGGTATTCGCTCCAGCGCGTCTTCCTCATCTTCATCGTCGTCCTGGCACTGGTATCGATCCTCAACATCTTCAGCGGCCATATGATGGCGCTCCTCAACAACTTCTCCGTCTGGTGGCACGTCATCGGTGCCGCGGTGATCATCCTCATCTTGATCTTCCTGCCGCCCAGTCACATGAGCGTCGCGGATGTCTTCACGATGCGGGTCAACAACAGTGCTGGCTTAGCAGGGGGCGAGACCAGCGGCCTGCTCTTCTGGTTCTACGTGTTGCCTCTGGGCTTCCTGCTCACGCAATACACGATCACCGGATTCGACGCCTCGGCTCACCTCTCGGAGGAGACCCAGGGTGCGGCCGACTCCGCGGCCAAGGGCATCTGGCGGTCGATCTTCTACTCGGCTATCGGCGGCTGGGTGCTGCTGCTCGCCTTCCTCTTCGCGGTGCAGGACCCGGAGGCCGTCACCGCGGGCGGCGGCGGTGTCGCGGTCATCTTCAACCAGGCGCTGAGTGCGCAATGGGCCGGCACCGTGCTGCTCATCGCGACGGTGGGGCAGTTCTTCTGCTCCATGGCGTGCATGACGAGCTGCTCGCGCATGATGTTCGCCTTCAGTCGCGACGGAGCGGTCCCCGGAGCACGTCTGTGGGCCAAGTTGAGCAAGTCGCGGGTGCCGGCCAATGCCGTCATCGCGACGTCGGTCATCGCGGTCCTCATCACGCTTCCGGCGCTGGTCGAGGTCAACATCGGCACCGCGGATGCGCCCATCATCGTGCCCACGGCCTTCTACGCCGTGGTGTCGGTTGCGGTCATCGGCCTCTACGTCGCCTTCGCCATCCCCATCTACCTGCGGTGGCGGGCCGGTAACAGCTTCAAGCAGGGGCCGTGGAACCTGGGCAATAAGTGGAAGTGGATGGCACCTGTAGCGGTCATCGAAATCGCCATCATCAGCGTCTACTTCATCCTCCCGACCACACCCATGGGATGGCCCGGCAATCCGGACTTCTCGTGGAAGTTCGTCAACTACGCGTCGATCCTGATGATCGGGTCACTGATCATCCTGTGGATCGCGTGGCACGTGTCGGCCAAGAAGTGGTTCACAGGGCCGAAGCGCACCATCGACCTGCCTGCGGGTGTCTCCTCATCCGACGAGATCTCCCTCGAGCACCATCACGAGGGCTACCTCACGGGCGAGCACGACAAGAAGGAGTAGGCGCGACAACATGGATGCGGGCCCGGGCTGATGCCCGGGCCCGCATCCATGTTGTCCAGGGGAGATGCAGGTGGGCCGGGGCGAGTGGCGCCTATGCCCGGATGCGCGCTCCATCGGGGTCATACGAGGCGCGCATCGAGACATCGATGGGCACCGACTGACTTCCGACATTGGCCGTCCACACCCCGTCGAGATCGCCGCGGATGTAGGCGAGGCCGATGCACGCCCCAGTCGTCGTGGCATAGGCGGCGCTCGTCACCTGACCGGCGGCCGCGCCGTCGCGCCGCAGCAACTCTCCGCCCCACAGCATCGCCGCGGGATCCCGCGCCACCCACGACACGAGTCGGCGCTCGGGCGCTGAGGCCCGCGCCACATCGA
>CAZLMT010000154.1:3056-4378 GCA_964560615.1 uncultured Actinomyces sp.
TCGCCGGACCGGGCAGCGAAGAGCAGCCCTGCCTCGACCGGCCCGTAGTCGGGCCCGAGCTCGGGCCCGAAGGCGCGGTAGCCCTTCTCCAGGCGCAGGGCATTGATGGCGTAGTAGCCGGCGTCACGCACGCCGAGGTCCGCGCCCCGATCCTTGAGCAGGTCGTAGACACCCACCGCGAACTCCGCGGGGATGACGAGTTCCCAGCCCAGCTCGCCCACGTAGGTGATGCGGCTGGCGCGCACGGTGAAATCGCCGAGGTCGATGATCCGGCTGGTGCCGAAGGGGAAGGCATCGTTCGACAGGTCGTGGGAGGAGAGAAGTGAGAGCAGGTCGCGGCTCTTCGGGCCCATGACGCCGATCACGGCGTAGGCGCTGCTCACGTCGACGACCTCGACGCGCCAGCCGGCCTCGACGTGCCGCCGCAGCCAATCGGCGTCGCGGACCGGGGACGCGGCGCCGGTGATCCAGAGGTACTCGTCCCTGCCGAGGCGCGTGACGGTGACATCGGCCTCGTAGGTGCCGCGGGAGTTGAGCACGGCGGTGTAGACGACACGGCCCTCGGGCACGTCGACACCATTGGCGCAGACCCGCCCCAGGAGCCGGGCCGCATCGGGGCCGGTGACGAGGAGCTTGCCGAAGGACGTCTCGTCGAAGAGGGCCACGGCCTCGCGGGCCGCTCGCTGCTCCTCGTCCACCCAGGGGATCCATGTCGGCTGGCCCCAGGAGTAGTCGATCACCGGTGCCTCGCCCGCCGGGGCGAAGAACACGGGTCGTTCCCACCCGAATTTTGAGCCGAAGGCAGCGTTGGCCTCGGCCATGCGCTCGTGCAGCGGGGAGCGCCGGAAGGGTCGGGCTGTGTCGAACTCCCGGTTGGGCCATGGCACGGCATAGTGCAGGCCGAGAACTTCCCCGACGCGCGCGCGCAGCCACTGCGGGTTGTTCTGGAAGTCGCCGAAGCGGCGAATGTCGACGGAGACGAGGTCGCTTTGTGGCTCCCCACCGACGATCCACTCGGCGAGGGCGCGGCCGGCGCCTCCGGCGGACGCGATCCCGACGGAGTTGAACCCTGCTGCGACGAAGAAGTTCCGGACGCCGGGCGCTTCACCGAGGATGAACTGGTTATCGGGCGTGAAGGATTCGGGACCGTTGTAGAACTTCTTGATGCCTGTCTCCTGGAGGACGGGCACTCGGTGGAGCGCCGAATCCATGAGGATCTCGAAGTGATCCCAATCCTCCTCGAGGAGGCTGAACTCGAAGGGATGCGGGATCTGGCGCGGCGACACCCACGGCTTGGCGACGGGCTCGAATCCTCCGACGAC
>CAZLMT010000155.1:0-4311 GCA_964560615.1 uncultured Actinomyces sp.
GGCGAAGGCATCCACGTCTTCGGGCGTGGTGTCCCACGAGCACATCCAGCGCACCTCGCCCGTGTGGTCATCCCAGGTATAGAAGCGGTAGTCGCGCTGAAGCCGCTCGGTCACTGCCGGCGGGAGAATGGCAAACACGGCATTTGCGTCGACTCTCCTCTGCACCTCGACGCCGGGGATGGCGCGCACTGCCGACTCGAGGCGGCGTGCCATGTCATTGGCATGGCGGGCATTGCGCAGCCAGAGATCGTCGGTGAGCAGGGCCGAGAGCTGCGCGCTGACGAAGCGCATCTTGCTTGCCAGTTGCATGGCGGACTTGCGTAGGAAGGGGATATCTCGGGCGAGCCCGGCGTCGAGGACGATGACGGCCTCCGCGCCCATGGCGCCGTTCTTGGTTCCCCCGAAGGAGATCGCATCCACTCCGACATCCGTGGTGATCTCGCGCAGGGCGACACCGAGGGAGGCCGCGGCATTCGCCAGGCGCGCACCGTCGAGGTGCAGGCGCAGGCCGAGTGAGTGCACGTGATCCGCCAGGCGCCCGAGCTGATCGACGGTGTACGCCGTGCCCAGCTCGGAGGACTGCGTGATCGTCACGACCGCCTGCTGGGAGCGATGGACATCACCCGTGCGCACCGCATGCACGTCGACAAGGTCGGGGGTGAGAAGACCATCGGCCGTGGGGACGGTCCAGAGCTTGAGACCGGCGACCTTTTCCGGCGCTCCGCCCTCATCGACATTGACGTGTGCGGACTCCGCGCAGATCACGGCCTCCCAGGGGCGGCACATCGACTGCAGGGCGACGACGTTGGCACCCGTGCCATTGAAGACGGGGAAGACCTCAGCCTGCGGGCCGAAGTGACCGCGCACGAGATCGCGGAGGCGCTCGGTCTCGTCGTCATCGCCGTAGGCGACCGCGTGACCGGCATTGACCCGCGTGATCGCCTCGAGCACCTCGGGATGGATGCCGGCGTAGTTATCGCTGGCGAATCCCCGCCAGGGTGCGGACATGTCAGGCCTCCGTGAGATCGCAGTGCGCGCCGTTGGCGGCGTCGCCACCGACGATCCCATAGACGGCCGCAGCGAGGTCAGCGGTGTCGGTATAGCCAGGGAAGGCTTGGTCGGGCTGAGCCTCGCGCATGGCCGCATCGACGAGCGCCTTCACCGCGACGACGACCGCGCGAGCGGAGGAATCCTTGAAGGAGTTCGCCAGTCCTCCGACCCAGGTCTCGGCCGCCGCCTTGGCGGTCGCATAAGCGACGTTGCCCGCGGTGGGCTTGGAAGCCGCCGTGCTGGACACGATGATGTAGCACCCCGATGCGTCGATGAGTGCGTCACGGAAGGCGACTGTCGTCGTGCGCACCGTGCCGAAGACACCCGGCGCGATGGAATCCCACGCATCGAGGGCGCCGAGGTCGACGGTCTTGGATCCCTGCCATCCACCGACGAGGTGCACGACCGCGTCGATCCGGCCGTGCCGGGTGAGCACGTCATCGCGGAAGCGGATCACCTCATCCACGTCGAGGAGATCGACGACCGCCGCTTCGCCCGCCACCGGCGCAGCAGCTGCCTGCGCGAGATCCAGGCGCCGGTCCACCACGATGACGAGATGGTCGGCGCCGAGTGCCTTCGCGACAGCACGCCCGCCCATGCCCGCGCCCAGGACGACCGCGACCGGGCGGCTCATGCCGCCATCCCCGTGATGCCGCGCGCAGAGTCGATCGCCGGCGCGAGCGCCTTGCGCAGCGACTCGTAGAAGAGATTGAGTGGGAACTCATCCGGCAGCACCGCATCGACCGCCTCGCGCGGCTCGGTGGGCAGCGCCTGGGCCCCGCGCGCCCACACGGACTGCGGATGCGGAGGCACGAGGGAGCTGACGAATTCGTACGCCGCGAGCCAGTGGCCGAGACGGGAACGATCGATGCCCTCTCGATAGAGGGTCTCGACCTCGGCGCAGAGGGCATCCATGCTCTCCTGCACACGCGACCAGTCGATGACGAGCGTGTTGTCGGTCCAGCGCACCACACCGGCCCTATGCAGCCAGGCGAAGATGATCTGCCCCGCCAGGCCGTCGTAGTTGCGGACCCGCTCACCGGTCGTGGGGAAGCGGAAGAGACGATCGAAGAGGATCGCGTGGCGCACGTAGGGCGCGAGTACGACACCTCGCTCCTCGAGCGCCGTCGTCTCGCGGAAGGTCGACAGATCGCAGCGCAACTCTTCGAGGCCGTACATCCAGTAGGGCATCCGCTGCTTGATCATGAAGGGATCGAATGGCAGGTCGCCGTGGCTGTGGGTGCGATCGTGCACGAGATCCCAGAGCACGAAGGTCTCCTGCGCCAAGCGCTGGTCCGCGAGGAGGAGCTCCGCTTCCGGGGGAAGCGCCAGGCGTAGCCGCTCGGCCGCGGCGCGCGAGACATGGCGGAATCGGGCGGCCTCGCGGTCGCAGAAGATCCCGCCCCAGGTGAACTTCACGACCTCGCGGGTGGCGACGGTCTCGGGGAAGAGGACGGCGGAGTGGGTGTCATAGCCCGAGGTGAAGGCGACGAACTCGATCGGCACGAAGGCGGCATTGTCATACGCCGTCGCCTCGAGCTCGGCGATCCACTCCGGCCAGACCGTGCGCACGACAACGGCCTCGACATTGCGATCGGGATTGCCATTCTGCGTGTACATCGGGAAGACGACGAGATGCTCAACCCCGTCACGGCGGTGCTCGTCGGGGTGGAAGAGCTGCAGGGAATCGAGGAAGTCCGGCACCCCGAGCCCGGTGTCACGCCAGGCGCGGAAGTCGACCGCGCATGCGGTGAGGTAGTCGGCCTGATGTGGCACGAGCGGCGAGAGCGCCTCAAGGTCGGCGACGATCCGATCAACGCAGGCGGTCGCCAAAGCGGTGTCGCCGTGCACTGATCCGTCGGGGGCCTGAAGCGGGCGCAGCGTCTCGACGGCGTCGACGAGATCCGCCCACGCCGGGTGCTCCACCAGGGAACTCCCCTGCTCATCCGAGACCGCCGAGGCACGTCGTGCACCCGCCCAGGTGACGAGTCGCTGCCACAGCAGCCGGTGATCGAGATCCGCGATCGAGTCATCCCCGGCGAAGTCGGAGTCGGCCACGACGATGACACGCCCCGCACCGGCGTCGACACCCGCGATGACGGGAGCGCCGGCGGGCATGGCGGTGGAAGATGTGCGCGCGAAGACGTACGCATCGTCGGCGACGTCGAGAACGCCCGCGCGGTAGACGCAGGCACCGGACACACCGGCGAAGACATCCGTGCCCTGCGCCGTCGATGGCTCGAGGCGGAGCCAGGTGGAGACGTCGTTGAAGCGGTGCACCGGGTCCTGTGCCGTGCACGTGACGACATCGATCCCGAAGCGGCGCGTGATCTCGGCGAGGTTGTTGCCGTACTTCGCCTGCTCCGTCTCCGCGAGGACCACGAGCCCGCCTCCGGCGCGGACGAAGTGATCGATCGCCGCGACCTCGGCGTCCGCGTACACCGGAGACCCCTCGCCGGTCGTCGCCTCCCACTCATCGGTGCCCGCGACATGCGTCTGCACATCGAAACCCGCACGGCGGAGCACTGCGGCAGCCTCCGCGTAGGAGGCATCTGCGGGATTGGCCGGGCTCATGGTGGCGGCGAGCTCAGGCCGGGTGGTCCAGGCCTGGCGATGGCTCTCGTCGATGAGCACGCGCACGAGGGGACGCATGGCGACTCCTTATTGAGGGGCTGTGTCATTGAGGGGCTGTTTCATTGAGGGGCTGTGGCAGCGGAACCGTGATGACGCTGACCCCCCAGCCTACCTGATGCCGGAGGATCTCCCGCACAAAGGCGATTTCACCGGAAGATCTCCCGCTTCGCACTGCGGGTGGACCCGGAACTTGGGAGCTCCGGGACGAAAGCGTCGTGCAGCGAACGTTTCGTCCCGGAGTTCGCCTCCCCTTCGCCGTGAGTGTGCCCTTCCCCCGTGAGTGGCCTGATGGGCTCGCTAACGTCGGCGCATGAGGCGCAACTGGTCCAGCACCGTCGACCTCGGAGGTCGCGAGGTGCGGCCGACATCCGCTGCCGAGGTCGCAGCGCGGGTGCGCGGTGAGGCCACCGCACTGGCCTTGGGCAGCGCGCACTCCTTCAGCACGGTGGCGGTCACCCCGGGCCTGCATGTCGAGACAATGGGACTGCCGGCCGACGTCCGCGTCGAGGGCAACACCGTGTCCGTCGGCGCTGGGACCACCTACGCCGAACTCGGCCGAGAGTTGCACGCACGCGGGCGGGCGCTCGCCGCCATGGCCTCGCTGCCACACATCACCGTGGGTGGCGC
>CAZLMT010000156.1:0-1223 GCA_964560615.1 uncultured Actinomyces sp.
CGTCTGCGCCTCCCCGGAGCCACGGCCTACACCAGCGTCACGGGCAGCGTGACGAGCATGTCGACGTCGGGCAGCAACAAGACCTACGCGGCCTTCGCAGATGTGACGGCCCAGGTGCGCGCATCCGGTCGCGGCACCTACGTCGTCGCCGACGTGAAGGGCGACCTGGGCGTCAACCACTTCGCAGGGTGGTCGCTCATCGTCGTCTACGGCGACCCCACTGAGCCAGTTCGCGCTATGAGCGTCTTTGACGGTCTGGTGAGCGTGACCGAGGGCTCGCCCGCGACCATCAACGTGGCTGGCTTTCGGACACCGCCGACCGGACCCGTGCGCACGGCCCTGGGTGTCGTCGCCTACGAGGGAGACCTCGGCATCACTGGCGACCAGTTCCAACTCAACGGTAAGGCCCTCAGCGACGCCCGTCGCCCGGCTGACAACTACTTCAACTCCTCCATCACGACCAAGACGGCCCGCTTCGCCGCCAAGTCGCCCGACTACGTCAATCAACTCGGCTTCGACACCGGCCTCATCGACGCGACCGGTCGCATCGCCAACAACGCCACCTCCGCAACCTTCCGCGCATCATCGTCGGGCGATCAGTACTACCCGGCAGCACTCACCTTCTCCACCGAGCTCTTCTCCCCGAAGTTCGCCGCGCGCAAGTCCGTCGTCGACCTCGACGGCGATGTCGTGCGAGCGGGTGACGAGCTCGAGTACACACTCGTTCTCACCAATGACGTGACCGCTGACAACGGCGACGCCTCGACCGGCACGGTCATCACCGACGTCCTGCCGGCGGGCGCCGCCTACCTGCCCGGCAGCCTCAAGGTCAACAGGCAATCTGTCCCCGATACCGGCTCTACGGCGACCTTCGCCGACGGCTCCCTCACCCTGCGCGTCGGCGAGGGCGCGAGCGCGACAGCGGGCGGACGCCTCGCTATCGGCGCCAGTGTCATCGTGACCTACCGCATGCGCGTCGCCTCGGATGCTCGCGCGGGCACCGTCCTCGCCAACGACTTCCGCGTGGCCGGCACAGCCGCTACCTCAGGCTTCGACGTGACTGGCGTGTCAAACGAGACGTCGCTCACTGTGGTCGCGGATGACGCCGACCTGAGCATCGCCAAGTCCGTCAGCCCGACGGCACTGGTCGCTGGGCAGACCGCCACCTACACCCTGCGCGTGGCCAACGCCGGGCCCGGCTCAGCCGAGTCGGTCATCGTCAC
>CAZLMT010000156.1:1233-1628 GCA_964560615.1 uncultured Actinomyces sp.
GGCGACGGGCAATGGCTGGTCCTGCATCGAGACTGCGCCCACCGTGCGGTGCAGCCTGCCATCGCTCGCGGCGGGTGCGAGCGCGACACCCATCACGGTCACCGTCACCGTCGACGAGGAAGCCAGTGATGGCGGATCGGTGAGCAATACCGCGACGGTCGCGAGCGACACTCCCGATCCTGACCCGACCAACAACACCGCGACGGTCAATACGCCCCTGGACCGCAGCGCAGACCTCGCCGCCTCCAAGTGGCACGACGGGCCCGCGATCCCGGGAAGCACGATCACCTACTCGATCGGTGTGCGCAATGAGGGCCCATCCGATGCGACCGGAGTCACGGTCACCGACCTCCTGCCCGCCTACCTGCAGCTCGTCTCCGCCACCGGCGAGGGCT
>CAZLMT010000156.1:1698-4274 GCA_964560615.1 uncultured Actinomyces sp.
CGAGGTGGAGTGCACACTCACGGGGACTCTTCCCGCAGGCACGTCGGCCGAGTCCATCACCCTGGTCGCCGAGGTCCTGGCCGATGCACCCGCCGAGGTCACCAACACCGCAAGCGTGTCGGGCAACGAGCCCGATCCGACTCCGGGCAACGACACCGCCACCGACACGGCCGGCACGGACCGGGTCTTTGACGGCATCGAGAGCCTCTCCCACCCGGGCAAGGCCGTCGCCGGTGGACCCGCGATCCCCGTGACCGTGCGCTCCTTCAATGCCGGTCCCGGGGCGCCATCCAGACGATCACGCTTCCCCCGGGCACGGGTCTGGAGGGGCACAGTGGTGCCGGCTGGGCATGCATCCCCTCGACGGGATCAGCCACGATTGCGCCACTCACAGTGCGCTGCACCCTGCCTCTCACCACATCCTGGGATGTCGATACGTCGTTGACTCCCTTGATCCTCGAGGTCTCCGTCGACGCAGGCGAGACAGAAGACAAGACCCTTGAGTCCGTGCTCACGACGACGTCGCGACTGCGCGATATCGACCTCGACAACAATCGAGCGACTGACGTGATCACGCTCGAGACCGATGCCGACCTCGCCATCACGACGACGAGTTCCGCTGCCCTCGAGGCGGGTGGAGACTCACGTCCGCTCACCTTCACCGTGCGCAACAACGGGCCCGCCACTGATCCCGGTCCCATCACGGTCAGGTTCAGTCGCCTCACGAGCCTGCAGCTGAGTGCCGTGTCCGCACCCGACCCCGAGACGCTGCCGAGGACCTACGAGCTGACCGGCATCGTGAGTTCGCCCCAGCCCGACAGCAATCCCGCCAACGACGTCGCCACGGCACCCGTGACAGTCACTAAGGAGGCCGGCGTCTGGACGAGCAAGTCCGCGACGCCGACACGCGTCACGGCCGGCGACACCGTGACGTTCACTCTCACCGTGAGCAATGCCCCGCCGTACGGCGGACCCTCGGCAGCGCGCGACGTCTACCTCACCGATGACTTCGGCGCGGTGGGCCTCACCGTGGAGTCGATCACCCCGGACAACAGCGGCCCGGACAACAACGGACTGGACTGCTCGGCTTCCACGCTCAGCGTGGTGAGCTGCTACATCCCTGTGCTGGACTTCGGATCCGCAGCCCCGGTGCAGGTGGTCGCGCGGACGGACCCGTCGTGGAGCACTCCGGGGCGCACCTTCACCAATGTCGTCACCGCGTCCTCCTCCACCCCGGGTGGCGACCGCCCCCCGGGCCAGGTGACGGTCACTACCGATCCTGCCTCCCGACTTGAGCTGGCCAAGGCCATCCGTGGTCGCGCAGCCGGCACGCAGCTCGTGCCCGGCAGCAACGTCACCTACGTCCTCAATGTGGAGAACGCCGGGCCCACTGATGCGCGTGGTGCCGTCGTGGTGGACGACATGCCCGCGTCCATCGCGCCCAGCGCGGCCACGGGTGACGGCTGGGTGTGCAGCGTCACCGGTCAGCGCGTGAGTTGCGCGACCGAGGCCACCCTCCCCGTCGGCGGGGCAATCCCCCCGATCTATGTGACGGGCCTCGTCTCGCCGCTCGCGACCGGTGCGATCGTCAACGAGGCAACCGTCGAGCCGCAGTCCCCCGGCACCGGCGGCGAGGCTGAGGTCACCCACCTCGCAGGCGACTTCCTCGACCTCGACATTGCGCACTTCGGGCCGACGAATCTCCGCGCGGGCGATGATTGGCGCACGACCGTCTCGGTGCGCAACAACGGTCCCGCCACCGAGCCCGGGCCGATTCGCGTGGTGATCGAGCAGCAGTCCGCAACACCCCAGCGTGCGTCAGGTGCGGGCTGGTCCTGCGAGATCGAAGGACGCCGGATCCAGTGCGTCACCGACGGCCCCCTAGGCATGGGATCGTCCCTGCCGGCGATCACGATCGTGAGCGCCACGCCACGATCGGGCACCCAGGTCAATTCGGTCGCCACCGTGACCGGCAAGCGCGAGGACGTCGATCGCTCCAACAACAGGTCGGCGACCTCAGCTGTCCTCCAGCGAGAGGCCGACATCGCCGTGCGCAAGCAGGCGGATGCGTCCACGGTCGCGGCAGGCGGCACGGCTACCTTCCGAATCACGCTGACCAACCGAGGGCCGGGGTCCACGAGTGACGCCCAGGTCCTCGACACCCTTCCGCCGGGGCTCACCTTCGATCGCAGCGCCTCCGACCCCCGATGCACCGATGAGCAGGGGCCGGTGCAGTGCAGTGCGGGCCAGACCCTGGCCGCAGGCGAGTCCACGACCTTCCGCCTCGTGGCGCGTGTCGCGGACGATGTGCGGGGCAAGGTGAGCAACGTCGCCGTGGGATCGTCCTCGCAGCGCGATCCGGACCGGTCCAACAATCGCGATAGCGCCACCATCACGGTGACGCCGCCGATACAGCCGCAGGTCCCGGTTGTCGACCCCCCGGACAAGATCAAGGATCGGGGGCCGACGGAGCTCTATGAGGAGCGGCCGCCGACGAACGCCGGCCAGCGGGCACGCGTACAGGTGTCATGCGTGCCGATCGTGCAGCGCATCCCGAGGGGCGACTATGAGTCCTG
>CAZLMT010000157.1:0-4236 GCA_964560615.1 uncultured Actinomyces sp.
GCCATGGTGATCGAGGACGGAGTCGTCACGACCTTCCTACCCGAGGAGGACGGCGTCTCCGCCCTCGTGAGCACCGGTCAGTGCGTGATCGACGCTCTCAAGTCATAGCGGGCAGGCACCGCGGGTAGTCGCCCGTGTAGGCGACGGTGAGTGACCGGGTGGGACGGGTCAAGGCGACGTAGAGGTCAGTGCCCCGACGCGAGCCCTCGGCATCGATGAGGTCGGGTTCGACGACGAAGACATCGTCGAACTCGAGCCCCTTCGCCTGACCCACGGTGAGCACGGAGACGACGGCATCCAGCCGGTCATCACCATGGCCGACCATCCCTGCGGGAAGCACCTCACGCAGCCGGTCCTCAATCCCCTCCACAAGCGAGGGCGCGGTGATCACGGCGACGCGTCCCGCGTCCTGCCGCTGGGCGGCAGCCACCACGGCCTCAGCAATGTCCCCGGGCGCGGGCACCGCAATGATCACGGGCTCCTCGCCATCGCGGATCGACTCGACGGGCGCCGGCTCACGACCGCACGCGAGCAGCACCTCACGCGCGAGGTCCATGAAGGGCCGTGGGGTGCGGTAGTTGACGGTGAGCCTCTCCACGCGCCACCGCTGCTCCGTGCGATGTCGCGACTTCGTGATGTCGCGCAGCGCGGTCGCCCAGTCCTGCGCACCCGCGGCCGATGCCGTCTGGTCGAGGTCGCCGACGACGGTCATCGATAGCGAGGGGCACCGCCGTGCAAGGACGCGCCAGGTCATCGGCGACAACTCCTGGGCCTCGTCAATCACGATGTGGCCGTAGACCCACTCACGGTCCTCTGACGCGCGGTCGGCCACCGAGAGGATCTCGCGCGGCCCGGAGTACCTGTCGAGCAACTGCTCCGCTGAGACGCCTCGCGTGCCGGTCATCTCCAGCACCGACTCGGCGTACTCCTGCTCTGCTCGCCGCTCCGCATTGGCCCGGGCCTGCGCCTGGCGCTCGGCCTCGTCCTCCTCGCCCAGCAGCTCGGCTGCCTCATCAAGCAGAGGCACGTCCGCGGTCGTCCAGGCAGCCCCGCGCGGACGCGCAAGGAGCGCACGGTCATCCGCGCGCATGCTCGGTGCCGCGGCAGCGAGGCGTGCGGGATCGGCGTAGAGGTCCGCGATCAGCCGCTCGGGGGTGACCGGCATCCAGGCGAGGTTGACCTCGCGACGCACGTCGCGCGCATCGCGCAGATCGCCGATGAGGATGTCGCGGTAGCCCTCGAAATCCACGTGGCGCACCTCGGCCAACTCCCTGGCCAGGGAGTCGAGGAGCGCAAGCGCGAAGGTACGCCGCGCGACATTGTGCGGCCGCCGCGACGCTCGTGCGCGATCACGAGCGGAGATGACCATCTCCGGGGTGAGCGTGATGGTGGTGCCCCCGACGTCGAGTCGGCGCGGGCCGTCGGGGACGCGCTGACGCGCTCGCACAGCGCGATGGATGACATCAGCCATGGACGCGCGCCCCTTCACCGCGGCGATCTCCGCAGGCTCCCAGGCGGTCGCGTCCACGCCGGGATAGAGCTGCCCCGGGGTCGCCAGCACCGCTGCTGTCTCGCCCAGCGCGGGGAGAACCTGACCGATGTAGTGGAGGAAGATCCGATTGGGGCCGACGATGAGCACCCCGCTGCGCGCGAGACGATCGCGATGGGTGTAGAGCAGATAGGCCGCACGGTGCAGGGCGACGACCGTCTTGCCGCACCCGGGTGCCCCCTCGACCACAAGGATGCCCTCAAGCGGTGAGCGGACGATGGCATCCTGCTCGGCCTGCATCGTGGCGACGATGTCGTGCATCCGACCGGTCCGCCGCGCCGCGAGGGATGCCATGAGCACCCCGCCACCCTGCACATCCTCGGCGTGGACGCCCGAGTCCCCCTCGGCGAGTGCGGAGAGGTCCAGCACGTCGTCCTCGAGTGACGTCACCTCGCGTCCGGACGTGACGATGTGGCGGCGGCGTACGACGCCTCTCGGATCCGCGGAGGTGGCCTGATAGAACGGCTCGGCGGCTGGGGCGCGCCAATCCGTGAGCAGAGGGCGCTGATCGTCATCGGCCAACCCCAGCCGCCCGATGTACCTCGACTGCCCGTCGGCGAGATCCAGCCGGCCAAAGCACAACCGGGTTTCGGCGGCTTCGAGTGCCTGAATCCGCTCGGCGTAGAGCTTGACGAAGGCATCCTGCTCGGTCAGGGCCGCAGGAGTGCCGGCCGTCTGATCATGCTGGGCTCGCCGGAGATCCTCGCGGGTGCGTCGTCGCACCTCGTCGAGCCGGTCGTAGAGGGAACCCACCACCGCACGTTCGGCGGCGAGCTCACGCTCTCGGCTGACCCCCATGGCATGCCTCCGAAAGAAGGGGAGGATTGATCATGCCGCATTCTCGACAGGCTGGCCCGTCGGGGAGCCCGACAGGGGCGGCTTGGCCGACCCGCCGGGCCTGGGGGCGAGGCGCCGCCTCAGGCCTAGGCGAGGGAGAAGCTGCGCTTGGTCCAGTCGGCCCAGTCGATGTTCCACATCGCACCCGGGCCTTCGTACCAGTCGAGGTCGACACCGGTGTCCGTGGTGATGACCGGGTCACCTTCGAAGGCATTGTCGTAGAACCAGATGGCGTCTTCCATCGACATATTGGTGCATCCATGCGACGTGGACGCGACACCTAGGTTGTAGAGATTCCACGGAGCGGCATGCAGGTACTCACCGCTGGGCGTGAGCCGCAGCGCGTAAGGGACGTCGACGTCATAGGGCTCACGCGGACCGGGGTTGATCATCCGCTTCATGGCGTAGCGCTCGAGGATTGTCTTGACCCCTGATGCGGTCTCCCAGGTCGGCTTGCCGAGAGACACCGGCACCTTGCGGATCGTGACGCCATCACGCTTGACCTTGCCGACGAGCTTGTCTGCTGACATGGTGAAGATCAACTCGCGACCGATCCGGAACTTCACGGACGGGTCGAAGGTGGCGAGGTTGTTCTTCTTCCAGTCGAAATCGACCTTGACGTCGGTGTAGCCGGGCCAGAATTCCTTGGGCCGGAAGGCCATCGTCGTGTCATTGGGCCAGCTCCAGGCCGCGATGCCATAGGGCTTGCTCGCGATGACCGTCGCCGCCTCCTCCAGGAGGACCTTCTGCTCGTCGGGCACGGCGTAGGCAAACTCGATGCGGATGACGGTGCCGACGCCGTAGAGGTCCTTCACTCTCGTGGGGTAGACGGTCGAGATGGTCGCCGGGTCCTTCTTCCACTCCAGGACGTTGATGTCGGGGGAGTAGGTGCGCGCCGGCTCGGCGGCGAGAGCCTCGCGACTGAAGGCGACCGGCGCCACGGCATCGGCAGAGCCATCCTCGACGAGGACGTCGTCCTCGACGGGTGACGGCGTGACGATCGAGGCGACAGCGGTCGAGCCAGTCCATGTCGACGACAGTCCGAAGGCCACGCCACCGACGATGGCAATGGCGGCAAGCGCGACAAAGCCGACGACGACGCCCATAAGGCGCACCGCCGCTCCACCCCGTCCTGATGGCGGACGGGCATGTTTACCTGCCACGCCTCCATGGTGACAAAGCCCTGGGCCATTGGGTCGGATGGGGCTGGTGTGGCGCCCCAGCCGTTACAAGCCTGTGACCTTGAGGCCTCCCCTATGGATGCTGGGGGATCTGCATGGGGCGGGTCCACCGCTTCGGCTCACCTGGGAGACTCCACACGTGGAGGACGATCTGGATCGCACCATCCTGGGGCTCCTCGGGGCCCAGGGACGGATGTCCTACGCCGACCTGGCCCGCGAGACGGGCCTGTCCACCTCGGCGGTCCACCAGCGGGTGCGCCGGCTCGAAGAGCGTGGGGTCATCACGGGATACCGCGCCGTCGTCGACCCGCGTGCCATCGGCCTACCCCTCACCGCACTCATCGACCTCACGCCACTCGATCCATCGGCGCCCGACGACATCCCGCAGCGCGTCGAGAGCTTCGAGGAGATCGAGTCGTGCTGGTCCGTCGCGGGGTCGGCGTCCTACGTCGTCAAGGTGCGTGTGGCGGAGCCCACCGACCTCGAGGACTTGCTCGCGCGCATCCGTGCAGCAGCGGGTGTCTCGACGCGCACGACCATCGTGTTGTCCACGCCCTTCGAAGGACGCCCACCCATCGGGTGACTCACGCGCTCATCTCGCGAGCGATTGCTGTGGCGAAGGCATCCACGTCTTCGGGCGTGGTGTCCCACGAGCACATCCAGCGCACC
>CAZLMT010000158.1:0-3536 GCA_964560615.1 uncultured Actinomyces sp.
CGTCATCAAGAAGATCGTGTTGATCAGCGGAATGATGATGATGGTGCTGAGCAGCGCACGCGAGCGGCTTACACGCAGTGGCGCAGTCGAGAACGTCGGCGAGGTGAGGCGGCGCATGAGGTAGGCGCACGTGCCCGCGAGCGCCACAGTCAGCACGACGCTCATGAGCGTGATGGGGGCGAAGATCCCATTGTCACTGAGCCGATTGAGTGCTTGGACTCCCGCGGCCACCGTCGCTCCCGCGAGGATCGGCGTGATGACCTCCCCCGTGGGTGCGCGCTCATGCGTCCGGGAGAGCAGGGCTCGGGTGGCGATGAGCATGATCAGCCCGCAGAGCACCCAGATCACGGGAACCCATCTCCACGAGACCTCTCCGACGACCAGCCCGGTAATGACCGGGAAGCACAGCCAGATGAAGGGCGACACCATGCCGAAGGTGCCGAAAGCGACGGCACGGGCCTTGGGGTCAGGGAACCGGTCGGAGAGCAATCCGATTCCGACGATCTGGATTGCGGTGGCAGCGATGCCCTCGATGAGCAAGCCGATGACGACCGCGGGCAGGCCCTGGGCGATGGCCACGATCGCCGATCCCGACATGAAGGCGACGCTCATCCACGTGAGCACCAGCCGATGGCCGAGGCGATCACCGAGTCGACCCGCGAGGAAGACGACAAGGAGTGAGGCAATCGGGGGGATCGAGAGGGCCAGACTGGCCTGCGCCTGGGTCAGTCCCAGATCGTCGAGCATCGGCGTGAGCATGTAGTTGAACGACGCCATGACGGTGAATGAGCCACCGACGATGAGGCAGATCCCGAGCAGGGTGCGCCCGGTGTCGCCTCGGGTCGACGTCGTCATGCCGCGAGGATAGGGCGCTGCCGGGTACGGACGACTTAGCCGACTCCCCCGTTGCCGCCGGCGCCGCCATTGCCACCGACGCCAAGGACCGCGCCAGCACCGCCGTTGCCGCCGGCGCCGCCGTAGCCCACCGAACCGGCGTTGCCACCGACAGAGCCCGTGCCTCCGAGACCGGCATTGCCGCCGTTGCCACCGTTGCCACCGTTGCCGCCAACGGCTCCGGCACCGCCGCCGGCACTGCCGTTGCCGCCATTGCCACCGTTGCCACCGACTCCACCGTTGCCACCGGCACCGCCATAGCCGTCGACACCCACGCCGGGCGACACACCGCCGTTGCCACCGACGCCGCCCCGGCCGCCGTAGCCACCGTGCTGACCGTGCTCGCCGGCAAGCACGTTCCCGAGCGCATGCGCGCCCTGCCGGCCATGCTGGCCGGCTCCACCATTGCCACCGGCACCACCGTTGCCACCATTACCGCTCAACGAACCGCCAGCGCCGCCATTGCCGCCGGCGCCACCGTTGCCGCCATTACCGATCAGCAAACCGCCAGCTCCGCCATTGCCGCCGGCGCCACCGTCGCCACCACGGCTCCCTGGGCTAGTGATCCCCGCTGCGCCCGCATTGCCGCCAAGACCAGCATTTCCGCCAGCCCCGCCGTTGCCGCCGTTGCCCCGGAGCAGGCCGCCATTCCCACCGTTTCCGCCGGTACCGCCCGCGGCACCGTTGCCGCCATTGCCGCCATCGCCGAAGCGCCCCGCTCGGCCACCGTCACCGCCGTTGCCGCCGATCGCACCCGCGTTGCCGCCATCGCCGGCTGAGCCGCCGTACCAACCGGCGTTGCCGCCATCGCCACCGTTGTGGCCGTCGCCGCCGTCACCCTTGAGTCGGCCACCGTCACCACCATGACAGACGGCGTCTTCACGGCAGGTCTCGTCGGAGTAGGAGAAGCCATCGCCGACCAGCAGTCCGGCGTCGGGACTGTCGGCTGTGCCGTCGCGGAAGATCACATCGACGCACTCGGGCGAGGCCTCGCGAATGCGCTCGAGCGCCGCGTTGACACCCCGGGCGCGTGCCGATCCGGGCTTGGACACCGACTTGATGAGCGGTCGCGCCATGTCCATCGCGCGCTCGACACAGGCCGACTGGCGCGCGGTGGCACTTACGTCGGCGGACGCTGCGGCTGGGGCAGTCGTCAGGGCTGCCCCGGCCAGGGCAGAGGCTCCGATCGCGGCCGCCAGGCCGCGTCTGCGGGTAGAAGACATCGTGGGATCCTCTCCGTGGCGGTGGCTCGTCCAGCCTGAGCCGACACGCTACACGGGGAAGCAGGGCGAAGTGAGGTCGAAGGGGAAGGGGATGCGACGTGGATTCTGATCCCCTCGGCGACGTCGTGTCCCGGCAATACGAGAGATGGATCTACCCCGCTCCCATCCAGGATCTCGACGCGTGGCTGCAGGGCAGTTGGCAGTGGTTCGATCCCAGCCACGCTCATCGGCTCCTGTGGCCGGACCGCGACTACCAGCCCGATATGCACATCCTGGTCGCAGGCTGCGGCACGAACCAGGCAGCGGTGATCGCCTACACCAATCCGTCCGCACACGTGGTCGCGATCGACGTGAGCAATGCGTCTCTGGATCACCATCGCTGGCTCAAGGACAGATACAACCTCACCAACCTCGAGCTGCATCAACTCCCCATCGAGCAGGTGGCGTCGCTCCATCGTGACTTCGACCTCATCATCACGACCGGTGTGCTCCACCACATGGCCGATCCCGGCGCCGGCATGCGTGCGCTCGCCGATCGCCTCCGCCCCGACGGCGTCCTCGCGGTGATGCTCTACGCCACCTTCGGCCGCATCGGAGTCCAGCTCATGCAGTCCGTCTTCGCGGATATGGGTCTCCGTCAGGACGAGGCATCACTTGCGGTAGTGCGCGATGTCCTCAGTCAGCTCAGCCCCATGCACCCGCTGGCCAGCTACCTCCAGCTCGCACCCGACCTCGGCGACGATGCCGGCCTGGTCGACACGTTCCTGCATGGCCGTGAGCAGGCGTACACGATCGACGAATGCCGGGCACTGGCCGCGTCTGCTGGGCTTGTCTTCCAGGATGTCTTCCTCAAGTCTTCCTACTACGCGCCGACACCCTCAGCGAATTCCTTCTTCTCGGCCGTCTCGGACATGCCGCGCGAGCAGGAGTGGTCGATCATGCAGCGGATCAACGCGAGCAACGCCTGCCACTACTTCCTCGCCTGCCGCCCCGACAGGGATCCGGCGTCCTACGCCATCGACTTCGACTCGGGTGATCCCCTGCGCTACGTGCCGCTCTTCCGCAAGGGATGCGGCCTTCGCGGGAATGCCATCCATCGATACGACTGGGAGCGCGAGCTCACACCGCTGCAGGCCGCACTCATCGAGCAGGTGGACGGCCATCGGACCATCAGCGACATCGTCGACGCCGTGATCAGCGGTGGCACCTTTGCACGCGCGAACCCCTCCGAGGTCGTGGCTGTCAGCCTGGAGACCTTCAGATCGCTGTGGCAGCAGGACTTCCTCGCCATGGGCATCAGTCCGGCTGAGTAAGCGACTTTTGGCCTGAACGGGCGCCAGATATGCCCGAGAGGCCAGAGTCTCGCCATTCATGCAGGGGCGAGGGTCGACTTCGGCACCTCGACGTTAACTGGAGGGT
>CAZLMT010000158.1:3546-4222 GCA_964560615.1 uncultured Actinomyces sp.
CGCAGCAGCGCTCGTCGCTGGTGCGGGCATCGCCGCTGCGCCCGCCCAGGCCAAGGTCACATCCAAGGTCAGCGGATCTACGACCATCACGATCCTGCCGGAGGTGTACACCCAGCTTGGCGTGGCGGGCGTGCAGTTCCAGGCGCTGCTCCCCGCAACGAGCACGAACCCCTCGGTCACCCAGGCACTTCACTTCCCGGTGACGGCGCCCCTCAAGCCTGGCGCAGTCGCAAACACGGGAATCATGACTATCGGGGCGTCGATCAATCGAATCGACCTGTCACTCCCCATTCTCGAATACAGCAGGACGAAGGGCAGCACCACCGGTCAGATCACCTTCAAGGACGACTACGCCGCAATCGGCGCCGACCGAGTCACCGTGTTCGACGTCGACAACCTGTCGGTCAAGGTGACCAAGGGCAAGGTCGCCAAGTCGGGCGCCACATGGAAGCGGACCGACCGGCACCACATCACGGGCAGCCTGTCCGTCGTCGATGACGCGCAGTTCGTGAGTGCGCTCAATGCCTACATCGGGACCACGTTCTTCACTCCCGGTCTGGCGTTTGGCACGCTCGATTCCACGGTGACCAACACGATCACGTGCACGACTCGCAAGGAGTGCAGCTAGCCCTCTCGGTCCTCTCGAGTCAGCCTGCATGGTCAGGCATGGGAGCTG
>CAZLMT010000159.1:0-993 GCA_964560615.1 uncultured Actinomyces sp.
GCACTGGCTCGGGACAGACGAATTGGGCCGGGACTACCTGACCGAAATCCTGTACGCCGGGCAGGTTTCGCTTCTCATCGCTCTTTCCGTAGCGATCCTTGCCACCGCGATCGGCGTGCTTGTCGGCGCCATAGCCGGCTACGAAGGCGGCTGGGTCGACGACGTCTTCATGAGGGTCACCGATCTCTTCCTCATCGTCCCTGCCATCGCACTTCTCGCGCTGGCCCTGGAAGGATTCGGACGCAACCTCGTATCGATCGTGCTCGTGCTAGCCCTGATCGGCTGGACCTATATGGCCCGCGTCGTCAGGGGTCAGGTGGTTTCCCTGCGCGAGCGCGACTTCATCCAAGCCGCGAGGGTCATCGGTGCCACGAAGGCCCAAATCCTCTTCCGGCACGTGTTCCCGAATCTGGGTGGGGTTATCGCCGTCAACATGGCCATTGCCGTTGCCGGAGCGATCCTGATCGAGTCCACCTTGAGTTTCCTCGGCTTCGGCGTACAGCCTCCACAGACGAGCTGGGGAAACATGCTGAGTCAGGCATCAGGATTGATCGGCACTCCGAAGGTCTACCTGCTGTACTTCCCCGGACTCTTCATCCTCGTGACCGTGCTCGCCGTCAATTTCGTCGGCGATGGTCTGCGCGATGCCCTGGACCCCCGATCGAGCGCGGGGCCACGGTCCCAAGGAACGCCATGAATCCCTCTGACGTACCCGCTGATCCCCTCTTGCGGGTGTCGAACCTCTCCGTCTCATTTCACACGCGCGAGGGAGAAGTCCAGGCGATCAGCGACGTCTCCCTGACCATCGACAGGCGCGAGTGCCTGGGGGTCGTCGGAGAGTCCGGCTCGGGCAAGAGCCTCACAGGGGCCGCGATCATGGGGCTCCTGCCTCGGAATGCGGTGGTCAGCGGGTCCATTCAGTTCCTCGGCCAGGAATTGATCGGAGCCCGTGAAGCAGACCTCCGGCACATTCGCGGGCGCCGCATCTCATTG
>CAZLMT010000159.1:1039-1347 GCA_964560615.1 uncultured Actinomyces sp.
AGGACGCCCTCACTGCACTGAATCCGGTCCACACCGTGGGGAAGCAGATTGGCGAGGCCATTCAGGTACACGACCGGACCGTCTCTCGCGCCGCGCTGCGTCAGAAGTCGATTGACCTCCTGGGCCTCGTCGGCATCCCCGATCCATCCAGGCGCGTAGACGACTACCCTCACGAGTTCTCCGGCGGCATGCGACAGCGCGTGCTCATTGCGATGAGCGTGGCCAACGAACCAGAACTCATTATCGCCGATGAACCCACGACTGCTCTCGATGTCACCGTCCAAGCTCAGATTCTCGATGTCCTGGCT
>CAZLMT010000159.1:1357-4201 GCA_964560615.1 uncultured Actinomyces sp.
CGGCCAAAAGACTTTCATCTCCAACGGTATTCAACATGATCTTGGTGTCGTCGCGGGCGTGGCCGACCGGGTCGTGGTGATGTACTCCGGGCGTCTCATCGAAGAAGGCGATACGGACAACATCTTCTACGACACCGCACATCCATACACGCGAGGATTGCTCGCTTCCCTGCCGCGGCTCGACGCTCGAGATCGATCAACTCCCCTGTATCGGATTCAGGGCTTCCAGCCGTCTCCTGCGGAGCGTCCCAGCGGGTGCTCATTCCACCCTCGCTGCGACGTCGCCATGGCGGGCACGTGCGATATCGAGCTGCCCGCGCGCCATGAAGTCGGACCCGGCCACTTCGCACGCTGTCACCTCGTCGCCTCCCCTGGGGAGTCCTCGTGAGCCCCGTGCTGGAAGTACGCGATCTGGTCAAGGAATACCCCGTGAGAAGTGGCATCCTGCGCCGTCAGACGGGGGCCATTCATGCGGTCAACGGGGTCTCGTTCAACCTGGAGCGCGGCCAGACTCTTGGTCTCGTGGGAGAGACCGGCTGCGGCAAGTCGACCCTGGGCCGCTGCGTGGTCAACCTCGTGACTCCGACATCGGGATCCGTCCTCCTCGACGGCCAGGACCTCCACACGATGTCCAAGCGGGATCTGCGTGCGGCCAGGCGGCGAATTCAACTGGTCTTCCAGGATCCGTATGCCTCACTGGACCCACGACAATCAGTCGAATCCATCGTCTTGGAGCCTCTGCAACTGCATGGTCTTGCGGGCCGATCTGATTCGAAGCGAGCATCCGAACTCATCGACCTCGTGGGACTTAGTCAGTCCGTCCTGAGGCAATACCCTCACGAGCTGTCGGGAGGGCAGCGCCAGCGCGTGGGCATCGCCCGGGCGCTCGCGCTGGAACCCGAGGTGGTCGTGCTAGACGAGCCCGTCAGTGCACTCGACGTCAGCGTCCAGGCCGGGGTGCTGAATCTCCTCGAGGAACTACAGGCTCGGCTCAACCTCGCCTACCTGTTCATCGCCCACGATCTCGCCGTGGTCCGCCACGTGAGCCATGAAGTAGCGGTGATGTACCTGGGACGGATCGTGGAGATGGTCGATTCAGACACCCTCTACACATCACCCAAGCACCCCTACACAAAGGCGCTCATCTCGTCAGTTCCTGTGCCGGATCCCCGAATCGAGCGCACACGAAGCCGCATCCTGCTCGAGGGAGACCTGCCGTCGCCGGACGCTATGCCCGCAGGCTGTGCCTTTCGAAGCCGTTGCTGGAAGCAAACAGACATCTGTGCGACCAACCCAGCCCTGGTGGGTACGGGCGCGCACCTTGTCGCCTGCCATCATCCCGAACCGTCCTAGTGTGGAGTTGTCTCGAACATGTCGACCTCAAACCAGCGCCTGAGCCGCGCGCACACCGCCTCAGTAAGAGCTGTCCGTGGCCCGCTGGACCTGGAAGTCGTCCTTCGACAGGAGGAGGAGGGGCTCTCGCTGTGGGTGCTCCGAGGGGGCACGGGCGCCCCTGAGCCAAGTCCCTTTGACCACGCGACCCTGGCAACGACACTCACGCCTGACGGCGCCAACATCCTCGAACTGGACGACACCACAGGTTCTGAGCTCGGTCACTTGCACGCTTTCCCGATCGGCGGCGGACCCGGGCGTGACCTCACCCCGGAGCGAGACACCTACACGATTCGCGGCATTGACTGCTCACTGGACAGCCGGAGTGTGCTCCTCACAGGAGCCGACGAGTCGGGCTTCTTTGCGCTGCTGACGAGTATCGATGACTCCGAAGCAGGGCGCGTGATCTTCCACTCACCGCATGAAGCGTGGTCGGGCTTACTGTCGGCTGACACTTCGCTGGCGTCCATCGACACAACCGACCATAACCCGGGTCTTCGCCGATTCGCCGTGACCGTCGTTTCTACCGCCACAGGCGAGGTCATCGCCACCCTTTCGGACGGTCCCAGCGGTCCGGTGCGCGCCGTGCGATTCGCTCAAGAGCATGGTGATCACCGGCTCTTGGCCTACTCGGAGGTGTCAGGGTTCGCGCGTCCGGTGGTGTGGGATCCGACATCGGGCGATCGAGTCGACATAGCCCTGGCAGATCTCGTCGGTGATGTGATCCCCCTGGACTGGCACTCACCCACAGGGAAGGTCCTCCTCGTGCACGTTGAGCGAGGGGTGCATCGTCTCCTGGAGCACGACTTGTCGACCTCTACGACCACGACGATTCCTCACCCCCCTGGCGCCTACTTTGAACCCGATGTCGGATCCGAGTTTCCTCTCATATGGGCATCCCACTACACCCACGATGGTGCGCTGAGGCTCGTCCGAAGCACATGGGATGAGCCCCTTCACATCCTTGAGACGCGCGACAGAGCCACCCTTTCGGTCCGTCTGCCCGCTGATGACGTCCCCTCCGGGGCTACCTTCACCTCTCACGATGTCGTGAGCAGGGATGGGACGATCCTGCAGCTGTGGGTTGGGCTGCCGGCGAATGTGGCTGAGGCTCGCGGCACGATTCTTGGGCTGCACGGTGGACCCAACCTCGTGAGCGTGGATCGCTATGACCCCATGGCGCAGTCCTGGATCGACGATGGATGGATCTATGCGTCACTGAACTACCGCGGCAGTGTCACCTTCGGGCGCGACTTCCGCGAGAAGTACTGGGGGCGCGTCGGGGAAGGCGAGATCGAGGACATCAGTGCAGCGGTTGACTGGCTCGAGGCTCAAGGCTTGGCGGCGGCCGGGTCCATCTTCATCACGGGTGAGTCATACGGGGGCTTCCTGACACTTCTGGCACTCGGCAGGATCCCTGATCGTTTCGCGGGCGGCTTGGCTCACGTGGCT
>CAZLMT010000160.1:0-4158 GCA_964560615.1 uncultured Actinomyces sp.
ACGGTCGCATCGGCATGGTGACGTTGGCCCCCGAACTCCCTGGCGCCCTTGAGTCCATCCGCCTCATCGTCGAGAGTGGCGCCATCGCCGCAGTGGGCCACACTGCGGCCGATGGCGATGCTGCCCGCGCTGCCGTTGATGCGGGCGCGACCGTGGCGACGCACCTCTTCAACGCGATGCCACCGCTGCTCCACCGCGACGCGGGGCCCGTGGGCGTCCTCCTCGCCGATGCGCGCGTGACGTGCGAGGTCATCGGCGACGGCGTACATCTCGAGCCTGAGGTCGTCGCACTCGCCCTCTCGGCGTCGGAGGGTCGCGGCGCGCTCGTCACCGATGCGATGTCGGCTGCTGGCGCCGGTGACGGCGACTATCGGATTGGGAGCCTCGACGTCGTGGTGCGCGATGGCGTTGCGCGCCTGCGCGAGGGCGGAAGTCTCGCGGGCAGCACGCTGCTCATGGACTCTGCCGTGCGTCGCGCGGTGCGTCTCGCGGATCGCTCACTCGACCAGGCGAGCTCTGCCGCGTCACTCGCCCCTGCTCGGGCGATGGGCCTCGGTGATCGTGGCCTGCTCGCGGTGGGTCAGCGGGCTGACATCGTGGCCCTAGACGAGGATCTCCGCGTGATGCGCGTGCTCCGCGGCGGCGCCTGGGCCTAGGCCACCCCCGCGCTCCCCTCCCGCGCTCGCCCCTCGCGCTCCCCCCACACTCGGCCGGGTAGGCGAGTGTGCGGCGCGTGGGCCTGGGCCATGGGGACAAGCGCGCCTAGAGGGTCTCCGTGACTTTGCGCAGGCCGCGCGGGGCATCCGGGTCGTGACCCCGGGCGATCGCCATCGCGTAGGCGAGTTGCTGCAGGGGCAGGATCTGCAGGATCGGCGCGATGTCCTCGCCGGTCTCCGGCAGGGGGATATGTGCGGCCGCGTGCGGGGCTCGCGCGACATCGCCTTCGATGAGGACGTCGGCGCCACGCTCGGCGAGGCGGTCCAGAACGGGCTGCATGGCCGCGCCGCCCGGACCGAAGGGCACGACGGCGATGACGGGTCGGTCCACGTCGATCATCGCGAGCGGACCGTGCATGAGGTCGGCGCTGGAGAAGGCGTGCGCGGAGAGATACGACGTCTCCATCAGTTTGAGTGCGGCCTCGCGTGCCGTGGGGTAGGCGTAGCCACGACCTGTCGTCACCAGCCGCTCCACGAAGCGATAGCGCGGAGCGACCTCGAGGCCGTAGCCGCGGTCGAGCACCGCGCGTGCGAGACCGGGGAGGACATCGGCGCGAGAGGTGTCGCCCTTAGCCCACGACTCGACGAACAACCACGACGCGAGGAGTTCGCTCGTATAGCTCTTGGTCGCCGCGACCGCGCGCTCCGGCCCGGACAGCACGTCGATGTGTGCCTCCGCGGCCCTCGCGAGCGGTGACTCAGGCGCGTTGGTGATCGCGATCGTCCAGGCTCCCGCCTCGCGAGCCCGGGTGGTCGACTCCACGAGGTCGGGGGACCCACCCGACTGGCTGAGCGCGATCCACAGCACGTCGGAGTAGTGGGGCTGGGCGGCGTACACCGTGAGAGTGGAGGGGGAGACGAGCCCGACCGGCAGGCCGAGCCGCACCTCGATGAGGTACTTCAGGTAGAGCGCGGCGTGGTCGGAGGTGCCCCGCGCGGCGAGCAGGACGAAGCGGGGATTGCGTGCGGCGATGCCGTGGGCGACTTCCGCTATCGGCGCGCGACCTTCGTCGAGGAGTCGCGCGAGCGCCGCGGGCTGCTCGGCGATCTCCGCGGCCATGGTGATGCCGCGTGCGGCCTCAGGCATCCGGGTCCGCGACGGTGCCGAGGTCACCGGGCGGGGGGATCGCATGCTCCACGCGCAGGGCAGCCCCCATGGCTCCGCCGAGGTCGCCGAGTGCGGCGCTGAGCACCTGCGGTGCCTTCTCCGGGAGGATGAGGTGCGCCAGCATCGCCTCGCGAATGCGCTCGGCGAACGGTGGCCCGAGCCGCGTCCCGAGGCCGCCTCCGATGACCACCGCCTCGATGTCCAGCAGGTTGACCGCACTGGCTGCCGCGAGACCGAGCGCCCACACGGCGCGATCAACGAGGTGCACCGCGAGGTGGTCGTCCTTCTTGAGAGCCTTGGCCCAGACCCCGCTGGACATCCGGGTGCGGCCCTTCTTCTCCATGATCTTGAGGAGGTCACTGTGCTTGCCGTGCGCGATGCGTCGACGTGCCTCGGTCTCCATCGCCGCGCGGCCGGCGTAGGCCTCCAGGCAACCCCTGCGACCGCAGGGGCAGGGTGCGCCGTCGGGCTCCACGACCATGTGACCGACCTCGCCCGCGGCTCCGCGGCCAAGCCAGAGCTCGTCGTGGATGACGATTCCGCCGCCCACGCCCGTGCCGCAGAAGATGCCGAGCATCGAGGAGTATGGGCGTCCGGCTCCGAGTCGGGACTCGGCCATGACGCCCACCTGGACGTCGTTGGCGAGTTCGATGGGTACGCCGAGCGCGTCGCGCAGTGGTGCGGCCACCGCGATGGTCCCGAGCCAGTCGGGGAGGTTGCCCGCGTGACTCACGGTGCCGGCGTCGTGATCGATCTGGCCCGGTGACCCCACGCCGACCCCGAGGAGCTCGGCGGGATCCGCGCTCGCATCCACGAGGGCCTGGCGCACGGACAGCACCATTGCCTCGAGGACACCGGACGGTCCCTTGTCCTGGGGCGTCGGCAGCCGGCACTGGCCCAGGACGTTGCCGTCCGGGTCCACGATGACCGTCTGGATCTTGGTGCCCCCGAGGTCGACCCCGGCACGCAGCATCAGCGCGACCCCTTCTCCTCGGGTGCGGGCCAGCGCCCGCCGTTCTCCCAGTAGCCCTGGATTTCCTCCAGCTCACGGCCCTTCGTCTCAGGCGCGAGGCGCCAGACGAAAATCCAGGCGAACACCGCGAGGATAGCGAAGATCCCGAAGGACCACGCGCCGCCGATGGTGTTGAGCACGGTGAGGAAGAACTGCACGATGATGATGTTGGCCAGCAGGTCCGACCCGAGCATGGCACTCGACCCGTAGCCGCGGAGTCGAGCGGGGAAGCTCTCGCTGGAGTAGACCCACACGAGGGCGCCGAAGCCGAAGACGAACCCGATGTTGATGCCGGCCAGTCCGAGGAAGCCGAGCACGACCTGGGCTGTGGAGAAGGTGTCGCCCTCCTGCGTCGCGAAGGTCACCACCATGGCGAGCTGGGACACGACCATGATGGTGATGCCGGTGAGCAGGATCGGACGACGACCCCATCGGTCCACCACGCTCATCGAGGCCAGGACGGCAACGAGCGCGATGCACTGCACGAGGGTGGCCATGAGGATGGACTGGGTGGTCGTCGTGACGCCCATGGCCTGGAAGATGCGCGGGCCGTAGGCCACGGTGGCGTTGATGCCGGTGATCTGGATGAAGAAGCCGAGGCCGACGACGAAGACCGTCGCGCGCAGGTAGGGCTTGCGCAGCATTTCCTTGATACGCCCACCGCGCTCGCCGCTGATGGCGGCCTGCATGCGGGCGAGTTCGGCGTCGACGTCCGCGTCGGGGTCGGACCGTTCCAGTGAGGCGCGCGCTGCCTCCAGTCTTCCCTTGAGTACGAGATATCGCGGGGTCTCCGGCAGTCGCAGTAGCGCGGGGATGAGCAGGACGGCTGGCACCGCCGCGAGCCCCAGCATGATGCGCCAGTTGATGGCGTCGCCAAGGCCGCTCATGGACAGGGCGCCGAGGTAGCTGAGGATGATGCCCACGACCGCTGCAACCTGGTAGGCGACCAGCGTGGCCCCGCGGATGCGCGCCGGCACCGACTCGGCGACGAAGATCGGCACCGCGATGAGCGAGACGCCGATCGCGAGGCCCAGGCAGAACCGGGACATCCCGAGCATGATGGGGGAGATGGCGAGGGCGCTGGCGAGACAGAAGGCGACGTAGCTGAAGGCCACCGCGACGATCGTCGGCTTGCGCCCAAAGCGACTGACGATGAAGCCACCGGCGAGCGCTCCGATGAGCTCGCCGTAGACGGTCGCGGTGACGATCGTCTCGACGGCCTCGTCGTTGCCCTGGAGGCCGAAGTAGTCCTGGAAGAAGAGCTGGGCTCCCGCGATGTTGGAGCCGTCGTAGCCATAGATGACGCCGAGGGTGGCGGCACT
>CAZLMT010000161.1:0-724 GCA_964560615.1 uncultured Actinomyces sp.
CGTGACGCTGGTGGCGCAGGGCACGTGCACCTTGCGCGCGGCCCAGGCCGGCAACTCGAGCTATCTGGCGGCGGCTGATGACACCGAGTCGTTTACGGTGAATCGAGGCGCGACGTCGGTGTCGTGGGCGCCTACGACGGCGGTGACGATGCCGCAGTCGCCGTTGACGCCGTCCGAGCTGGCGAGCACGTCGGGCAATGGCCCCATCTCGTATTCGGTGGATGACTCCACGACGTCGGGGTGCTCGGTGAACTCCTCCTCGGGCGTCCTTGCGTACACCGCGCCGGGTACCTGCGTGGTGCGCGCAACGGCGGCGCAGACTGACCAGTGGGAGTCGGCGTCCACGACGGTGACGTTCGTGGTGAGCAAGTCGTCTCAGGTGATCACGTTCCCGGTGATCTCGGGGAAGGTCTATGGGGATGGGCCGTTCGCGACGGGGGCGGCGGTGCCGAGCAATAACCTGGTGATGACGTCGACGACGCCGCTGGTGTGTTCGGTGGCCGGCGCGACGGTGACGATCCTGAAGGCGGGCCCGTGTTCGATCACGGCGTCCGCGGCGGAGACGTCGTCGTATTTCGCGGCGGCTGATGTGACGCGATCGTTCACGGTGGCGAAGGCAGCGGCGTCGGTGACCTGGTCGCCGACGCTGGCGATCACCGCGGATGACAGCCGTGCTTTCACACCCAGTTCTCTGGCAACGACAAACGGCGGTCCGATCGGCTAT
>CAZLMT010000161.1:741-2379 GCA_964560615.1 uncultured Actinomyces sp.
GGACAGCGCGGGGACGACGGGCTGCACGGTGAACTCCCTGACGGCTCAGGTGACCTATGTGACGGCGGGGACGTGCGCGATCAAGGCGACGGCGGCAGAAATGGACGACACGAGCTCAGGCTTCACGGTGGCGACGTTCACGATCTCCAAGGCGGCTCAGACGGTCACGTTCGCTGCGTTGTCGAGTAAGAACTATGGGGATGCCCCGTTCGCGATCAGTGCGTCCACGACTGCCCCGGGTCGGCTGGTGACCTTCACGTCGCTGACGCCGACGGTGTGCAGCGTGACGGGGGCGAGCGCGGTCATCGCGGGGTCGACCGGTGCGACGGTCGCGATCGTGGGTGCGGGAACGTGCTCAATCAGGGCCTCGCAGCCCGGGGACGATGTCTATGCGGCAGCAGCCGTGGTGGATCGGTCCTTCGTGGTGGCGCAAGGCACGCAGGCGGCGCTGCGGTTCACGAACTCCACTGCTGGTGTGTTCGGTCAGACGCTCAGTCTCAGGACCGCAGGTGGGTCAGGCACTGGGGATGTCTCCTACTTCCTTGTCAATGCAGGCACCGCCTCGTGCTCGCTCGACACGGGTACGGGTGTCCTGACGTTCGGCACGGCCGCGGGCGGCACGGGGTCGTGCGTCGTGCGGGCGCCGCAGGCGTCCGACGGCAACTACTCCTCGCAGTCGACGGCGGACACGACGATCACGGTGGCGCGGGGTCTCCAGACGGTGACGTTCACGTCTGCCGTTCCGGAGAATCCGCTGCCCGGTGGGACTTACGCGGTCACATCCGTCGCATCGAGCGGACTTCTCAGTTCGCTGTCCATCTTGCGGGGCGCGGGGACGGTCTGCTCAATCTCAGGACCGGGCGCATCCGCTACCCTCACGTTTCTGGCAACGGGTACCTGCGAGATCTATGCGAGCCAGGCAGGTAACGGTAATTACTCACCTCCGCTGGTGGAGGCGTCCCAGGTGATCGAAGTCGGCGCCCTGAATCAGACCATCACGGCGGCTCCGATCCCCGACAAGGCATTCGCAAGCGCATCGTTCTCGATCGCCGGTTCGACGTCCGCCACGAGTGGCCTGGCGGTGGCGTACTCCTCCGATGACACTTCGGTGTGCGCGATTTCCGGCAGCGGTGTGGTGACGACGCTGGCGGTGGGATCGTGCGTGCTGCGGATCACGCAGGCCGGTAATGCCCAGTACGCGGCGGCCAGCCCGGTGCTGCGCACCTTCTCGGTCTACGCAGTGACTCCCTCACGGCCATTCATCTTCTCGGCCTCGCCCGGGGATGGGCAGATCGCCATCGCGTTCAGCTCGCCCGGGTTCACCGGCGGTGCGACGGTGACGGCCTATCGATTGGTCGCAACGCCCACCGGTGCTGGCACAGTCGTCGCAGATGACTCGTGCGCGGCCAGTCCCTGCACCATCTCGGGCCTGGTCAACGGCACCGAATACACCGTCACCATCGCCGGCATCAACACCGCGGGCACGGGACTCGCGTCGGGGGCGAGCCAGCCACTCACTCCGGTGACCCAGGCGGCGGCGGTCGGCAGCCTCTCTGCCGTCCCCGACGCCACGCAGATCAGCCTGGCCTGGACACCGCTGATCAATGCCCAGCTCGGCGGCGGCGCATTCGTGCGCTA
>CAZLMT010000161.1:2389-2989 GCA_964560615.1 uncultured Actinomyces sp.
CCCGCTGGCGGATCTTGGCCTCTGGTAGCTGATGACTCGCTGTCTGCCCAGGGTGATGACTCGTTCGTGCTCACGGGTCTGTCCAATGGCGTGTCGTACGCGATCAAGATCGTCGCCGTTACGACAGCGAACAGTGCTGAGATCGAAGGCAACACCGCCATCGTCTACGAGTACGCCGCGACCGTGCCCGCAGCCCCGGAGGCGCTCGTCGCGCTCACGTGGACCACGGACACCGCGGCCCTGGTGTCCTGGTCCGCACCCCTCAGCGACGGCGGACGCCCGATCACCGGCTACGCCATCACCACCTCCGCCGGTATCGGCTGCACCCCAGCCCCGTCGACTGACGACACCTGCCTGCTCACCGGACTGGCGCTGGGCCAGACGATCACGGTCAGCGCCACGGCGACGAATGCCGTCGGCACGTCGCTCGCCGCCACCGCGAGTTACACGACGCCCGCGGCCCCGGTGCCCCCGACTCCACCTACACCCCCGGGTCCAGAACCGCTGCCCCCGGCGCCGCCGGTGCCCCCCGGTCCGCAACCCGTGCCGTCCCCCGCACCCGCGCCTGGTGACACCGGAGGCCAGGAAGACGGGCGGTCA
>CAZLMT010000161.1:3005-4154 GCA_964560615.1 uncultured Actinomyces sp.
GGCCTAACGATCACGGCATATAACGGGTCCGCGCGCGTGCCGCTTGGTGCTGGACCGGTCTTGCGTTCGGTCCCCGGTGGGCGCATCGTGATCGAGGGTGGGATCTACTCCTACAACTCCGACGTGTCCATCTACCTCTTCACCGAGGGTGGCCAGTCCGTGGCGGATGTCAAGGGCAAGACGAATTCGTCGGGCCGATTCACGGTCACGCTCACCGTGCCCGGGAACGCCGCGATCGGGGACTACACCCTGCAGGTCAACGGCTACTCACTTATGGCGACAATGCGTAGCGTCAATATCGGCGTGATCGTCGAGGCGATGCCATGGATCAAGGCCAAGATGACGAAGGTTCGCGGCAAGACGGTAAAGATTAATGCCGCAGGACTCACGGGTGAGATTCCTGCAGGCGCAGTCGTCGTGCCCATGGTCCGCTACAAGGGCAAGGTCAACTGGGTGCAGGGCACCTCACGTCCGAAGGTAAGCGACGATGGCACCTTCACCTGGAAACGCAAGATCGCCCGCACAGCGTGGATCTACTTCGTCTGGACTGACAGCAGCACGATGAAGCCGAGCCAGGTCCGGTCCAACACCCTGGAGTACAAGAAGCCGGTCCGCACGTAACCAGAAGGGCCCTGGCATGCTCTCGGCATGACCTGGGTCGTGCCTATGGCTATCGCGGGTGTCATCGCCATCCTCGACTGGTGGGCGGTCGGCACCGACCGACGCTCGATCGAGCGGTGGGCCAAGCCGGCCGTGATGGTCTTCCTCATCGCGGCGGCCGTGCTCATCCCGGCGGAGTCCGACTGGATCCGCTGGTGGATCGTCATCGGGCTGGTCTTCGGCCTGGTCGGCGACGTCCTGCTCTTCCAGGATCGCTTCATCCCCGGCGCCGCGGCGTTCCTGGTGGGGCACGTGGCCTACATCGTCGCGCTCGTGCCGATCGAGCACCCGCTGCCCGCGGTCATCTTCGGGGCGGTCATCGTCGGGGCCTTCGCGATCAGCCTGGGCCGCTGCATCGTGCGCGGTGCATGGCGGCAGTCGCCGGTGCTCGGCGGCATCGTTGTTGCCTACATGATCACCATCGGGGCTGTCGTCGTGCTTGCTGTCGGATCGTGGTCGACGGTCGCGGGCATCGCCGCACTGCTCTTC
>CAZLMT010000162.1:0-4117 GCA_964560615.1 uncultured Actinomyces sp.
TGCCCATGACGAGCGTTCCGCCGCGGTGGACGATCTCGGCCAGGCCGATAGGCATGGGACTGTCGATCCACTGACGCAGGGCGTAGGAGGGGCTGCCGGGACCGGCGAAGGCCCACGAAGCGCGACCGAGCAGAGCGAGGGCCCGCTCCCGGGCTGCGGCGGACTCGTCTTGCCTTGGCCAGGCAGCCACCGAGATATCGACGCCCACGGAGTCGCGGAAGTACTCACGGATCTTGTCGGTGAGGTCGTCGGCATTGGCCTGGAAGCCAAAGGGGGTGTCGAGCATCGCGCTCGACCCGTCGTCCGCCGTCGCCAGGAGCTCGCGGTGAATCTTCACCATCGTGGGGGATGTCTCCCCGGATCCGATGATGACAAGACGAGCGGGCACCCGCCTAGTGTCCTAGACGAGTGCCCGCTCGCACGTCGGGGGCTTAGAGGGCCTGTGCAGGCCCTTCGCCGTAGCGGTTGGGCCCCGGCGTGCTCGGGAGGATCCACAGGATGATGAGGATGATGGCACCGATGCCGAAGCAGCAGCTGAGGAACCACAGCAGCAGCAGCCAGCCGGACTTGTTGGAGTCGTGCAGGCGGCGTGCTGCCACCGCGATCGTGGGGATCAGGATGGCCAGGGTCCAGATGGTCGAAAGCGCCAGGCCCACTGTGGCCAGGCCCGTGATCGGCGGCATCACCATGACCGCGTTGCCCGCCTGATTCATCGAGCTGTTGAGCAGCTCGTTGTACCAGGGGATGGCCGGAATGAAGACGATCATGCTCACGATGGAGGTGAAGAGGTACCACCACCAGAATTCCGAACGCGACGCGCGACCCTGGAAGGTCGCGTAGTTGCCGAAGACGTGCTTGATGGACTGACCGAAACTCATCGTGGTGGGGTCCTTTCGCCGAGAAGGTGTCCTGAGCCTAGGGGAGCGGCCCGGCAAAGTCACGGATCAGGTCCGCTAGCGTCGCGCCGTGGATGTAGCGACCGCGGCGGGGATTCTGGATGCCCGAATGGCCGCCGCGTCCGAGGCGCACGCGATCCCTGCCATCTCCTATGGGCTCGTCCTCGCCGGCGAACTCGTGCACGCGCACTCCGTCAGTGACGCAGCGGATGCCCGTGACATCTCAGATCGTGACATCTCAGCCGCCTTCCGCATCGCGTCGATGACCAAGAGCTTTACCGCTGCCACAGTGCTGTGCCTGCGCGATGAGGGGCTGTTGTCGCTGGATACTCCCCTCGCCGACCTCTTGCCCCCTGCGCGTTCGATTGGACTCCCGGCGTCGGCACCGCCCTTGCGCATCGCGCACCTGCTCACGATGACGGGCGGGTTCCCCACTGATGATCCGTGGGGTGATCGCCAAGAGTCGCTGCCGCTCCCGGATTTCGATGCGCTCGTGGCCGCCGGACTCACGTTCTGTCGGCCGCCTGGGCTGGAGTTCGAGTACGCCAACATCGGCTACGCCCTCCTCGGACGCGTGATCGCGCAGGTCACGGGAAGCGACTACCGCGATGTCGTGCGGGAGCGGCTGCTCGATCCACTCGGCATGACGGCATCGACCTTCGATGTCACAGCGACGTCACATCGCGTCGTCGGCAGGCATCCGACGGCGCAGGGACTCATCGACCAGGCGGAGGGACCCTCCGGAGCATTCAGTCCCATGGGCGGGCTGTGGAGCACGGTCGGCGACGTAGCCACATGGGTGGCCTTCCTGGAGTCGGCGTGGGCCGACGCGCCCGACATGGGCATGTTGTCGCGCTGGTCCCGGCGCGAAATGCAGCGTCCCCATGTCGTCGCCGGTCGTGAAGCCGACGGATCCATCGATTCCTACGGCCTCGGCCTGCGCATCAGCGATCACCCCGAACTCGGACGGTTCATCCACCACAGTGGGGGCTACCCCGGCTTCGGATCGCACATGCGCTGGCATCCGGACACTCGCTGGGGCGTCGTCGGCTTGGCCAATCGCACCTACGCGCCCATGCGCGACGCCTGCGCGAGTGCGCTTGCCGAGCTAGTGGCCGAGGAGGCCGCGGACGCCGCGCGCGTGCGTGCTATCGACCGGCTCTGGCCGCAGACCGAGCAAGCCATGGTCCTCGCCGAGGCTCTACTCGCGGAGTGGGATGACGCGGCACTCGATGCGATGGCCGCGATCAATCTCGACCTAGACAAGGGGCGTGACGAGCGCCGATCCGCATGGCAGGCCCTTGCGGCGAGCGAGGTGGTCCGCGATGCCATGAGCGTCACCTCCCGGAGCCCGGCGCAAGCGCGGTGGATCGTGGCGACGGACATGGGCCGCGTAGAGCTCGAGGTGCTCCTCACCGGCGAGCGGGAGCCCCGCATCCAGTCCCTCACGGCACGACGCCACGATCCGGGGCACTAGGCGGGATTCCACAGTAGTGTCGAGGGGTGGCTGGCCTGCTGCAGTCGCCGCGCGTACGGCGCACCGATCGGGCCATTAGCGCTGCGTCCGTGCGAGTCGCTGCGGAGGAAGGCTGGGGCGACTTCACCTTCGCCCGCGTCGCCCGCGAGGCAGGGACATCGCGCCGCCCGCTTCAGGACCGCTACGCCGATCGCTCGGAGCTCGCTGCCTCGACATGGACCGAGTCCGCCGAGCCCGTCCTACGCGATCTCCTCCTCGAACTCCTCGCCGCTGCCGGCCTCCTCGAGACGGCCCCTGACGACGAGCGCTTCGCCGATGTCCTGGACGCGTTGGCCCACCCTGTCGAAGGTGTCCGCGCTGCGGTGGAGTTCCTCATCGTGGCGCAGTTCGACGAGGGACTCGGTGGCGCCGTCGATCAGACTCTCGGTAGGCAGATCACCCGGTGGTGCACTCCGGTGCCCGGTGCACTCACCCGCGAGGATGCCGCACGCAGGGCATTCCTCCTGAGTGCGGCTCTCGGCCTCGTGCTCGTGGCCCGACGATCCGGAGTGGATGCCATCGACGTGCACCGCCTGGGCGCGATCTTCCTGGCGGCTCTGTCATCCGGTGTCCAACCCCGACCCCTGCCCGACGTCGACGCGCCGCACATCGACGCTCCGGTCCTCTTCGATACTGGCGATCCCGTCCGTGACCGCCTGCTCCAGGCGACCCTGGACGAGGTAGGCACGCGCGGATACGACGCCGCCACGGTGGATGCGATCGCCCACGGGGCGCACTCGTCGCAGGGGGCGCTCTTCGCCCGCTACCCCACTAAGGCGGCGCTCTTCCTCGACGCCTCACGGCGTCAAGCCGCCTTCGCCCTGCGAGCCAACGAAGAGTGGATGTCGCGCATCGAGGCTGACTGGGGTCGCGGGGTCGCCGAAGCGGCGTTCATCCGGGAGTCCCAGCGGCCCGGCCGACACCACCTGCGGGTCATCACCCTCGAGCAGATGCGCACGGGCTGGCATGAGCCAGCCGTCCGCGAGGCCATGGCGAGGGAGTATGCGGCGTTCATCGCCGAATCCCATGCCACCAAGCCGGGCTTCAATCTGAGCGAGTCCCACGCGGGCCTGGCGCTCGGTGGGGGCACCCTGCTGCTGTGCATCCTCAACCCTGATGCTTGGCTGCTGCCCTACGACGTCGTCACGGTCGCCTGGGAGGGTTGACCTGATCAGAGGAGCATCGATGGCCTGGGTATTCCTCGTGCTCGCGATTGCCGCCGAGGTGGTGGGGACCTTGTCGCTCAAGGCAAGTGATGGCTTCTCGCGCCTGTGGCCCTCGGTCGCTGTCGTCTTGGGTTATGGCCTTGCCTTCACCCTCCTCGCCTTCGCGCTCAAGACTCTCGATGTCGGCCCGGCCTACGCCCTGTGGGCCGGCCTCGGCACGGTCGGCGCTGCCATCGGCGGGTGGCTGATCTTCAGCGAGCGGATGAATTTGCTCACCATCTCCGGCATCGCGATCGTGGTCATCGGTGTCGTCGCGATCACCCTGGGTGAATCCCGGGCGTGACCGAGCACGTCGGGCGTACCGAACGACTCGTCATCTCGCGCATGTCCCTTGAGGACGCGGAGGGCCTGCACGACGCGCTGGCGGGCCCTGAGGTCGGCCGCTATCTCGGCGGCCCTGACGTCGGCGACCTCGACGACGTACGCCGCCGCATCGCGCACGTGCTCACCGGTCCGGATGACCCGGATCAGACATGGGT
>CAZLMT010000163.1:0-4096 GCA_964560615.1 uncultured Actinomyces sp.
CGAATCGCCGACCGAGCCAGGTGCCCAGTGGGTTGATGATGAGAATCGGAATCGTCGCCGGGAGTAGCAGGAGGCCCGCCTGGAGCGGGTCGTAGCCCTCCACCACCTGCAGGTAGAGCGCCATGAAGAAGATCACGCCGCCGAAGACGAAGTTGGCGATGAGGTTGGCGAGGACAGCGCCATCGAAACGGCGCATGCGGAAGACCGAGAGCTTGATGACAGGGCTCGCGACGCGACGCTCGATGAGGATGAAGAGCACGAGGAGCGCGATCGATCCGGCGATCATGGCGGCGAAGCCCGCGGTGGGCAGGGTGTCGAACTGCACCAGGGCCCAGGACAGCAGGAAGAGGCTGCCCACGAGTGTGATGATGCCGGGGAAGTCGATCCGCCGTCCGGCGTGCGCGTCCCGTGTCTCAGGCGTCGCCCACCACGTGAGGAGCAACGCGACGATCCCGATCGGGAGGTTGATCCAGAAGATCCACCGCCAGTTCAGTCCCTCGACGATCGCCCCTCCGACCAGCGGTCCGAGTGCCTGCGCGCCCCAGCAGACCGCGATCCAGGCGGCGATCGCAGTGTCCCGCTGCTTGCCGGTGAAGATCACCGCGATCATGGCGAGCGCAGTGGGCAGGATGGCCGCGGCGCCGATGCCCTCGAGCACCCGGCCGATGATGAGCACGAGCGGCGATGGGGCGAGGGCGGCGACCACGGACCCGAGCAGGATGAGGCCGGTGCCGATCGTGAAGAGCAGCCTGCGCCCGTAGATGTCGCCCACGCGACCGCCCACGATGATGAGTGCACCCGCGAGGAAGTAGCCGTTGACGGCCCACTGGAGGGTGTCCATGGTGCCGCCCAGGTCCCGGGCGATGGTGGGCAACGCGATGGAGATGTCGCTTGCTGTCACCCATACCAGGGCGGTGACGAGGCAGAGTCCTAAGAGGGACCACCAGCGACGCTCGGTTCCCGGAGGGGTCTCGGCGGCTGTCGGGGAGGGCTGGGAGGCCATCCTGGCACTGTAGGGGGCGGCCGTTCGGCCAGCGTGGATCCGCGCTGACGACGTACCCTCTGGGTGTGGCCCGCATCGTCGTGATCGTGATTGCCGTGGTCACCCTGGGCGTGGTGGGCGTGCTCGTGTGGGGATCCTGGCGCACCGATGACGGAGCCGCCGTCGGTGACCTGCCGAGCGTCTCGGAAGTGGTAGCGGCTCAGGCCCATCGTCACGGAGTCAACCTTCCCGAGCTCACCGACGCCGATCGCGCACGGCTATCGGCCCCGCCGACGGCGGGCTCCTCCCTGTCGCCGTACGACCAGGTGTTGGGCCAGCTCCTCGCCGTCCGTGATTCCGCAGGAGTCGACGAGGCCGTCGCGATCCTGGGTGAGGTTGCCCTGCAGAGTGACACGGTCGCCACGGAGTGCACCCGGCTGTACGCCGAGCTCACGATGAGCACTCCTTCATCACTCCCGGTGTCCCAGACCTGCCCTTCTGCGTGACCGGGTGGTCCGTGACACCATCCGCACATGAAGCGCATGAAGGTGGTCATCATCGGAGCCGGCTTCGCCGGCCTGGATGCGGCCAAGTTGCTGCGCAAGTCGCCGCGTATCGACGTCGTCCTCGTGGACAAGCATCCCTATCAGCTCTTCAGCCCGCTGCTCTATCAGGTGGCCACCGGCGCACTCCCCGAGGATGACATCGCTTATCCCGTCCGCGCGGCCATCCCCGGCGTGACCTTTATCCGCGGTGATGTCGTGCGCATTGATCCGCAGGCCGATCGGGTGCGTCTCTACGCCGGCCAGGGGTTGGGTTACGACCAGTTGGTGATCGCCACCGGCAGTGTCGGAACGACGTTCGGGATCCCCGGGGTGGAAGAGCACGCACTGCAGATGAAGTCGATCGCCGATGCTCGTCGCATCAAGACCCGGCTGCTCAACACCTACGAAGAGGTGCAGGAGGGTCGTCTCCCACGTGAGGCTCTGCGTGTCGTCGTGGTCGGCGGTGGCCCCACGGGAGTCGAGGTGAGCGGGGCGGTCGCCGAACTCCAGTCGAGTCTCATGCGCGAGTACCCCGACATCGCAGACAAAGCGACCGTCAGTCTTGTCGAGGCGGGTCCGCGCCTCTTGCCGTCCTTCTCGGAGGAGTCGAGCGCGCACGCCAAGGAGGAGCTTGAGCAGCTCGGCGTCACGGTCAAGGTCGACACCGCGGTCGACCGGATGTACGAGCGCGACGTGCACCTCAAGAACGGTGAGATCCTCCCCGCGGGCACCGTCGTCTGGGCCGCGGGTGTCGCTGCGCCGGAGAGGTGGGCCGATCTCGGTCAGACGGGGCCCTCTCGGCGCCTCATCGTCGATGAGTTCCTGAGACTCCCGGGTGCTCCTGATGTGTGGGTGATCGGCGACACAGCGGCCTACAGCACCGACGGCGGCTCACCCCTCCCCATGGTGGCGCCGGTGGCGATGCAGATGGGTCGTCATGCTGCGCGCAACATCACCGCGCTCGCGACCGGCAAGCTCATGGAGCCCTTCCGATACCTCGACAAGGGTCAGATGGCCACCATCGGACGCCGCCGCGCGGTCGCCGAGACGCCGCAGGGATTGCGACTGCATGGCACACCGGCATGGCTTGCATGGCTCGGGCTCCACATCGCCTACCTCGCTGGCGGACGCAACCGCGTGAGCGTGCTCGCAGACTGGGCGTGGAACTACCTGGCGTGGAGCATCGGTCCGCGCCGGGCCATCATCGAGTAGCACCCTCCGCTCCGGGTAGTGTCCGCGCACGTGGGATGGCGCGAGGCATGGCAGCGGATCATCCCCTCGCGCACCATCCCGCGCACCCGATGGCGCAGTGAAGGTTCCCGCTGGCGCAGTGGGCGCGGCACCTTCATTATCCTCATCGCCGGGCTCTGGCTCTTCGGCACCGGTGAGGCGATGCTGTTCGACGCCGCCCTGGGCAATGCCCCGTGGACCGTCTTCGCTCAGGGCGTGTCCATCCGCACCGGCATGACCATCGGCCTGGCCACCTTCTTCACGAGTGTCGTCGTGCTCCTCATGTGGATCCCACTGCGCGAGCGGCCGGGGCTGGGGACGATCGCCAACGCTGTCGTGATTGCTACCGCGCTGCAGGTGATGATCGGTGTGCTGCCGACGCCGGAGTCCATCGGCTGGCGGCTCGCTCAAGTGATCGGCGGCATCGCCCTCGTGGGTATCGGCAGCGGGCTCTACCTCACGACGAACCTCGGGCCTGGACCACGCGATGGGCTCATGACCGGGATCCACCTGCGCACGGGGATTGCTGTCACCCCTATACGTCTGTCGATCGAGGTCGTCGTGCTCGCCATCGGATGGCTTCTCGGTGGCACCGTCGGCATCGGCACGGTGCTCTTCGCACTGCTGATCGGTCCCTCGGTGGGCTACGGACTGCGCCTTGTGGGGTGGCTCGCGGGTGCACGCGAGGAGATGCCTCCGGGGGACGTGCATCCTGAACTCGAAGCCTGACCACTACTCTGCCCGCGTGGACGAACTCACGATTTCGCAGCACCTGGCTGACCGGCTCCGTCAGCGCGGGGTAGACCGGGGCTTCGGAATCGTCGGTGACTACGCACTGCGGCTCTTCGCCGATCTCGAAGACGTCGGTTTCCCCATCCTCGTCACCGCTGACGAGCAGGGTGCAGCCTTCGCAGCCGATGCCTACGCCCGGCTCAAGGGCCTCGGGGTCGTGGCCGTCACCTATGGCGTGGGCGGCCTCAAGATCGCCAATGCCGTCGCCGGTGCCTGGGCCGAGCAGGTGCCCCTGCTCGTCGTGTCGGGTGCGCCCGGCCTGCGCGAGCGCGCGGGCGACGTCCTCCTCCACCACAAGATCCGCAACTTCGACTCCCAGCTCGTCGTCTTCGAGGAGCTCACCTGCGCGCAGGCGGTCATCGACAACCCCGCCATCGCCGCCGATGAGATCGACCGTGTCATCGCCGAGGTGCTCTCCCAGCAGCGCCCGGGCTACCTCGAGATTCCCCGTGACATGGTCGAGGTGCCTATCGCTGCGCCGCGCCACGAGCACCTCCGCGCCCACCTGCCGTCCGTCGACGGTTATCGGCTCAAGGCAGCAGTGGCC